>JAUVPZ010000149.1 GCA_030598395.1 Miltoncostaeaceae bacterium | reverse complement strand
TCGCAATCTTCCCCGAGTTCGCGCTGTCGGGCTACTTCTGGGAAGACGAGCCGGCCTGCTGGGACTACATGAACGAGGCCGTCACCCAGAACCACCTCGACTGGATCGAGGACGAGCTGAAGCCGCTGCTGGTGGAGTCGCTGGTTGGCGTGGTGCTCAACAACATCACCCGTGGGCCCGACCGCAAGTTCTTCAACACGAGCATGGTGATCTCCCACGCTCACGACTACCTCAGCGAGGAGGCGACGTACCACAAGGTCTTCCTGCCCGGGATCGAGAAGACCTATACCACCAGCGGCCGCGACGATCGCCTGGTCATCGAGAGCCATTACGGCTTCGGCCGCTTCGGGTTCACCACCTGTTACGACTACCTCTTCCCTTCGCTGCTGCGTGAGTACGCCATGGTGGACCACGTCGACGCGGTGTTGCAGCTGGCCTCGTGGCGCGCGCTGGCCACGCGCGACTACCCCGGCATGAACGTGCGCACCGACCGCTACTACGGGCACCTGTGGGACGTGACGATGGCGGCCACGTCGGCAACGAACCAGATCTGGACCATCGCGTGCAACGCCGTGGGCCGGCACGGCATCTCCGGCGCGCGGTTCTGCGGCGGCTCGGGGGTCTGGGCGCCGTCGGGGTTGAAGCTGGTGCAGGCCTCGAACATCCACGAGGAGTTGCTGATCGTGCACAACCTCGACGTCCTCGGCGCGCGCGAGGCCGAGCGCGACGACTTCGACTACGCGTTCGACTTCCGGGAGGTCTACAAGCCGATGGAGGACGGGCGGGGCTTCACCCGGTTCATCGACTGAGCCGGTAACCGGGACTTCCACGGAGACGATGGGCATGGTTCCGGCGGTGCGCGGGGGCGAGCGGCACGGGGGGCCATGGCTCACGCTCATCGCCATGACCGGCGCGCTGTCGATGATCCTGCTCGACACCACGGTGGTCGGGGTTGCGCTGCCCACCATGCAGGACGATCTGGACCTGTCCCAGACCGGCGTCCAGTGGGTGGTGAACGCCTACCTGCTGTCGCTGGCGTCCTTCATGGCGGTGGGCGGACGCCTGGCCGACATGTTCGACCGCACGAAAGTGTTCTCGCTGGGGGTGATCATCTTCGTGCTGGCCTCGGCCTCGGCCGGCCTGGCGCAGGGCGAGACCATGATCATCCTTTCGAGGGCAGCGCAGGGCCTCGGCGGCGCGCTGATGATCCCGCCGTCGGCGACGCTGGTCATGAACGCGTTCCCCGTCGCCCGGCGCGGACGGGCCATGGGCGTCTACGCGGGTGTGTCGCTGATCTTCCTCTCGCTGGGGCCGCTGGTCGGCGGCCTGGCCACCGAGGTCAGCTGGCGGATCGTGTTTTGGATCAACCTCCCGCTGGGCATCGCCACCCTGATCATGACGGCGGTGGCGCGCCCCGACGGCAGGGTCGCGGCCGGCCAGCGGATGGACTGGCCCGGCGCGGCCACCCTGGTCTCGGGCCTGGTGGCCCTGGTGCTGGGCCTCATGCAGAGCAGCGCCTGGGGCTGGTCGTCGCCGCGGGTCCTCGCGCTGCTGGCCGCGGCGGGGATCCTGCTGAGCGCGTTCGTCCTCATCGAGCTCCGCGCCGAGCAGCCGCTGATCGAGTTGCGCCTCTTTCGCCGCGGCAACTTCGTGGGCGACAACGTGGTGCTGTTCTTCGTGGAGTTCGGGCTGATGGCGCTGGTGGTGTTCGGGGCGATCTACGTGCAGGACCTGCTGGGCTTCTCCCCCATCGAGGCGGGCCTGTCGCTGCTGCCGCTGACCATCCCGGTGCTGCTTATCGCCCCCGTCGCGGGCCTGCTGTACGACCGCGTCGGGGCCAGGCCGCTGGCCACGATCGGTTGCCTGGTGGCCGGCGTCGGGCTCCTCTGGTGCGGTGCCTTCCTGGATGACTTCGACTTCGCTCGGCTCGTACCCGGCTACGCGGCCATCGGCATCGGTATCGGCCTGCTGATGAGCCCCACCAACACCGACGCGCTCAACGCGGCGCCGGCGGCCCTGCGCGGGGCGGCCAGCGGCGTGGTCCAGGCGGTGCGGCAGGTGGGCAGCACGGTGGGCCTGGCCATCATCGGGACCGTCGTCGCCAGCATCCAGAACAACCGCCTTGACTCGTTCCTGGGCGGCCTCGGCGAGTCGTCCGAGCAGACCCACGCCATCGCCACCAGCCTGGCTCAGAGCAGCGGCGAGCAGGAGGAGGTCGCCCAGGCGGTGCCCGCGGCGGAGCTTCCGCAGGTGCTGGAGGCGGCGCGCGACGCCGTCACCGACGGCATCTCGGCGGCCTACTACATCGCGGGCGGCATCACGCTGCTGGCCGGGCTGGTGGCGGCCCTGACGCTGCGGCGCATCACCTACCACGAGGACGCTGCCGCAGCCCCGCACCACCCCCCACTCCCCCACGACCCCACGCACGCCGCGCGCGTCGGGGGGCGGGCCGAGTCGGCCTCGGCGTGACCGGCCGGCGAGCGCGTCGGCGGGAGGCCGGCGCGCTCTGCCCCACCCGCCTATCCTGCTCGGGGGAGTCCATCGACGGGAGGCACCGTGGCCCTCTTCGCCCGCCACAAGACCCGCATGCCCGACCCGGAGGAGGCTCTTCCCGGCCGAGAGGACCAGCGGATGCCCGTGCCTGAGCGGCACGAGGTGCTGGGCACGCCGCTCACGCCCCCGTTTCCGGAGGGGCTCGAGATCCTCGACGTGGGCATGGGCTGCTTCTGGGGCGCCGAGCGTGTGTTCTGGCAGGCGCCCGGCGTCCACACCACCGCGGTCGGGTACGCCGGCGGCTACACGCCCAACCCCACCTACGAGGAGGTCTGCTCGGGGCGGACCGGCCACAACGAGGTGGTGCGGGTGGTCTACGACCCCTCGCTCACCTCGACCATGGAGATCCTGCGGCTGTTCTGGGAGAACCACGACCCCACCCAGGGCATGCGCCAGGGCAACGACGCGGGCACCCAGTACCGCTCGGGCGTCTACTGGCATACGAAGGCACAACGCGAGGCCGCCGAGGCCGCGCGCGACCCGTACGCGGCCGCGCGCGGCGACGCGGGCCACGGCGACAACACCAGCCAGATCGTCGAGGCAG
>JAUVPZ010000054.1 GCA_030598395.1 Miltoncostaeaceae bacterium | reverse complement strand
GCTCCACCACGAGCGTGTTCGCAGCGGGGATGTCGAGACCCGACTCGATGATGCTGGTCGACACCAGCACGTCGGCCTCACCCCGCACGAAGCCGAGCATCACGTCCTCCAGCTCGCCCTCGGGCATTCGCCCGTGGGCCACGACCACGCGCAGATCGGGCACCAGCGACCGCACGCGCTCGGCGGCCTCCTCGATGGTCTCCACCCGGTTGTGCAGGAAGAACGACTGGCCGTCGCGGCCGGCCTCGCGCGCCAGCGCTTTCTGTACCAGCCCCTCGTCGTACTCGCCCACGTGCGTCGCCACGGGACGGCGCCCGCTTGGCGGCGTCTCGATGACGCTGATGTCGCGCAGGCCCGACAGCGAGATCTGCAGGGTCCTGGGAATGGGCGTGGCGCTCATGGCGAGCACGTCCACGCGCACCCGCAGCTTGCGCAGGGCCTCCTTCTGCGCCACGCCGAAGCGCTGCTCCTCGTCGACGATGACCAGCCCGAGGTCCTTCGGCTGCACGTCCATGCCCAGCAGCCGGTGGGTGCCGATCAGCACGTCAAGCGCCCCCTGGCGGAACCGCCCCAGGATCTCCCGGGCCTCGGCCGCGCTGCGGAAGCGGTTGACCATGTCCACGCCGACGGGCATGTCCGCGTACCGCTCGCGAAACGTGGCCAGGTGCTGCTGCGCGAGGATCGTGGTGGGCGCCAGCACCATCACCTGCTTGCCGGCGGCGGCGGCCCGGAAGGCCGCGCGCATGGCGATCTCCGTCTTGCCGAACCCCACGTCGCCGCAGATCAGGCGGTCCATCGGACGCGGCCGCTCCATGTCGTCCATCACCGCGTCGATCGCGCGCTGCTGGTCGGGCGTCTCGGTGTGGGGAAAACGCCGCTCCAGCTCGCGCGTGAGCTCGTCCTCGGACGGGAACGCGTGCCCCTCGGCCCGCGCCCGTGCTTCGTAGAGGGTGATCAGCTCGCCTGCCAGCTCCCGCACCGCCGCGCGCGCCCGCGACTTCACCCGGTCCCATGCCTTGCCGCCCAGCTTCGACAGCGTCGGCTCGGTGCCGTCGGCCCCCACGTAGCGGGTGACGTAGTGGAGCTGGTCGTGGGGGACGTACAGGCGGTCGCCCGCGGCAAAGGCCAGCGCCAGGTAGTCGCGCGTGACGCTGGCGACCGTGCGCGTCTCGAAGGCGGTGAGCCGCCCGACGCCGTGGTCCTCGTGCACCACGTGGTCGCCAACGCGCAGGTCGAGGAAGCTGCGCAGGTGCCGGCCGGGCTGGGCCGGCCGCTCGCCCCCCGGCCGGCGGCGCCGGAACAGCGCGCCCGCCGGGATCAGCGCCAGCGCCAGCGCGTGGCTGAGAAACCCCGCGCGCACGGGGCTCACGGTGAACGCCACCTCGCCAGGGCGCGGCAGCTGGCCGGGCTCCACCACCCCGGGCGTGAGCCGCTCCAGGCGCGCGCGCGCGCGCTCCATCTCGCCCCGCCGCTCGAAGGCCACCACCACCCGCTGGTCGTTGCGCGCCAGGCGCGCAAGCTCGGCCTCTGCCTCGCCCGCTCCGCGCGTCGCAAAGCGCGCCTCCACGGCGTCGAAGGCGGGCTCGGCGCCGCCGCGCGGCACCTCGAGGTCCAGGGTGGCCGCGGCCTCGAGCGCGGCCATGACGGCGTCGGCGGGCACCAGCGCGCCCGTGGCCGCCTCGTCCTCGAGGCGCTCGGCGGCCTCCGCCAGGGCCCGCGCGTGCTCGGCCGGGGCGAGGCGAAGCACGGCCACCCCGGCCAGCCCGTCGGTGGCAGGGGCCTCGGCCCCGCCGTCCCCGTCACGGGCGGGCCACGCGGTGAGGCGTCGCAGCGGCCGAACCGTCCGCTGGGTGAAGGCCGAGAAGGCGCGCACGCTCTCCACCTCGTCGCCGAACAGCTCCACTCGCGCCGGCAGCGCTGCCGTGGTGCCGTACACGTCGAGGATGCCCCCGCGCACTGCGAACTCGCCGCGCTCCTCGACCTGCGCCACGCGCTCGTAGCCTGCGCCGGCCAGCTCGCCGGCGAGCCGGTCCAGATCGCACGCGGCGCCCACCTCCACGGTCACCGGCTCAGGCACCGCGGCCGGGGCCAGCTCGGCGAGCGCGGCGCCACTCACCACGGCCAGCCGGTCGGCGCGCGCCAGCCCGGCGCGGGCGCGGGCCCGCTGGCCCACCAGGTGAGGCGACCGGCCCACGCCGCCAGACGGCGTCCCCAGCGTCGGCCAGAGCGCCACGGTCGCCGCGCCCAAGAGCGCCTCCAGCTCGCGCGCCAGGTCGCGCGCCTCCTCGTCGCCCGGGGCCACGGCCAGCATGGGCCTCTCCGCCTGGCGCCGAAGGCCCGCCAGCACCCACGGCCACGCCGGCCGCGCCAGCGTGACCGACGCGGCCGCGCCGCCGTGGAGCGCGGCGACCGCGCCGGCGAACGGTTCGCGACCGAGCAGGTGGCGGTCCAGCGCCGCGGCGGTCACGCGCCCGCCTCCGGGTCGGAGCGGCCGGCGCGCCGGGAGGCGCGCGATCCCGGTGGCGCCGCGTGGAACTGCGCAATCGCCGCATCGATCCCCTCGGCCAGGGCAAGCTCGGTCATCTCGACGCCCCGCTCGATCAGCCGTTCCACCTCCTCGGGAGGCTCGGAGAACCGCGACAGCACCCATGCGGCCTCGTCGCCACGGAAGTCGGCCGGCGGGCGGCCCACGCCCAGCCTGATCCGCGCGAACCCCCCCCCCATCCGCCCCGCGATCGAGCGCAGGCCGTTGTGCCCGCCGTGACCGCCGCCGGCCTTGCCGCGCACGGTCCCGAAGGCCAGGTCGATCTCGTCGTGGAGCACGAGCACCTGCTCGGGCCGGGCGTACAGCGCGCCGGCCGCGGGCCCGACGGCGTTGCCCGACTCGTTGACGTAGGTGGCCGGAACCAGCAGCGCCACGGGCCCAAGCGGCCCGCGGGCCTCGGCGAAGCTGCCTGCGAAGCGGCTGCGGAAGCGGGGCGCGTCCAGCCGGCGCGCCAGCTCCTCGACGGCCCGCTGGCCCGCGTTGTGGCGGGTGGCCGCGTAGCGCGGGCCCGGATTGCCCAGCCCCGCGACCAGTCGGATGGGGCCCGGAATCGAGGGGGCCCTATCCCTCGGCCGGCTCGCCGCCCTCTTCGGCGCCCTCGGGCGGCGGGGCGCCCTCCTCGCCCTCGAGCTCCTCGCCCTCGAGCTCCGCGAGCTCCTCGCCCTCGAGCTCTTCGGGCTCCTCCTCGATGACGGCGCGCGGCACGACGATGGACGCGATCACGGCGTCGGGGTCGCCGGTGATCTCGACGCCCTCGGGGGCCAAGAGGTGGCCCACCGTCAGGGTGGCGCCGATCTCGAGGTCGGAGACGTCGTGCTCGATGGAGTCCGGAAGCTGGTCGGGCAGCGCGCGCACCGTCACCTCGCGCAGCGGCTGGTCGAGGATGCCGCCCTCGCGCACGCCCGCAGCGGTGCCCACGAGCGAGATGCCCACGGGAACCTCGATGGCCACCGCGAGGTCGACCTCCTGGAAGTCGACGTGCATGATCTCGGTGCGCACCGGGTGCAGTTGCCACTCCTTGAAGATGACGGGCCGGACGTCGCCACCGCCCACGGTCAGGTCGATCACCGAGGTGCGTCCGCCGTCGCTCAGCAGGCGCCTGAGCTCACGCCCGGGCACCGAGAAGTGCGCGCTGGCCTGGCCCGGCCGGTACACGACGCCCGGCACCCGGCCGCTGTGACGCAGACGCCTGGTGGGGCGGCTGCCGAACTCGGTGCGCTCGTCGGCGGACAGTTGCAGGTGCTGGGTCATCTCGGTGGCGCCGTCCCGGTCGCGGGTCGGGGCGGCGGCGGAGTGTAGCGAAGGCCGCCGGGCGGCATGACTGGTTCCTGGGCGTGAGGTTGGGCCAACACGACCGCGCCGGCTCCAGACCGACGCCGCGCTCGGCCCCTCCCTTGACCGGGCGGCTGGGCGCGGCGAGGATGCCCCCCCCCGCAACATCGGTTCGTCTATCCCACGAGCGAAGGAATACTCATGAGTCGAGCGGAGGTCGAGCGCGAAGTCGAGGAGACCCTCGGTCTGGTCCCGGTGTGGCTCAGGGATCTCCCGGACTCGCTCGTCGAGAGCGAGTGGACGACGTTCAAGAACCTCCAGCTCTCCGACGCCACGGCGATCCCGAACAAGTACAAGGAGCTGATCGGGCTGGCCGTGTCGGGGGCGACGCGCTGCCACTACTGCACCTACTTCCACTCCCAGGCCGCCCGCCTCTTCGGGGCCACCGAGGAGGAGATCATCGAGGCTTCGCTGATGGCCAAGCACACCATGGGATGGAGCACGTTCCTGAACGCGATGGAGTACGACCACGACGAGTTCGTCCGCGAGTTCGACCAGATCGCGGATCACTTCCGCTCGCAGATGGGCTGATCCAGCGATTACGGGGGGCGGGCCCGCGTCGGGCTCCCGCCTCCCGCCCCGTGCTCGGCGCCGGCGTCCGCCGGCCGTGACCCGCGGCCCGGATGGCCTCTACTCGCCGCCGGAGCGCCGCATCCGCTCCAGCGACCGATCGAAGTCGGCGAGCACAGACTCCAACGCCCGTCGCGAGCGCTCTGTCGAGCTCCCGGGGTCCGTCTCCATGAACGAGAGGGACATCCGGGCGCCCGCCAGCAGCGTCGAGAGCTCGTGCGCGCTCAGCGTGACGGCGAAGACGCTCGGACGAACCTCCTGCAGCTTCATGGTCGCAACGCTATGCCGGCCACCAGGCGCGTCGCCCTCGCCCTTGCCCGCGAACGACTGCTCCGGAGAAACACGACGGCCGTAGAGCCCCCATGGCTTGCTCACCCAACCGATCTGCTCGATGACACCCAGCTCAAGCAGCCGATTCGCGCCCGCCATGACAGTTTCCCAGATCGCTGCCACCTAGTCGATGGGTCGGCCGAGAAACGGTCGGTCCATGGGGTCGTTCTGCCTGTCAGGACGGGGTGTAGTCGGGCAGCGGCTCACCGCCCTTCACGTGATCGTTCGCCGGCTGCTCGCGGACGATCACGTAGATGTAGTCGAGCGGCGCGTCGATGGCCTCGTGGACAGCGCGGCTCCTTTCGGCGGCGAACGTCCTTGCACTCTGCCGCCCAGCGAGCCTTGCTCGCGACGGCGACCGCGCGCTGGTCGCTCTCTTCGGCCCAGGGCCTCGGCGGCAGTCAGCTCGGTGCGGATCGGCTGCCGGGCAGCCAGACCCCTCGAGCGTGATGGCACGCGTGTCCGGCGTACGGCTAGAAGAGCTGGTTCTCGCCCGCGAAGATCTCGCTGACCGACTCGTCGCAGAACACGTTGTGTACGGAGTCGGCCAGGATGCGGTCGACCGACAGCACCCGGAACAGGTCGGGGGGCGCGTCCTCGGGCAGGGGGACGGTGTCGGTGAGCACCACCTCCTCGATGCACGAGTCGCGGAGGCGCTCGACAGCGCGGCCCGACAGCAGCCCGTGGGTGGCCGCGGCGAACACCCGCGTGGCACCCGCGTCGCGGACCACTTGGGCGCCCGCGCACAACGTGCCGGCGGTGTCGATCATGTCGTCGATGAGGATGGCGGAGCGGTCCTGCACGTCGCCGATGAGCAGGGTGACCTCGGCCTCGTTGTGGTCGGGCCGCTGCTTGGTGAGCACGGCCAGCGTGCCGCCCAGCTTCTCGGCGAAGTGGTTGGCCAGCTTGGCGCGGCCGGCGTCGGGCGAGACCACCACCAGCTTCTCGCCCAGGTCGTCCTCGTAGGAGCGCTCCATGAAGTGGTCGACCAAGAGCGGGACGGCGGTCATGTGATCGACCGGGACCGAGAAGAAGCCCTGCACCTGGCCGGCGTGGAGGTCCATGGTGAGCACGCGGTCGACGCCGACCGCCTGCAGCAGGTCGGCGACGAGCCTGGAGGTGATGGGCTCGCGGGGCGCGGACTTCTTGTCCTGGCGCGAGTAGCCGTACCAGGGGATGACGGCTGTGATGCGGTGTGCCGAGGCCAGCTTGGCCGCGTCGATCATGATGAGCAGTTCCATGAGGCTGTCGTTGACCGGCCGGTTGGTGGACTGCACGAGGAAGACGTCGGCGCCGCGCACGCTCTCCTCGTAGCGCACGTACAGCTCGCCGTTGGCGAACGTCGTGAGCCTGACCTCGCCCAGCTCGATGCCGAGCCGCGAGGCGATTCGCTCGCCGAGGACACGGCTGGAGCGGCCGGCGAAGACCATGAGCCGCTTGGAGTCGTGCCGGTCGATGCTGGTGCTCGCGCTGCTCACGACTGCCCCTCCCCGCTGGCCTCCTCCGCCGCCCTCCGCGCCTTGGCGGCGGCTCGGGCAGTGAAGCCCTCGATGACGCTCTGACGCGCCCGGGCGATTCCCAGCGAGCCGTCGGGCACGTCGTCGGTGATGATGGACCCCGCGCCGGTCATCACGTCGTCGCCGAGCCTCACCGGGGCGACGAAGACGCAGTCGGAGCCGGTCTTGACGCGGGCACCGATGGTGGTCCGGTGCTTGCGGAAGCCATCGTAGTTGGCCGTGATGTTGCCGGCGCCGATGTTGCTGTACTCGCCGATCTCCGCATCGCCGATGTACGAGAGGTGCGGCACCCTGGCGCCGGGACCGAGGCCGGCGTTCTTGGTCTCCACATACGTGCCGACCCTGGCGCCGGCCGCCAGGCGGGAGTCGGGGCGCAGCCGCGCGTAGGGACCCACCTCGCAGCCGTCGCCGATCTCCGACTCCACCACGTGTGAGGCCACCACGGTGGTGCCGTCGCCCACGGCCGAGTCGATCATGGTGACGTCCGGGCCGATCTCGCAGTCGGCGCCGATCTGCGTGTCGCCGCGCAGCGCGGTGCCCGGCCACAGCACCGTGTCGGGGCCCACCCGGACGCTCACGTCCACATGCACGCGGGCGGGGTCGGGCATGGTGACACCCCCCAGCATCAGCTCCTCGCGCAGGCGTTCCTGCAGCACCGCCTCGCATGCGGCCAGCTCGACCCTGGTGTTGATGCCCAGCACGACCGCGGGATCGTCGATGGGCAGGGCGGTGACCGGACCGTCCAGCAAGGGCAGGGCGTCGGGCAGATAGACCTCCTCCTGCGCGTTGGCACTGCCCACGTTGTCGAGGGCCGATCGCAGCCCCGCCGGATCGGCCGCGTAGACGCCGACGTTGATCTCCCGGACCGCCAGTTGCTGAGGCGTGGCGTCGCGCGCCTCGATCACCCGCTGGACGCCGCCATCCGTGCCGCGGATCACGCGCCCGTAGGCCGCCGGGTCGTCGAGCTCGGCGGTGAGCACGGTCAGGGCGGCCCCCGACTCGCCCTGTGCGGCGAGCAGGCGCCCCAGCAGCTCGCCAGTGAGCAGGGGCGTGTCGCCGCACAGCACCAGGACCGTGTCGCACCGCTGACCCAGTGCGTCCAGGCCCACCTGCGCGGCGTGGCCGGTGCCCCGCTGCGGATCCTGGACGGCGGGCACGACCCCCTCGGGCAGCGCGGCGCGTACGTCGTCGGCGCCGTGGCCGATCACCGCCACCACGTGCTCCACCCCGGCGTCGGCCACCGCCGCCAGCACCCAGCCCAACATGGTGCGCCCGGCCAGCGGGTGCAGCACCTTGGGCACGCGGGAGCGCATGCGGGTGCCCTGCCCCGCCGCCAGAACGATCGCGCCGACGCTCACCAGGCCTCCGTCCGGTCCCGCACTACGCTGGTTGGGGCGGGAGGACTCGAACCCCCGGTCACGGGACCAAAACCCGTTGCCTTACCACTTGGCTACGCCCCATCTGCCGCCCGCGGGCGGCGAGCCGAGTATACGGCGGAGGGCCGTCATCAGCCGGGTAGCACCACCAGGTCGACGACCACCGGCTGGTCCTTGTCGGATGTCTCGCCCGTGTCGATGTTGACCACCTCCACGGTCTCCGAGCGACAGTCCACGCGCACCCGCAGGCCCTCCTCCAGCACACTCGTCAGACTCTCAGCCAGGGAGCCGCTGATCTCGAAGGTGTTCATCGCCAGCAGCTCGTCGGTGTCGAGGCTGACCAGCAGCACCTCGCCGCCGTAGGGATCGGCGTCCCGCCAGAGCAGACTGATCTCTCCGGTGATGGACACCGTGCCCACGCCGCGAGACTCTACACCGGAGCCATGGCACCCCCCGAGAACCCCGACCCGCCCCCGGCCCCGACCACGTTCGTGGTGATGGGCCCGCCGGACCTGCTGCACGACGTGATGCTCGACTTCCAGGACGTGGGCTGGGAGGTGGACGCCGCCGGATGGCACGCCGTCATCACCGCACCGCCCGAGGATGCCGGCGCGCCCGTGCTCGAATGGCCGGCCGAGGTGACGCTGATCGAGACCAGCCGCGACGACCACGCCACGGCGTGCGCGCGGCACCTCGGGGGACGCCCGTGAGCGCGGGCCCGTCGCCGGTCCCCGCGCTGGTGTCGCGGGTGCGCGCGCCGCTGCGGGTGCCCCGGCCGAGGCCGGGCGGCGGCGGCGCCTTCGAGCACGGGCCGCTGGCCCGGGTGATCGCGGCGACGAGCGACGGCTGGACCGTGGACTACCTGGCGGTGGGCGCCTCAGAGGAGCTGGCCGTCTATCTGGAGGCACTGGCGACGGCCGATCCGGCCGCCCTCGACGCCGGTGGCCAGCTGGCGTTCTGGATCAACGCGTACAACGCCTCCGTGCTGGCGGCGGTGGCCGCGCGCTGGCCCGTGGCCACGGTGTTCGACATCCCGGGCATCTTCACCTCGCTCCGGCTCAGGGTCGGCGGGCGGACACTGACGCTGGACGACATCGAGCACGGAATCGCGCGCCGGCTGGGCGACCCGCGGGTGCACTTCGGGCTCAACTGCGGGTCGGTGGGCTGCCCCCCGCTTCGGGCCTACGGCGAGGACGTCGTCGCCGAGCTGGATGCCAACGGCCGCCGCTATCTGGCCGATGAGCGGCGCGGCGCGCGCGCCGACGGCGAGCTGCTGCTGCTCAGCAGGATCTTCCAGTGGTTCGGGGGCGACTTCCTCACCGGAATGCGGGCGCCGTCGGCCGCGGCCACGATCGTCGCCGCGCTGCGCCCGGCGCGGGTGCTGCCAGCCGTGCGGCCGTACCTGCCGCGGCCGCTGGCCGGTCTCGAGCGGGTGGGCTTCCTGGACTACGACTGGTCGGTCAATGGCAGGTCCTGACCTGCCGGCGGCGGGCGCCCAAGGCGCCGTGCTGCGCGCTCGATCCACGCGATGGGGCGCGCACGGCGCGCCGCCGCGGTCGCGCCGAGCAACGCGGGCGCGAGCGACAGCGCCGCGATGTCGAACAGCACGTAGCCGCTCGCAGCCCCACTGGGCGGGTTGCCGTCGGGCACGCCCAGCAGCGGGATGTGCTCGGCCCAGCGCCACGTGCCGAGCGCCGTGCCGTAGATCTCGAGGTACGCGACGGCCACGAACACGCCCGCGTACACCGCAGGCGCGCGCCCGCGCCACAGGAACACCAGCAGCACGGCAGCCCCCACCGCGCCGGCCACGTCGCTGCGGCCGAGGGCGATCAGCCCCAGCATGGCCCACCCCGTAACCGCAGCGACGATGAGGCCGGTGAACAGTCGCCGGTGCCGGCGCACCCACGAGGTCTGGCTGAGCCGCAGGCCCGTGAGGTAGACGAGGCCGTGACCCGGCGGCACGAACAGCGGCAGGTTGCCCAGCCGGTACGCGTAGACGCCCCAGATGACCGATCCGAGGATCTCGGCCGTGGTCGCCACCACCACGACCACGGTCGTCTGGGCCCGCTCGTTGGGCGTGAGGTAGCGGAAGGCGACCAGCAGCAAGCACCAGGTGGCCAGACCCAGCAGCGCCTGCTGCGAGAGGTCCGAGTAGCGGTCGAGCAGCAGCCCCAGCGTGGTGATGGCCAACGTGGCGGCGCAGAAGCGGCCGGGGCTGCGCACGATGCGCTCCACCCGGCCGGCGCCGGGGCGCGGCGCGGCCGTCGCGGCGCGGGCGTCGGTTGCGGTCGCCGTCACGCGGCCATCCTTCCATACCGGCCGACGTGTTAGTCTCGCCGCGCTTTGCGGCTTCGTGGTCGCCCCCTGGGGCGCGCAAGAGGGAAGTCCGGTGCAAGACCGGCGCGGTCCCGCCACTGTGACCCGGAAGCGACGTCGTGTGGCCCAGGCATCCTGGGCCGGCCACTGGGGAGATCCTGGGAAGGCTTCGGCGCTCGCGTACCCACCGGGGAGCCAGGAGACCTGCCCGGAGCCGCCACACCAAACGCCCTCCGACGAGAGGAGCCTCAGTGCGCACCACCACCCTTGGCATCGCCGTGGCCGGAACCTGCGCGGCCACCCTGGCCTTCGCCGTCGCGGCGTCGGCGGTCTCCACGTCCGTCGCCGTCGTGGACCGCTTCGGGCCGACCCAGATCGACCTCGACCCGACAGCGGGCCCGGCCACGATCACCGACGACTTCGACGCCGACACCTTCCAGGTCCCGGCCCTGAGCGCCACCGCGCAGCTGCGGGCGGCGGCCACCGCGCGTCGCGCCCGGCTCGGCTTCGACGTGTTCGGCTTCGGCTCGTTCGTCAGCCGCGTCGGCCCCTCGCTGCCCTCCGGGCAGGCCTACCGCCTCACGCGCAACCACCGCAGCGCGGCGGTGGGCGCCGACGCCCTCCTGCTCGCCGAAGGCGACTACGTGCAGTGGGCGCCCCTTCGGTTCGCCGCCTTTTCGCGGCCCGAGCTGTCGCTTCGGCTCAGCTCCGACGCCGTGCCCGCCGGCTCCCCGTTCACCGTGCAGGTGCTGCGGCACAACGTGGCCAGCGGCGCGGCCGTGCCGGCACCGGGCGCCACGGTGCGCTACCGACGGACGACCGCGACCACGAATCGCCGCGGCACGGTCCGCTTCGTGGCGGGGCGCGCGGGCGCGGCGCGCGTCCACGCCAGCGCGAAGGGCGCGGTGGAGACCCCCTCGCACGCGGTCTGCACGTTCGCCGGCGATCCCCGCCCCTGCGGAGTGGACGCGCCGGCGGGCTCGGTCGACAACGTGGCGCCCGGAAGCGAGATCAGAGCGCCCCGCGCCGGCGGCGCCGTTCGGAGCCTGCGCGGCAGCGCGGGACCCGACCGCTCCGACATCGCGCGGGTCGAGGTCGCGCTGGCGCGGCAGACGGGCGGCCGGTGCCGCTTCCTCAACGAGGACGCACGCTTCACGGGC
>JAUVPZ010000088.1 GCA_030598395.1 Miltoncostaeaceae bacterium | reverse complement strand
GTGGAGTTCGACTACTGCTGCGTCCATGCGGCCCAGACCGCCCGCGAGCTGGGCTACGCGGCCGTGATGATCAACTGCAACCCCGAGACCGTGTCGACCGACCACGGCGTGAGCGACCGCCTCTACATGGAGCCGCTCACCCCCGGGTCGGTGCTCGACATCTGCGCCGTCGAGCGGCCGGTCGGCGTCATCGCCCAGCTCGGCGGGCAGACGCCGCTGCGCCTGGCGCCCATCCTCGCCGACGCGGGCGTGCCGGTGCTGGGGACGACCCCCGATGCCATCGACCTCGCCGAGGACCGCGGCCGGTTCGGGCGGCTGCTCGGCGACCTGGGGCTCGCGGCGCCGCCCTGGGCGGTGGCGGACGACCCCGACGAGGCGCTCAGGGCGGCGGCCGCGGTTGGCTATCCGGTGCTGGTGCGCCCCTCCTACGTGCTGGGCGGCCGGGCGATGGCCGTGTGCCACGAGGAGGACGAGCTGCGCCACTACCTTCGGCGCGAGCGCGTCGCGGGATCGCTGCTGGTCGACCGCTTCCTGGCCGGGGCGGTCGAGTACGACGTGGACGCCCTGGCCGACGGCGAGGACTGCTGGGTGGCCGGCGTGATGGAGCACGTGGAGGCCGCGGGCGTGCACTCGGGCGACTCGGCCTGCGTGCTGCCCCCGCAGCGCGGCGGCCCCGGTCTGGTCGCCGAGCTGTCGGAGCAGGTGGCGGTGCTGGCGCGCGCGCTCGGCGCCGTGGGGCTGCTCAACGTGCAGTTCGCCGTGCGCGGCCGTGAGGTCTTCGTGATCGAGGCCAACCCCCGTGCCTCGCGCACCGTGCCGTTCGTGGCCAAGGCCACACGGGTTCCGCTGGTGCGCCACGCGGTGCGGCTGATGCTGGGCGAGCGGCTCGCCGACCTCGGCCTGCCGCCGCCGTCGCTCATGCGCCACGTCGCGGTCAAGGAGGCCGTGCTGCCCTTCTCGCGGTTTCCCGATGCCGACCCGGTGCTCGGACCGGAGATGCGCGCCACCGGAGAGGTCATGGGGCTGGGCGGCAGCTTCTCGGAGGCGTTCGCGAAGGCCCAGCGCGGCGCCGGCGGGGGCCTGCCCGCAGAAGGGACCGTGTTCCTCTCGGCGCGCGACGCCGACAAGCCACGCGCCGTCGGGCTCGCCGGTCGGCTGGCAGCGGCCGGCCTGCGCCTGGTGGCCACCGGCGGCACGGCGCGCGCGCTCGAGGCCGCGGGCATCCCGGTGCGGGCGGTGCGCAAGATCAGCGAGGGCACGCCGCACGCGCTGGATCTCATCGCGCGGGGCGAGGTGAAGCTGGTGATCAACACGCCCACCCGGGGCGGCGGCCCCTATCGCGACGGAGCCGAGATCCGGAGGGCCGCCGTGCGCGCGGGCCTGCCGTGCCTCACCACCATCGAGGCCGCCGAGGCCGCTGCCGAGGTGATCGGCGCGGGCCTCGCGGCGGGCGGTGGAACGCCGGTCGCGCTGCAGGACCTGGCCGTCCCCGCGGGCCCGCCCGCGGAGGGCGTTGAGGGCGTCGCGCGAGAACGCTCGGGAGCATCAGGCTCGACTTGAGCCTGATCGCAGAGTGGGGGCCATGGCTTGAGACTTCGGCCGCAACATCCGTGTAAACCATGTAAAACGGCTGCAAACACCGGCTTGTATCCGGTGGGTCCCCGAACCTAGAATCATCTTCGCTCATGGCCACAACCACTCCCAAACCTCAATTCCAGGCGCCCGAACGCTCCCACGATCAGCGCATGGAGGCCCTACGCCGGGCGAACGAGATTCGCTCCAGGCGGGCACAACTCAAGAGAGATCTCAAGAGCGGTCACGCCAGCATCACCGCAATGATCGAGCAACCTCCCGACTACGTGCTGACAGCCAAGGTCTTTGACATGCTGATGGCAGTACCGAAGTACGGGAAGGTCAAGGCCACCCGATTCCTGAATCACTGCCGAATCGCCCAGGGCAAGACGATCGGAGGCCTGTCGGATCGGCAGCGTCGCGAGCTGCTGGAGTTGCTTCACCAGCGGTAGCTCGCCGCCCTCGCGTCATCATCGTCTCCGGACCGTCGGGAGCGGGGAAGGGCACCCTCATCGAGGGTCTCCTGCCCCGCCTCCCGGACGTTTCAGTGGCCGTCTCGGCTACCACCCGCAGTCGCCGGACGGGCGAGCGGGACGGGCGCGACTACCGTTTCCTCGAGCCTGAGGAGTTCGACGCGCGGGTCGGTGCGGGAGAGTTCCTCGAGCACGTCACCTACGCGGGCAACCGCTACGGCACGCTGCGCAGTGAGGTGGAGACCCCGCTCGCGAGCGGGCGGTCCATCGTGCTGGAGATCGAGTTGCAGGGTGCGCGCGCGGTGCGCCGGGCGCTCCCCGCGGCGCTGAGCGTCTTCGTCGCGCCGCCGTCGCTCGGCGAGCTCGGCGAGCGTCTTCGGCGCCGCGCCACCGATACCGAGCGCGAGATCGAGCGGCGGCTGGAGACCAGCCGCGTCGAGCTGACCGCGATGGACGAGTTCGACCACACCATCGTCAACCGCGACGCCGAGGCCGCGGTGGAGGAGCTGGTGGCGGTGGTCGACCGGGCCACGAGGGCGACGTCCGATGGCTGAGATCCTGCTGGGCGTCACCGGCGGCGTCGCCGCCTACAAGGCGGTGGACGTCCTGCGCATCCTGCAGCGGCGGGGCCATGAGGTCACCGTGATCATGACCTCAGGCGCCCGGCGCTTCGTGGGAGCGGCCACCTTCGCCGCGCTCAGCGGCCGGCCGGTCGGTACGCAACTGTTCGGCGCCGAGGGGCAGCCCGGCTACGACCACCTCGATCTGGCCCGGCGCGCCGACCTCCTGCTCGTGGCCCCGGCGTCGGCCAACACCATCGCGCGCATGGCCGCCGGCCAGGGCGATGGGCTGCTGGCCGCCGTGTACCTGGCCTTCGACGGACCCGTGCTCGTGGCCCCGGCGATGAACACCCGCATGTACGTCCACCCCGCCACGCGCGACAACCTCGAGCTGCTGCGCCGGCGGGGCGTCGAGATCGTGCCGCCCGAGTGGGGCATCCTCGCCGACGGGGAGGTGGGCGAGGGGCGGCTTGCCGCGCCGGACGCCATCGTCGACGCCGTCTGCCGCCGCATCGAGGTCGGTGCCGGGCGTGCGGGGCGGCGGGTGCTGGTGACCGCCGGCGGCACCCGCGAGCCCGTCGACGCGGTGCGCTACCTGGGCAACCGCTCGAGCGGCCGGATGGGGTGGGCCATCGCCGAGGCCGCGCGACGGCGCGGCGCCGAAGTGACCGTGGTGGCCGCCAACGTCGACCTGCCACGCCACCCGGCGATCATCTACGTCGACGCCCCGACGGCAGCCGAGCTGCACCGGGCTGCGGGCGAGGCCTTCGGGTCGTGCGACCTGCTGATCATGGCGGCGGCGGTGGCGGACTACCGACCGGCGGCGCCGGTCGAGGGCAAGCTCGACAAGTCGCAGTCCGCCGCCCTCGAGCTGGCCCTCGAGCGCACCGACGACGTGCTCGCCGAGCTGTCCGCGCGGCGCAACCCTGGCCAGGTGCTGGTGGGGTTCGCGGCGGAGCACGGGCCACAGGGCCTGGAGCACGCCCGCGAGAAGCTCGAGCGCAAGGGCCTCGACCTGCTGGTCTTCAACGACATCGGCGCGGACGGCGTCGGCTTCGGCAGCCCCGACAACGAGATCACGATCCTCCGCGCCGGCGCAGCGCAGCGGTTGCCGCGCATGTCCAAGGCGGCCTGTGCCGAACGCATCCTCGACGCGGCGGGCGAGCTGCTGACCTGAACGGCGTCGGTCACGGAGGAGGTCAGGCGCCCACGGGCACTCGGCGCGGCAGTTCGAGTGCGGTCCCACGAGGGGCTATGCGCCTCGCGGAGGCGGCTCGAACCGGGTGCCGTCCGGCACGTCGAAACCGATCCGCACCACGCTCTCGTACGTCTCGTCGACATGGACGCACAGCGCGCCCAGCAGCTGGCCGAGCGCGTCGGCGTCCAGGCCCTCCAGCGGCATCTGCGCGACCAGGAAGACGTCGCCGGCGTCGTCCAGGCAGAAGCGCCAGTGGTGGGTGTCGAGGTTCTTGCGCAGGGCGCGCCGGTAGACCCGCTCGTGCTCGCGGTCGGGGCCGCGGACGAAGAACGAGCGCAACGTGAGCGTCCGCTCGCCGCACACCAGGCCGCAGGTGATCGCCCCGCGCTTGGAGCTGGGCAGGCGCACGGTCCACTCCCGGCCGGCCGTGCGCTGGGCGTCCGCGCCGGCCGCCTCGAGCATCTGTGTGAGCCGTGTCGCCGCCGCGTCCACCTGCCCATCGTAGACTCGAGCCCGTGCGCGTAGTGCTGCAGCGCGCGGCCTGGGCCCGCATCACGGTGGGCGGGCAGGAGGTGGCCGCCATCGGGCCGGGCCTCGTCGCGCTGGTCGGCGTGGCCGAGGACGACACCCCGGAGGCAGCTGCGCGGATGGCCCACAAGACCGTGCGCCTTCGCCTGTTCCCCGGCGGCGACCGCCCGTTCGACCTTGCGCTGGCGCAGGCCGGAGGCGAGCTGCTCGTGGTGAGTCAACTCACCCTCTTGGGCGACGTGCGTCGCGGAAACCGACCCTCGTGGGCGTCGGCGGCGCCGCCCGAGGTGGCCGCACCGCTGGTGGAGTCATACGCCGCCGCCGCCGAGGCGCAGGGGGTGTCGGTGCGGCGCGGGCAGTTCGGCGCACACATGGCCCTGACCCTCGAGAACGACGGTCCCGTGACGCTGACCCTGGACAGCGCCGCGCTGGGCACCCCGCGCCGCCACGGCCGCTGACTGGTTCGCGCGCAGCCCTGCTACCCTGAGCCGTGCGCCTCGTGCGCCGCCCGATTCGTTGGGACGAGGGTGGGTGACTAGCCCACCTTTTTTGTGGGCCACGGCTCCGCGGGCGCGCAGGGGCTGGGGGTCACGTGCAGGGGCACAACGATGACATCGCGAGCGTGATCGAGCGGCAGCTCGCCGAGCGGCTGCCGCAGGTCGACCTGCTCGAGGCCACGGTGGTCGGCCGCCGGGGCGACGGCGTGCTGCGTGCGGTCGTCGACCACCCGGCCGGCGTCGACCACGGGCTGTGCGCCGAGGTCACGGGCGTCCTCGAGGACGCCGGCTATCGCGACCACTACGGCATCGAGGTCAGCTCGCCCGGCCCAGAGCCGCCGCTGCGCACCGCGGAGCATTTCCGGCGGGCGGTGGGTCGACGGGTGCGGCTCCGGCTCTTCGCCGAGGCGGGCTCCCGCTCGCGGGAGTGCACCGGTACCCTGGTGTCTGCGGGGGCGGAGGTCCTGACCGTGGCTCTCGCGGACGGGGTTGCCAAGATCCCGCTGGCGCGAGTGCGGCGCGCCCGCGAACTCGCCGACCCCACGCCGTAGCGACCGCGGTGCGACGGCGGCCCCCGAGCCTGGCTGGGAGGAGCAGAAGGTGAACCGGGAGATCATCGAAGCCATCAAGCAGATCGAGCGCGAGAAGGGGATCGACTCCGAGACCCTCCTCGTGGCGCTCGAGGACGCGCTGCTCGCGGCGTATACGAAGACGCCCGGCTCGGCCGAGTGGGCACGGGTCGACGTCGACCGTGACAGCGGCGAGATCCACGTCTTCCAGCTGATCCCGCCGGAGGGCCAGGAGCTGCGCACCCTGCCGCGGCCCGAGCCCGAGATCCCGGAGGGCGTCGACCCCGAGGAGTTCGAGCCGCCCCCGCCCGAGATCGACTGGGCGGCATACGCCGACGAGGAGATCGAGCTCGTCGACGTCACGCCCGACAACTTCGGCCGCATCGCAGCGCAGACCGCAAAGCAGGTGGTGCTGCAGCGCATTCGCGAGGCCGAGCGCGAGATGATGTACCACGAGTACGTCGACCGGGTCGGCGAGGTGGTCACCGGCATCATCCAGCAGTCCGACTCGCGCTACACGCTGGTGGATCTGGGCCGCGTGGAGGCCTTGCTGCCCGAGAGCGAGCAGGTCCACGCCGAGCGCTACGACCACGGCGCCCGCGTCAAGGCGGTGATCACCGAGGTCCGCGGGTCCACCAAGGGCCCGCAGGTGATCGTGAGCCGGCGCTCCGATCTGCTCGTGCGCGAGCTGTTCAAGCTCGAGGTGCCGGAGATGGCCGACGGGCTCGTGGAGATCCGGACCGTGGCGCGCGAGGCGGGCTGGCGGTCGAAGATCGCCGTGATCTCGCACGTGCGGGGCGTCGACCCCGTTGGCGCCTGCGTCGGGCCACGCGGCTCGCGGGTGAGGATGGTCGTCAGCGAGCTGCGCGGCGAGAAGATCGACATCATTCCCTTCAACGAGGAGCCCGCCCGCTTCGTGGCCAAGGCGCTCGCCCCGGCGCGCGTGCGCGAGGTGCTGGTGGACGACGAGGACCGCCAGGCCACCGTCATCGTTCCGGACGACCAGCTGTCGCTCGCCATTGGCCGCGAGGGCATGAACGCCCGGCTGGCCGCACGGCTCACCGGCTGGCGCATCGACATCAAGAACGAGTCCACGTTCGCCGCCGAGGACGACAGGGACCACTTCGGCGACGACGGCGACAGCAGCGTGGCGCGCTGCACGGCCGTCCTGCGCAACGGCAAGCGCTGCCCCAACGCATCCGACGGCTCCACGCGCTACTGCGCCCTGCCCGCCCACATGAAGCTGGCCGAGCTCGTGGCCGCGCTGGGCCGCAACCTGTCGTCCGAGGAGGCGGTCGAGGCGGCGACTCCTGAGGGAATGGAGCGCCTCACCCAGCTGGCGGGCGCCGCGGTCCCCGCCAGCGGCGCCGATGGGGAGGACGCCGAGGCGTGACCACGCGGACCAGACGACGGCGGGGTCACGTGCCCGTGCGGCGCTGCCTGGGGTGCAGGGAGCGCCGGCCGAAGGTAGCGCTGGCACGGTTCGTGGCGCCGCCGCGCCCGGAGGGTCGCCAGCT
>JAUVPZ010000008.1 GCA_030598395.1 Miltoncostaeaceae bacterium | reverse complement strand
GGCAGTTTCGCGGCTGCATCCCGTCGCGACGCGATGTCCTCGGTCGGCCCGATATTCGGAGATAGCGGGCCTCCCTGCGTCCTTGCGTCGCTCGGGATTCGCGCCCGAAACATGCGACGAACTTCCGGCTCAGGACACTAGGGCGTCAGGCGGTAGAAGCGCCAGAAGTCGTGCTCGATGGGGACCTCGTCGACGGCGCGAAAGCCCGCCTCGCGACCGTAGGCCACCATCGTGTGGGCGCGCATCACCGTGCCGGTGGCGGCGGAGTGCTCGTCCTCGCGGCTCGCCGGCAGGCAGTGGGTCACCGACCAGCCGTACTGGAACCGCTCGGTGGGATCGTTCGTGGGCTCGAAGCGCGCGGCGACTCGCTCGTCGGCCACGAACAGCACGCCTCCCGGTGCCAGGAGGCGACGGGCGTTACGGAGCGCGTCCACCGGGCGTGCCATGTCGTGGACGGCCTCGAAGATCGTCACGAGATCGTAGGTGCCGGAGAGCGACGGGTCGCTGGCGTCCTGCACGAAGTGCCGCACGCGATCGGCGAGGCCCGCCTCGGCCACGTTCCGCCGCGCGGCCTCGATCGACGCCTGGTCCAGGTCGAAGCCGTCGACGGTGGCGTTCGGGTAGTGACGCGCGATCGTGATGCTGGACCAACCCTCGCCGCAGGCGATGTCGGCGACCCGCGCGGGCTCGTCGGCGCTGAGGCGCGCGTGGATGTCGGGAAGGGCCGGAAGCCACGTCGCGCCCAGGCCGTTGACGAACGTGGCCCGGTTCAAGTGGGCGAGGCCCTCGCGCGTGTCGGCTCCGTACTCGGGGAAGGGCACCCCGGCGCCGGTACGAAACGCCTCCACCAGGAGGTCGATCGGGCGGAGCGCCCCGACCGAGGCCCGGGCCAGGGGGGCGAGGTAGAGCGGGCTGTCGCGATCGACCAGCACCCGCTCGTGCCCCTCGGGCAGCGAGAAGACGCGCTCGGCCTCGTGGGCCTCATGGTCGTCGACCTCAAGCACTCCGGTCATGGCCTGCTGCTCGAGCCACTCGCGCACGTACCGCTCGTCCGTGCCGGTGCGGCCGGCGAGCCCGGCGCTCGTGGCCGGGCCCTGGGTGGCCAGCGACTCGTAGAGCCCGAGGCGGTGGCCGAGATGGACGGCCGCCGTCTCGAGGGTGGCGATCGAGTCGAGAAACAATCGCTCGGCAAGCGCCTCGGCCCGCTGGTCGGCGCTCGGTCCCATCTCGACGGCCATGGTGCTCCCTCGTCGACGTCGCCGGGCAACGAGTGTACCGGCCGCCTCAGGGCCGAGCGGCGCCGGCTGCGGTTCGCGGGCGCGGGCGCCCCTGCCGGCCCGGGCTCCTAGTGTCCTGAGCCGGAAGTTCGTCGCATGTTTCGGGACACTAGGCATCCAGCAGGCGAGGGATCGCCGCGAAGCGCTCCCTCACCGCGGCGCGCAGCAGGACGTGCTCCGGGCGCGACAGGCCGGGGTCGATCTCCAGCGTGCGGCGCGCGGCGTAGCGGGCCGTGGCCAGCTCGCGCCGATCGCGGCTGAGGCGGGCGAAGCGCAGGTCGGTGGGGCCCGCCTGGCGCACGCCCATGATGCTGCCCTCGCCGCGGATGTCGAGGTCCAACTCGGCCAGCTTGAAGCCGTCGCTGGTCTGGGTGAGCGCCTCCAGGCGGCGCGCGCCCTCCTCGGTGGCGGGCTCGCCGAGCACCAGGCACAGGCCGGGGTGCTCGCCGCGCCCCACCCGGCCGCGGAGCTGGTGCAGCTGGGCCAGCCCAAAGCGGTCGGCATCCTCGATCAGAATGACGGTGGCGTTGGGGACGTCGATGCCCACCTCCACGACGGTCGTGGCAACCAGCACGTCGGTGCGTCCCTCGGCGAAGTCGCTCATCGCGGCGCGCTTCTCGTCGGAGGGCTGGGCGCCGTGGGCCAGCCCGACGGTGAACGCCGCCAGCGGGCCGGCTGCCAGGCGCTGCACCTCGGTGGTGGCCGCGCGCGCCTCGGCCTCCGCGCCCTCCTCGACCAGCGGGCAGATGACGTACGCCTGGCGCCCGGCCCGCAACTGCGCCCGTATGGCCTCGTAGGCCTCGTCGCGCGCGTCCTCGTGCACCCACCGCGTGTCCACCGGCGTGCGGCCGGGCGGGCGCCCGCGGATGGTCGAGACAGACAGGTCGCCGTAGGCCGTGAGGGCGAGCGTGCGCGGGATCGGGGTGGCGGTCATGTAGAGCAGGTGGGCGGCGTCGCCGGTCGCGCCGGCGCGCTCGGCCAGTGCCTGGCGCTGCTCCACCCCGAAGCGGTGCTGCTCGTCCACCACCACGAGGCCCAGCGCGTCGAAGGTGACGCCCTCGGTGAGCAGGGCCTGGGTGCCGATGGCCACCGACGCCGTGCCCGTGCGCAGGGCAACCTCGCGCCGGTCCCGCTCGGCCCGAGGGACGCGGCCGGTCACCAGCACCGGCGCGAGGCCCGCTGGCCCGAGCAGTGAGTCCAGCGTGCGCAGGTGCTGCTCGGCCAGCGTCTCGGTGGGCGCCAGCAGCGCGGCCTGGGCTCCGGCCTCCACGGCCTGACAGATGGCGAGGGCGGCGACCACGGTCTTGCCGGAGCCGACCTCGCCCTGCAGCAGGCGTCGCATGGGCTGCCGGCGGCCGAGGTCGCGCCCCACCTGGGCGACGGCGCGCTCCTGCTCGCGGGTGAGCGTGAACTGAAGCGCCGCCCGAAGCCGTGACGAGCGCTCGCCGTTGGGCCGAAGGGCCGGCGCGCGCCGCCGGCGCCCCTCGGCGCGGCGCAGCGCGAGCAGGCCCAACTGCAGGACGACGAGCTCCTCCACCACCAGCCGCCGGCGGCCCAGACGGCCCTCGCGCGCCGCCCGCGGGAAGTGCGCCGCGACGATGGCGTCGGTGATCGCGGGCAGCCCCAGGCGCCAGCGCATCCACGCCGGCAAGACCTCGAGCGCCGCCCACGCGCTGGGGCGTGCGCGATCGACCAGCTCGCGCAGGCGCCGCGGCGTCAGGGCCTCGGTGGCCGCGTACACCGGCACCAGCCCCCGGGTGTGCAGGCCCTCCGAGCCGCCGCCCCCGAGCACCTCGTGACTCTTGACCGACAGCTCCGGAGCGGACCCGGCCCCAAGCTCGCCGCGTAGCAGCAGCTCGTCGCCGGGGCGGAGCACTCGCGCCAGGTGGTCCTGGTTGAACCAGATCGCGGTCAGCTGGCCCGAGGCGTCGCGCACCCGCGCGCGCACGATCCGCAGGTTGCGCCGGCGCGTGGGGTGCACCCGGATGGCCTCGAGCCGCACCCGCACGGTGGCCTCCTCGCCCACGGCCAGCTCGCCCAGGCTCCGGGTGGCCTCGTCGAATGCCTCGTAGCGGAACGGCAGGTGCAGCAGCAGGTCGCCGACGCTGCGGATACCGAGGTCGGCGGCGGCGCGCTCGGCTGCCCGGCCCGCGCCGGCCAGCGAGGAGATGCGGGCGCGCCAGGCATCGGGCCCCGGCCGGCGCGGCGGGGGCGGTGCCCCCCAGCCCGCGCCGCGCCCCTCGCCGAAGGGCGGCACGGGCGGATGGCTCATGCCCGAGGTTCTCGGGACACCATGTTGGCCATGATCACAGCGGCGTCGGCCGCATCCTCGCCCGCGTTCCCCACCGCCCCGCCCGATCGCGCCTCGGCCTGCTCGAGCGTGTCGCAGGTGAGCACCCCGAAGGCGCACGGGACGCCGGTGTCGAGCGAGACCCGGCCGAGGCCGGTGGTCGCGACGTGGCAGATGTGGTCGAAGTGGGCAGTCTCGCCGCGCACGACCGCACCCAGCGCCACGATCGCCGCGTAGCGGCCGGTTGACGCCAGCGTCTGGGCGGCCAGGGGAAGCTCGAACGCCCCCGGCACCCAGCGCACCTCGAGGTCGCCGGCCATGCCGGCGTCGGCGAGGCGCTCCCGGGCGCCGTCCAGCAGACGCTCGGCCACCTCGCGGTGGAAGCCCGCCACCACCGCCGCGAGGACGGCGTCGGGCCTGTCGAGGCGCGGGGCCGGCGGCCGGGGGCCGCTGCGGGCCATCAGCCGGTATCGCCTCCGGCCGGGTCGCCCTGGTCGTCGTCGGCCTCGAAGCGAAGGTCCTGGTGATGCAGGATGTGACCGAGCTTGTCGCGCTTGGCCCGCAGGTAGCGGGCGTTCTCCATGCCGGGTCGCACCTCGATGGGCACCCGTTCGGTCACCGACAGGCCGTAGCCGTCGAGCCCCACGATCTTGCGCGGGTTGTTCGTGAGCTGGCGGATGGTGCTGAGCCCCAGATCGACCAGGATCTGGGCGCCGATCCCGTAGTCGCGCAGGTCGGGCGGGAAGCCGAGCTCCAGGTTGGCCTCCACCGTGTCGCGCCCGTTGTCCTGCAGGTCGTACGCCTTGAGCTTGTTGAGCAGACCGATCCCCCGGCCCTCCTGGGCGATGTAGAGCAGGACGCCCCGCCCTTCCTCGGCGATCATGGTCATGGCGGCCTGAAGCTGCTCGCCGCAGTCGCACCGCATGGAGCCGAAGACGTCGCCGGTGAGGCACTCGGAGTGCACGCGCACCAGCACCTCCTCCTGGCCGGCGACCTCGCCGAGCACGAGCGCGACGTGGTGCTTGCCGTCGACGACGCTCTGGTAGCCGACGGCCGTGAACTCGCCGAACACGGTGGGCAGCCGGGCGGACGGCCCGCGCTCGATCAGCCGCTCGGTGCGGCGCCGGTGCTCGATGACGTCGGCGATCGTGATCATGTTCAGCCCGTGCTGGACGGCGTAGCGCGTCAGATCCGGAACGCGCGCCATGGTGCCGTCGTCGTTCTGGATCTCGCAGATCACCCCGGCCGGAATCAGCCCCGCCATGCGCGCCAGGTCGACCGCCACCTCGGTGTGACCGGCGCGCTCCAGCACCCCACCCAGCCTCGCGCGCAACGGGAAGACGTGGCCGGGCTTGATGAGGTCGTCGGCCCTGGAATCGGGGTCGACGGCCACCATGATCGTGCGCGACCGGTCGGGGGCCGAGATGCCGGTGGTGATGCCCTCCCGGGCCTCGATGGACTCGGTGAAGGCGGTCTGGTTGGGGGCCTCGTTGCGACGCACCATCGGCAGCAGGCCCAGTTGCTCGCAGCGCTCTTCGGTAAGCGCCAGGCAGATCAGCCCGCGGCCGTGTGTGGCCATGAAGTTGATGCCCGCGGGGGTGGCGAACTGGGCGGCCATGACCAGATCGCCCTCGTTCTCACGGTCCTGCGAGTCGCAGACCACCACCATCCGCCCGGCGCGGATGTCCTCAAGCGCCTGCTCGACGCTCGCGAACTGGCCCGTGGTGTCGGGTGCCTCTGTCGTCACGGGCGGTTGCGAAGGTGGTGAATGACCAGCATCTCGACGTATTTTGCCAACGCGTCCACCTCGATGTTCACGCGATCCCCCACACGGCCGGGGCCCAGCGTGGTGACGGCCATCGTGTGCGGTATCAGCGCCACGGTGAACGCATCCGGCAGCACCGAGGCAACCGTGAGGCTGACGCCGTCGAGCGCCACGCTCCCCTTCTCGACCACGTAGGGAAGCAGATCGGCGGGCGTTCCGACCCGCAGCACCACGCTGTCACCCTCGTGCCAGGCGTCCAGGACGTCGGCCATCCCATCCACGTGGCCCTGCACGATGTGGCCGCCCAGCCGGTCGCCGACGCGCAGCGCGCGCTCCAGGTTGACCCGGTGGCCGGGCCGGCGCAGGCCGAGGGTGGTGCGCCGCAGCGTCTCGGCCACGGCCTCCATCGCCACGTGCGGGGGCTCGATGGCCACGGCCGTGAGACACGCGCCGTCCACGGTCATGCTGTCGCCCACGGCCATGTCCGCAGCGGCCTCCGACGCGGCGATGCGCAACCGCGCGCCCTGCCCGGTTGGCAGCACGGCCACGAGCGCACCGACCTCCTCAACGAGCCCGCTGAACACGCCCTCACCCCCCTCCCGGCACGTCGTGGAGGCGGCCCGACACCAGCACGTCCTCGCCCAAGCGCTCCACGGCGACCTCGCGCAGGCGGGGGGCGTCGGCGAGCCGCTCGGCGCCGGGATCACCTACCGCGCCCGGAGCGCCCGCGCCACCGATGAGGGTGGGCGCCAGCACCCACGCCACCCGATCGACGACCCCCGCGTCCAGCATGGCCGCCGCCAGGCCGGCGCCGCCCTCGACCAGCAGGGACTGCACCCCCCGCCGCCCCAGCTCGGCCAGCCCGGCCTCGATCCGCTCCTCGCGCGCTGCGTCGACGAGGGCCACCTCCACCCCCGCGGCCGACAGCGCTGCGCGGCGCTCCGGTGCCGCCTCGGGCCCGGCCAGCACCAGCACGGGCACCTCGGCCGACGTGCGCGCCAGTTGCGAGTCGGACGGCAACGAAGCGCGGCCGTCGAACACCACCCGCAAGGGCTGCCGCGGGGCGCCCGGGACGTCGCGCGCCGTGAGCAGGGGGTCGTCGGCCAGCGCGGTGCCCGACCCCACCGCCACGGCGTCCTGCTCGGCCCGCCAGCGGTGCACCAGCGCCCGCGCCTCTGGCCCGGAGATCCACCGGCTCTCGCCGCTCGCTGTGGCGATCTTGCCGTCCAGGCTGGTGGCCAGCTTCAGGGTCACCTCCGGGCGGCCCAGGCGCGCCCAGGTCATGAAGGGTCCGTTCTGCCGACGGCAGGCCGCCTCGTCGGCGCCGGTCGCGAAGGCGACCTCGACGCCCGCCGCCACCAGGGTGGACGCGCCCCCGGCCCGGTCGCACTCCAGCGGATCGCGGCACCCCACGACCACGCGAGCGACCCCGGCCGCCAGCAGCGCGTCGGTGCACGGCGGCGTGCGCCCGCGATGCGAACACGGCTCGAGCGTGCAGGCCACCGTGGCGCCACGCGCCGCGTCACCCGCTGCGAGCAGCGCCTCGACCTCGGCGTGCGGCAGCCCCGGCCCCGCGTGATGTCCCTCGCCCAGGACCTGCCCGCCGCGGGCCACCACCGCGCCCACCAGCGGGTTGGGGCTCACCTGGCCGCGCGCCTCCTCGGCCAGCACGCGAGCGCGGGCCAGCCACGCCAGCTCCTCGGGCGACGGCGCCGCCGCCGCGCCACTCACGGCCCGGCCGCGAGCCCCGCCAGCTCGAGGTAGGCGGCGGCCGGATCCGCCGCCCCGAACACGGCGGACGCCGAGACGAACAGCGTCGCGCCGGCGTCGCGGGCGAGGGGAAGGGTGGCAGCGTCGATGCCGCCGTCGACCTCGATCGGCACGGTGTCGGGCAGGATCTCCCGCAGCCTTGCGATCTTGCGCGGCGTGCCGTCGATGAAGCGCTGGCCCGCAAACCCGGGGTCGACTGAGAGGACGTTGACGTAGTCCACGGCGTGCGCCAGAGCCGTCACCGCGTCGGCCGGCGTGCCGGGGTTCAGCGCGAGGCCAGCGCGACAGCCGGCCGCGCGGATCTCCTGCAGCAGGCGGTGCGGCTGAGGATCCGCCTCGAGGTGCACGCTGATCCCGTCGGCGAGCGACCCGAACAGCGACACCGCAAGCGCCGGGCGCTCCACCATCAGATGCACGTCCACGGCGCCGCCCGCGGCGCGCACCGGCCCGCCCGCGGCGCGCGTCCAGTCGGTGCCCACGGTGAGGTTGGGCACGAAGCGACCGTCCATCACGTCGACGTGGATGGCGCGGGCCCCCGCGCCGAGGAGCGCCTCGAGCTGCTCGCCGAGGCGCAGCATGTCGGCCGACATCACCGAGGGCAGCACGAGCGGGCCGCGCGGAAGACCGGCGCTCATCGTCCTGACCCTACGCGAAGGCGCGCCACGAAGAAGCCATCCGTGCCGTCGCGGCCCGGCAGCGTTCGCAGCGCCCCGGGGAGCCCCGGGTGCCGCCACTCCGGGAACGACGCGCCGAGATCGTCCAACGGTGCGCCCGACCGCAACACGACTTCCTCGTTCTCCTCGGGCAGCAGGGTGCAGGTGGAGTAGACGACGCGGCCGCCCGGACGCACCGCCCGAAGCGCCCGGGCGAGCAGCTGTCCCTGCAACTCGCTCAGCGGCCCGATCGCCTCCTCGCGCCGGCGCCAGCGCGCGTCGGGGCGCGCGTTCAGCACCCCGAGACCCGAGCACGGCGGGTCCACCAGCGCGGCGTCGAACCCCTCCTGAAGCGGCACCTCCCGCCCGTCGCCCACCACGATCTCCATCCTGGCGCCCATCCGCCGGGCCAGCTCGCCCAGCGCAGCCGCGCGCGCCGCGTGCAGCTCCACCGCCGTCACGCGCACGCCGCCCGCCGCCAGCGCCACGAGGTGGGTCGCCTTCGCGCCGGGTGCCGCGCAGAGATCGAGCACCCGCTCGCCCGGCATGACGCCGAGCGCCCTCGCGGGGATCATGGAGGCGCGGCTCTGGGCCATGGCGCACCCCCGCGCCCAGGCCTGTGAGCGCTCGATGGCGAAGCCCGTGTCCACCACGTACGCCTCGGGCAGGCGCGCGTCGCCCCGCCATCCGGCCGGCAGCTCGCGCTCCAGAGTCGTGCGCGGGCCGCGCAAGGGGTTCCAGCGCAAGGCGGTCTCGGCGGGGCGGTTGAAGGCCGCCATGGTCGCCTCGGCCTCGTCGCCCAGCGCCTCCGCGAGGCGCCGGGCGATCCAGTCCGGCAGCGAATGGCGAAGTCCCGCCGGCGTCCCGGGGGCGTCGAGCGACGCCAGACGCGCGGCCCGCTCGGCCGCGAGACGGCGCATCGCGGCGTTCACCACAGCGGCCCGCGCGGCGCGCCGCCGTGTAGGGCCACGCAGCGACCGCGCCTGTCGTACCGCCTGGTCCACCGCGGCATGGTCCGGCGTGGCGTCGGAGTACGCCAGCTCGAACGCGCACAGGCGCAGCACGTCGCGCACCGCCGGCTCGAGCGCGTCGGGGCGTTCCACCGCCCCGTCGATCAGCCAGTCCAGGGTCCGCGAGCGCTGCACGGCGCCGTACGCCAGGCGCAGCGCCTGGCCGTGCGCGCGGACGTCGAGCCCGGCGCGGTCGGCCTCGCCGCGCAGGGCGCGGTCGGCGTACGCGCCGCCGTCGACGCGGCGCAGCACGCGCAGGGCCACGGCCCGCTCCGGGGCGACGGCGCCCCGGCTCACCCCTCGAGCCGCAGCGCGCCGCGCCGGCCGCGGAGGAAGTCGCCCGTCGCCATGCGGGCGCGCCCCGGGGGCTGCAGCTCGAGCACCTCCACGGCGCCGTCGGCGCACCGAAGCAGCAGGCGTCCGTCGACGACTGCGATCCCCCCCGGGGCGTCGGCGCCCGGAGCGGGCGCGACGCGCCACACGTTGAAGCTCTTCCCGTCGATCCCCAGCGTGGCGCCGATGTGCGGCGCCAGCGCGCGAACGTGATCGACCACCGCGCGAGCAGTGCCGTCGAGCCGCAGCGGGCGGTCGTCGGGCCCGATCTTCGGCGCGAGGCTCACCCCGTCGTCCGGCTGCGGCACCAGGGTGAGCTCGCCACGTTCGAGGTCGTCGAGCGCCTCCGCCAGCAGCGGACCGCCGGCGTCGGCCAGCCGGCCCGTCAGCGTTCCGGCGTCCTCGCGAGGCGGCACCGAGAGCTCGGCGCGATGGGCCATGGGGCCGGTGTCCACACCGGCGTCCATCCTCATCACCGTGACCCCCGTGCGCTCGGCGCCATCCATCAGGGCCCGCTCCACGGGGGCCGCCCCGCGGTAGGCGGGCAGCAGGGAGAAGTGCACGTTGAGGCACGGCCAGCGCTCGAGCAGCGGGTCGCGGAGGATCTGGCCGAAGGCCACGACGCACAACGCCCCGACCTCGGCCGCCTCGAGCCGTGCGACCGTGTGCTGGTCGTTGATCGACTCGGGCCGACGCGCCGCGAGGCCCAGCTCGTCTGCGGCCTCGGCCACCGCCGTCGGGCGGGGCCGCCCCGATCGGCCGCGCCGCCGGTCGGGCTGCGTGACGACGAGTGCCACCTCATGCCCCGAGCGGGTCAGGTGGCGGAGGATCGACGCCGCGGGCGCCGGGCTCCCCGCGAAGGCGACCCTCACGCGGGCGCGGTCGCGCGGAGCTCGCGCAACGCCTCACGGCGCTGCTCGGGGCTGGTGCGGTCGAGGATCAGCACGCCGTCCAGATGATCGATCTCGTGCTGCAGTACGCGCGCCACCAGACCCTCGGCCTGGATCTCCAGCTCGTCGCCGGCAGGATCGCGTGCCTCGATGCGCGCGGCCACCGGACGCGACACGTCCACGACGATCTCGCCGAGTGAGAGGCAGCCCTCCTCGCCGACCTCCTCCTCCTCGGCGCGCCACACCACGACCGGGTTCACCAGCGCAAGGGGTTCGCCCTCCTCCTCCTCCTCCTCCCCCCCCGGACGGGCCACGATGAGCCGCCGCAGCGCACCGAGCTGGGGCGCGGCCAGCCCCACGCCGCGGGCCGCGAACATGATCCGCATCATCCGCTCCACCTCCTCGCGCAGCGGGGCGTCGAACGCCGCCACCGGCGCCGCCGGCGTCCGCAGCGCCGGGTCGCCGAACTGGCGGATCTGCGCGACCGCGGCGAGCCGCTGCTCCTCCTGCTCCGGATCGTCGAATGCGCGCGATGACACCGTGACCTCAGGCTAGCGCCGGGCTGGAAGCACCGCGCGCGCGGTGGCCTGTACCCAGGCACGGTTGGCGTAGTAGTCGGCGGCCTCGCCGATGAGCATGACCTGCCAAGCACCCTCGGTCGTGGTGGCCGGGCCCCCCTGGGGGGTGAGCAGCCGCACCGCAAGCGCGCCCTCCTCGACGACCACCTCGGCCACAGGCTCGCCCGTTCGGGGGAAGACGATGCGGGCCGAGGTGGGCGAGCCGCTCTCCAGCAGCGGCGCGGGGGAGACCTCGTTCAGGTCGAAGAACGCCGCGGCGAACGCGGGCCGCAACCCGGACGGCAGCAGCGGCATGACGCCCTCGAGGCGATACAGCTCCGCCACGCGGGGGGTGAGGTAGTACTCGGCCTCGCGCAGCAGGAGCAGGTCGACGCCCTCGGCGCGGCCGCGCTCGGGCCGCTCCTGCACCCAGTCCCGCACGCGCAGCCAGCTGCGGTGGCGCACGTCGCGCCCCTCGGCCACGAGGCGCTCGAGCTCCTCGGGCGGCCGCCGGTCGGGCGTGACCGACACCAGGATGGTGCGGTCGGCGACCTCGTCGAGGACGTCGTAGGTGGCCGCCAGACGCTCGGCGTCGACCACGCCGAAGGCCAGCGTGGCCTGCACGGCGAACGTCCAGCCGGCGCCCCGGGCAACCGTGTCGGCCAACAGCCGGTCGGGCGTGTCGCGCAGCGGCCGCTGCGCGCGGACGAGCATCGCGTCGGTGTCGGGCAGCGCCTCGCCCGTGATCTCTTCCACCAGGGCAGAACGGGTGTCGGGCCCCGCCAGCGTCAGCAGGATGGACAGCACATGGGCCCACTGCTCGCGTGGATCGCCGGACGCCTCGAACAGGCAGGGGACGGGCATGCAGACTCCGGAGGCTCGCTGGAAAACGGCCGCGCGAAGCGTATCGGACGCCCGTGAGGTCGCCGGAGCGCATGCCGCACGACGCGGGCCGGCACGCCCGGGACGTCGGTATGGTCGCGGCAGCGTGAGCGACGCCCCGGACGAACACGATGCCGCCGCCGAGAACGGCGGCGGCATCTTCGCCAAGACCGACATGGACCGCCGCGAGCGAATCGTCGAGATCATCTCGGCGATCCTGCTGGCGCTGGCGACCCTTGGGTCCGCGTGGAGCGCCTACCAGGCCACCCGCTGGAGCGGCGTTCAGGCCACCAGCTTCAGCGAGGCGTCGGCCAGCCGCGCCGAGTCCACCCGCGCGTCGACCGCAGCCGGCCAGCTGATCACGATCGACGTCACGCTGTTCGCCAACTGGGCCGCGGCGCGGGCCACCGACAACGACGCCCTGGCCGAGTTCTGGGAGGAGCGCTTCCGCACCGAGTTCAAGCCGGCCTTCCGAGCCTGGCTGGCCTCGGAGCCGCTCACGAACCCCGACGCCACCGGCACGCCCTTCGAGCAGGAGCAGTACGAGGTGGCGCAGATCGACGAAGCCGAGGAGTTGCAGCAGGCCGCTGACCAGAGGGCGGCCGACGCCAGGGCGGCCAACCAGCGCGGCGACAACTACATCCTCACGACGGTGCTGTTCGCCTCGGTGCTGTTCTTCGCGGGCATGAGCACCAAGTTCACGTCCAACCGGTTACGCCTCGGCGCCCTCGGCCTGGGCGGGCTGCTGATACTGACCGGCGTGCTCGTGCTCGCGCTCCAGCCGGTGAGCATCGGCCTCTGACCGCCGCCGGCCCTCAGGTGTCCTGGGGGTCGACGTCCAGCACCGCCCGCGCGCCGGCGCGTCGCAGCGCATCTCCGCGTGCGGCGGCCGCCGCCTCGAGCGGCGCCGCCGCCTCACCGGCCCGCTCGGCCCGGGCCAGCAGCGCCCAGCGCGTGCGCCCGCGCAGCCGGTGGAGCCGCGCAGGCCCCAGCAGTCGCACCTCCGGCGCGTCGCGCACCGCAGCGGCGATCTCGCCGGCGAGGCGGCCGGCGGTCGCTGCGTCCTCGCCCTCCACCACCAGGCGGGCGAGGTGACCGAACGGCGGGAAGCCCTGGCGGCGGCGGCGCTCGAGCTCGCCGGAGAGGAACTCGTCGACCGCAGCACGCACGCCCAGCGCGACCGCACGCGCGTTGGGCTGGTAGGCCTGGACGAACGCCCGCGCCGGCTCGCCGCGGCGGCCGGCCCGACCGATGGCCTGGACGATCAGGCCGAAGGCCCGCTCCTCGGCGCGGAAGTCGGCGTGCGCCAGCGGCGCGTCGGCATCGAGCACCGCCGCCACCGTCACCTCCGGCAGGTCGTGCCCCTTGGCCACCATCTGCGTGCCCAGCAGCACCGCGGCGCCGGGCCGCGCGAACTCGGCCAGCAGGTGGTCGACGGCACCCCGTGCCGACGTCGTGTCGGCGTCCAGGCGCACGAGGCGGGCGTCCGGCACCAGCGCGGCGATGGCCTCCTCGAGACCCTGCGTCCCCGCGCCCAGCCGCGCGACCTCGGCTGCCCCGCAAGATGGGCACACGGCCGGTGGCGCCTCCTCCCGTCCGCAGTGGTGGCAGACCAGCCGCGGGGGCGCCCGGTGGCGGACCATGGCCACCTCGCAGTCCGGACACGTCGCGATCCAGCCGCACGCGCGGCACAGCACCATCAGCGAGAAGCCTCGCCGGTTGAGCAGCAGGATGGCCTTCTCACGGCGGGCGACGGCGTCGCGCAGGGCGCTCGCCAGCGGACGTGACACCGGCCCCGGGGGCTGAGTGCGCATGTCGACCACCTCCACGCGGGGTGGCCGGGCGCCGTCGGCGCGCCGCGTGAGCTCGACGCGGGGCAGCGCCCGCCAGGTCTCGGGCCGGGGAGTCGCCGTGCCGTAGACCAGCGCGGCCCCGGCCTCGAAGGCCCTCCGGTAGGCGACCTGCCGCGCGTCGTAGCGGGGGACGGTGTCCTGCTTGTAGGACGCCTCGTGCTCCTCGTCGACCACCACCAGGCCCAGCGAGCGAACGGGCGCGAACACCGCGCTGCGGGCGCCCAGCACCACGTCGGCCTCGCCCGTCCGAACCCGCCGGTGCTCGCGCGCCCGGTGGGCAGCCGATAGGCCGGAGTGCCACACCGCCACCCCCTCTCCCAGGCGGCCGCGCAGGCGAGCCAGCAACTGGGGGGTGAGGGCGATCTCGGGGACCAGCACGAGGCTGCCCCGATCGTGGCGGCGGGCCGCCACGATCGCACGCAGGTAGACCTCGGTCTTGCCCGACCCGGTGACGCCGTGCAGCAGCAGCGCCTCGGCCGTACCGCCGTCGATCGCCGCCTCCAGCCGGCCCGCCGCCGCGACCTGTTCGGCGTTGAGCCGCGGGGGCTCGGACGCCGGCTCGCCGAGGCCCGCCGGCCCGCCGGGCTCCAGGCGCTCCTGGCCGAGCGCGATCTCCCGATCCTCGGCCATGCGCCGCAGCGTCTGGGGCGTGGTGCCGGCCCTGCGGCACAGCTCCGCGGCGGGCAGCCGCCCGCCGGCCTCGGCCAGCGCCGCGACGATCGCGCGGCGACGCGGCGACGAGGCGGGCGTCGCCCCCTCGGGCACCGCCACCACAAGCACGCTCCGCCCGCCGGACGGCGGGGTGGCCAGCCGCCACGCGCCGTCGCGCCCGCGGCGCAGGGCCCCGCCGCTGCCGGGCGGGAGCACGAGCTTGAGGCTGGCCGCGACCGGCGCCCGGTAGTACCGGGCCACCCACAGCGCCAAGTCGAGGAGGTCGGGCGGGACGGGCTGGGCATCCACGGCGCCCGCCAGCGCCGAGAGGCGGCCCTCGTAGCCGGCGCCACCCCGCCCGGCCACGACGCCCAGTACGACGCGGCCGCCCAGCGGGGCGGCCACGAGTGCGCCGGGCACCGTCCGCTCGTCCAGCGCGGGCGGCACCGAGTAGTCCAGGACGCGATCGAGCGCGCGCGCCCCGACGAGCGGGTAGACCTGGGCTGCCGGCGGCGCCGTCAGCCGCGCCGGCGCGGGGGCATTTCTAGACGACCTTCCTGATGGGCGTGGGAGCCCTTGAGCGGCCCTGCCTCGCCGCCTCCCCGATGTCGGTGTTCTCCCACGTGAAGTCGGGGTCGTGGCGCCCGAAGTGACCGTACACCGCGGTCTTCTGGAAGATGGGGCGCCGCAGCTTGAGCTGGTCGATGATGGCCGCGGGTCGCAGGTCGAAGCTCTCGCCCACCCACTTCTCGACGAAGCCGATGTCGCGCGTCTCGGTACCGAACGTGTCGACCATCACCGAGACCGGGTGCGCCACGCCGATGGCGTAGGCCAGCTGGACCTCACAGCGGCGGGCGAAGCCCGCGGCCACGACGTTCTTGGCCACCCAGCGGGCCGCGTAGGCAGCCGAGCGGTCGACCTTGGAGGGATCCTTGCCGCTGAAGGCGCCGCCGCCATGGCGCGCCATGCCGCCGTAGGTGTCCACGATGATCTTGCGGCCGGTGAGGCCGGCGTCCCCCAGGGGACCGCCCACCACGAACTTGCCCGTGGGGTTGATGTGGTAGTCGATGCCGTCGTCACGCCAGCGATCGAAGTCCTCGAGGACCGGTCGGATGACCTGGCCCCTGATCTCGTCGTGCAACAGGTCCTGTGAGACCTCGTCGGCGTGCTGCGAGGAGATGACCACGGCGGTGACCTCGCGCGGCTCGCCGTCGACGTACCTCACCGTGACCTGGCTCTTGCCGTCGGGCCGGAGATAGGGCATTCCGTCGCGGCGCACCGCTGCAAGGCGCTCGCACAACCGGTGCGCCAGGGTGATCGGCAGCGGCATCAGCTCGGGCGTCTCGTCGCAGGCGTAGCCGAACATCAGGCCCTGGTCGCCCGCGCCCTGCAACTCGTACCTGTCCTCGGAGCGGGCATCCGAAGCGTGCTCGACGCCCTGCGCGATGTCGGGGCTCTGCTCGTCGATGGCCACCGACACGCCGCACGTGTCGCAGTCGAAGCCGAACTTCGCCCGCGTGTAGCCGATGCGCCGGATGGTCTCGCGCGCCACGCTGGGGATGTCGACATAGGTCTCGGTGGTGATCTCACCCGCGATCATCACCTGGCCGGTGGTGATCAGCGTCTCGCAGGCGACCCGGCCGGCCGGGTCGTCCCTGAGAACGGCGTCCAGCACGCCGTCGGAGATCTGGTCGGCGATCTTGTCGGGGTGCCCCTCGGTGACGGACTCCGACGTGAAGAGGTTCTCTGCCATGGCCCTTCCGCTCGTCGTTCGTGGAGCGGCGAGGATACCAGGGGGCCGGCGGACGGCCGGCCCCTTCTGCGAGCGGAACCCGTCAGCCGGCGATCGGGACGAACACCTCGAACGTGGGGTCGTCGCCACCGGTCGTCCAGGCGGCCAGCCCCTCGATGGTGCGGAGGTTGCGGAGCGCCTCGCGCTGGTCGGGGGGGATGGCGTCGGCGCCCTGGGCCACCAGGATGGCGGAATCCGTGTTCAGCCAGGCCAGGAGCGTCACCTGGTCGGGGATGCCCTGGGTGGCCGTCTTGAACGCCTCGGAGTCGGCCAGCGAGCTGGCCGGCGCCTGTAGCGTGCGCGCCGTCAGCGGGCTGGAGGCGATGATCACGCGGTTCCCGTCGACCGCGTAGACGATGCTGAAGTCGTCGTTGATCTCCAGCCGCCAGCCGCGCACCCCGTTGGCCAACGGGACCGGCCGCCATTCGGGCACCTCCGCTCCGCTAAAGAGCTGGGATCCCACCGTCTGGGTGCCCGTGGTGCGCAGCGTGTCGAGCGTGGCCTGGGCGGCCTCCCCATCGGTGACGGTGGCGACCAGCCCGAGGCCCGGCACGCCTGCGCGCCCTGGGGTTACCACGATCTCGATCTGCCCGTCGAACAGGGCATCCAGCTGCTCGAGGGTCACGCCGAGCAGCGCGGGCAGCTGCGTGGTGAGCGCGTCGATCTGCTGGGCGGCGTCGCCCTCCGCGTTCTGGCGCACCTGCTCCACCACCTGCGCCACGGTGGCCGACAGGTTCGCGAAGCGGAGGTAGAACACCGTGTTCGCGGGCGCGTTGATCGGCCCGGTCGTGGAGAAGGCGGTGCCCGTTGAGGCGACGTCCGGGAAGCCCACCAGCACGCCCTTGAAGCTGAGGCCGTCGGCCTCGGCGGTGGCGGTGGCGCCCAGGGCGGCCTCCTGGAGCTGCTGGAGGTTGTTCCCCACCCCGAGGTTGTCGCCGGCCTCGGCGACCTGGCTCAGGAACGGCGCGAAGTCGACGAACGTCCGGGCGAGCGCCTCCTCGGGCAGTTTGCTCATGACGTCGTCGAACTTGTCGCTTGCGGCGAGCGTCTCGTCCGATTCCCTCGCGTCGAGCGAGACGAGCAGCGTCTCCTCGTCGCCGGCGACGACCAGCGCCCCGTCGCCGACGGCGACGAAGTTGCCGGAGTCGTTGCGGTAGTACGTGATCCCGCCACGCTCGCCGGCCTCGCGGAAGTCGCCCTCGGTCACGAGCAGTTGGGCGGTGGCCTCCTCCTGCCCCTCGGCCAACTCGAAGACGAGGATGGCCTGGGTGTCGCCGACGGCGTCGGCGTCGAGGGTCCCGCCGTCGGCGGAGACGGACGGGGCCGCCGGCACGCCGATGGCCGCCCGCTCACCGAGGAGCGGCCGGATCTGGGTCTCGAAGTTCAGGCCCTGGTCCTCGAACGCGTCCTCGAGCACCGCCTCGATCCCCCCGGCGGGAGCCGCGGGGAACCGTTGCAGCAGCTCGTCCGCCTGCTGCGCCTGAGCACTGCTGAGGTCGGTGGTGAAGTCGACGTAGAACGGGGTGCCGGCGGGAAGGAAGCTGGCGGCTCCCCCGCCGCTGGAGCCACCACCGCACGCGGCCGCCACCAGGGCCACCGCGGCCGCGAGGGCTGCCAGGAGCGGCAGCAGCCTGGCGCGCCGAAGCTTCGATGGGAGGGCGGGCATCGTGCGTGGACCTCCGCGTTCGGGACGGGAACGCGACCCTATCAGCGCCACCCCAGCGAGGGCAGGGCGAGGGAACAGGGTCGCCTACTCGGCCGCGGGCGCCCGCGCCATCAGGGCCTCCATGCACTCGATGACCGGGCGTCCCTCGTAGGCGGCGGCGGCCACCTGCTGCGAGATCGGGAGCTCCACGTCGCAGCCTGCGGCCAGGGCCAGCAGGCTGCGCACCGTCCACAGGCCCTCGGCCACCTGCCCCAGTCGCTCCTCGACCCGCTCGGCGGGCACGCCGCGGGCGATCAGCTCGCCGGCGCGGCGGTTGCGGCTGTGCGCGCTGGTGCAGGTGGCCACCAGATCGCCCATCCCGGCGAGGCCGCCGAAGGTCGCGTCCCGGGCGCCGTGGGCGCTCCCCAGACGGGTCATCTCGGCCAGGCCCCGGGTGATCAGGCTGGCCTTGGCGTTGTCGCCGGCGCCGACTCCGTCGGAGATGCCCGCCGCCACCGCGATGACGTTCTTCGCGGCGGCGCACAGCTCCACGCCGACCAGGTCGGGGTTGAGGTAGACGCGAAAGCGCGGGCCGTTGAGGGTGCCCTGCACCTCCCGGCCCATCCCGGCATCGCCCGCCACCACCGTCGCGGTGGGCTGGTCGGCCGCCACCTCCTCGGCGTGGTTGGGCCCGCTGAGCGCGCACACCTGGGCCGTGGGAAGCGCCGCCCGCAGCACCTGGGACGGGCGATCGCCCGTCTCGGGCTCGAGCCCCTTCGTGGCCGAGAGCACCTGGGCCCCCTCGCTCGCTCGCGGCGCGAGCCACGCTGCGGCCGCGCCAAGCGCATGGGCCGGGACGGCGATGACGATCAGCTCGACCGCCCGAAGGTCGTCGACGTCGCCCAGGTGCCCCAGCTGCAGGTCGGCCGGCAGCGCGATCCCGTCCAGGTACCCGACCGCGCGGCCCTGCTCGGCCATCGCGGCGGCCTGGCGCTGGGTACGACAGACCAGCAGCGTCCGCTCCCCTCGCAGGGCGGCCAGGCGGGCCAGGGCGGTCCCCCAGGACCCGGCGCCGATCACGGCGATCATGCGCGCCCCCGCACCACGATGTCCACGGGCACGCCCTCCAGATCGAAGGCGCGGCGCAGACGGTTCTCCACCCAGTAGCCGTAGTCGCGCGTCATCAGCGACGGCTCGTTCACCTCCAGCCGGAACCTGGGCGGACCCTCGGCGATCTGGACGAGATGTCGCAGCGACAGCCGCCGCCCGTCGCGTAGCGGCCCGGGCCGCTCGTCGGCAATCGCGCGGAGAAAGCGGTTCAGGTCACGGGTGGGAAGGCGGCGGGCGGCTGCCTCGTGAAGCCGCAGTGCAACCGGCAGCAGCCGGTGCAGGCCCTCGCCGGTCACCGCCGAGCAGATCTCCAGCGGCGGTCGCTGGCGCGCCTTCGCGTGCAGCCGGTCGCGCAGGTCGTCGAGGTCCGGCTGTGCGAGGTCCCACTTGTTGAGCGCGACCACCGTCGCGCAGCCGGCGCGTGCCGCGCGGTCGGTCACCGCGAGGTCCGAGTCGGTGATGCCCTCGGTCGCGTCGGCGACCACCAGGGCCACGTCGCTCCGCCTCGCGGCCTCGATCGCCCGTCGCTGGCTGGCGCGCTCCACCTCCTGGGCGGTGCGTCCACGCCGGCGCAGGCCGGCGGTGTCGATCAGCGCCACCTCCCGCTCCCCGAGGTGCACCAGCGTGTCCACCGGATCGCGCGTGGTGCCGGGCGCGTCGTGCACCACCGCGCGCTCCTCGCCCAGCAGCGCGTTCAGCAACGAGCTCTTGCCCACGTTCGGCCGCCCCACGATGCAGACGGCCGGGGGCCGGTCGTCTGTGAGTGCGCCCTCGGTGAGCGCGGGTGGCGCATCGGGCAGACGCTCGACGATGGCATCCAGCAGGTCGCCCACGCCGCGCCCGTGCATCGCCGAGACCGGCCGAACATCGCCCAGCCCCAACTGGGCCAGGTTGTGCGCGGCGGCCTCGGCCACCGCGTCGTCGCACTTGTTGGCCACCAACAGGGCCGTGCGGTCGGCCCGGCGAACGCGCTCGGCGAGCTCCAGGTCGCCCGGCGTCGGGGCCGTGGTCGAATCGACCACGAACAGCACCAGGTCCGCGTCGCCGATGGCCTGGGCGGCCTGTTCGGCCACCTGGCGGGCCACCGGCGAGGGGTCGGACGCGTCGATGCCCCCCGTGTCGACCAGCTGGAAGGCCCGGCCGTTCCAGTCGGTGCCCACCGTGCGGCGGTCGCGCGTCACGCCAGGCATGGGGTCCACCACGGCTTCCCGGCGGCCGGCCAGCCGGTTGAACAGCGTGGACTTGCCGACGTTGGGATACCCCACGATCGCGACCGTCGGCTGTCCCGGGCGCACCGTGCCGCCCGCGCGCGGCGGCCGCCAGGGGCGGCGCGTCTCAGGCACTGCGCGGCGGTTCCTGAGCCGGGCCGCCGACCGTCGGTAGCAGCGCGGCGATCGCGACCATCATCTCGTCGGCCGCCCGGGACGAGCGCTCCGAGCGCGACGCGCCCTCGACGCCCGTGAGGTCGAGCGGCGGGCCGAACGCGACCCGGACCGGCGATCCCATCGGGCCCTGGGAGCCCCAGATCGCGGCGGGGATCACCCGCACCCCGTCCTCGAGCGCGAGGGCGCCGGCGCCCGGCCAGGGCGGTTGCAGCCGGCCGTCCCGGTGGCGCGTGCCCTCGGGGAACGTCAGCAGCGCGTCGCCGCGGCGCAGGATGCCCCGGGCCGTGCGGAACGCCTGGCGGTCGGCGCCGCCCCGTTTCACGGGGAAGCCGCCCAGGTTGCCGATGGCGTGGCCCAGGCCGCGGACCTCGAACAGCTCGGACTTGGCCATGTAGAAGAGCTGACGGGGGAGAGCGGCGATGCCGACCAGCGGTGGGTCGGCCTGCGAGATGTGGTTGCAGACGATGAGCGCCGGTCCGGCCGGCTGCACGTACTGCTGACCGGTGCGCCGCAGGCGCATTCCCAGGCGCGCGAAGGACCAGATGACGGCGCGGCCGGCCAGCCACCACCACGGCCCGATCTCGGGAAGCTCGCTCATGACGCGGCGTCCGCGGTCCGCTCCACCATTCCGGCGATGCGCTCGGCCACGGCCTCGGCGCCGCGGCTCGACGAGTCGATGACGACCGCCCCGTCGGGCACGCGCAATGGGCTCTCGGCACGCTCGCTGTCCAGCCGGTCCCGGCGGCGCACCTCCTCGAGCACCTCCTGCTCGCCCTGGCGGACGCCCCGAAAGGCGAGGTCGCCACGACGGCGGCGCGCCCGCTCGCGCTCGGAGGCCGTGAGATAGATCTTGAGCGACGCGTCGGGGCACACCGAGCTGCCGACGTCACGGCCCTCGGCCACCCAGTCGCCGGACGCGAGCAGCCGCTGCTGCTCGGCCACCAGCACCGCGCGCACGGCTGGGTGGGCCGCCACCTCCGACACGCGCTGGCTGACGGCGGGGGTGCGGATTTCCTCGGTCACGTCCCGACCGCCGATGTGCACCAGGGACCCCTGGGGTGAGGTGCTCAGCTCGATGGGAGTGCTGCGCGCCAGCGCCGCCAGGCCCGGACCGTCGCCGGGCAACACGCCGCGATCGGCGGCCAGCCAGGTGAGGGCCCGGTACATGGCTCCGGTGTCCAGGTGGCCCACCCTGAGCCGCCGCGCCACCAGCCTGGCGACCAAGCTCTTGCCCGCGCCGGCGGGCCCGTCGATGGTGACGATCATCCGTCGACCCCCACCCCGATCGCCGCGAGATCGGCCCCGAAGCGGGGATACGAGGCGCCCACCGCCTCGAAGCCGTGCACGGTGACGCCGCCGTCGCTGGCGGCACCGGCCACCGCCGCCAGCATCGCCAGGCGGTGGTCGCCGGCCGCCGCGGCTTCGCCGCCGGTGAGCCGTCCGCCGCCGACCACCTCGAAGCCGTCGTCGCGCTCGACCGCCTCGGCGCCAAGCGCGCGCAGCGCGCCGACCACGGTGGCGATGCGGTCGCTCTCCTTGACCCGCAGCTCCTCCGCCCCCCGCACGACGGTGCGCCCCGCGGCGAACGCGCCCAAGAGGCCCACCAGCGGGAGCTCGTCGATGAGCGCTGGCACCTCCTCCGGTGCGACCTCGGTGGCATGCAGGGTGGGTCCTCGCGCGGCGCGCAGCGTCCCCGACGGCTCGCCGCCGACGTCGGGCCCAGGCTCCACCCTCACGTCGGCCCCCATCCGCTCGAGCACCGCCAGCAGGCCCGTGCGCAGCGGGTTGAGGTTGACCTCCGGCAGGCACACGCCGGGATCGCCGCGCAGAACCCCGGCCACCAGCAGCGGGGCGGCCGCGGAGAAGTCGCGCGGCACCGCCAGGTCGGGAAGGACGACGGCGTCCACGGGGCCACGCACGCCCACGGCGCCGTCGTCGCGCAGCACCTCCACGCCGGCCGCCGCGAGCATGCGCTCGGTGTGGTCGCGCGAGGCGGCGGGCTCGCGCACCCACGTCTCCCCCTCGGCGAACAGGCCCGCCAGCAGCAGGCAGCTCTTGACCTGGGCGCTGGCCACCGGCAGGTCGTGCACTGTGCCCCGCAGCGGGGCCGTCCCGTCCACCACCAGCGGCGGCGTGCCGCCGGGCGCCGTGAACACGTTGGCCCCCATGGCGCGCAGCGGGCGGGCCACGCGGTCCATGGGCCGGGAGCGCAGCGAGTCGTCGCCGTCGAGCACGCAGAAGTCGCCGCCCTGGCCCACCAGTAGCCCCGGGACCAGGCGCATCAGCGTTCCGGCGTTCGCGCAGTCGAGCGCCGGCGGCGGCCGCAGCCCGCGCAGACCTCGCCCCCTCACGACGACGGCGTCGCCGAGATCGCCCTGGGCCGAGGCGCCGCACCGCACCACTGCGGTCAGCGTGGCCTGGGTGTCATCGGAGTCGAGCGGGCCCGAGATGGTGACCGGACGGTCGGATACGGCGGCCAGCAGCAGCGCGCGATGGGTGATCGACTTGTCGGCGGGAAGGTGCACGGTGCCACCGACGGCCTCGGTGGGCGGAACCCGGACGGAGTCCATGACGGGAGGGTATCCGGCCGCGTCAGCCGGCCTCCGCCGGAGGCGCCAGGTTCTCGGGGCTGACCGAGCGCGCCACGCGCAGCGCCGTGTCCTCACCGCCGGCCATCCCCCGCGCCTGCACGCCGAAGGCCCGCTCGGGGGTCTCCCAGATCAGCGTCACCAGGCCGCGGCCGCGCAGCACGCCAGGCGCGCCGCCCACGTCCACCTCTCGGGCGCCCCGGCCGCCGCCGTCCGGGCTGGCCAGCGGCGCCGGCGCCTGGCGCAGGAGCACGCGCGCGCCCGCGTCGGTCCACACGATGATCAACGCCGGGGGCGCCGCGGGGTAGGCGACGTCGGGCTCGATGCGCGGGTCGCCCATGGTCATCCCGGGCGGGACCCAGCCGGGCAGCCATGGCTGGTAGCCGGCCTCGAAGGCCGCCTCGGCCAGCCCGGTGGCCCACCGGCCGTGGCCGATGCCGGCGCCCATGCCGTGCGACGCCCCAAGCCGCCCACTCACCGTGCCGCCGTCGGTCTGCAGGTCGGAGATGCCCGCCCGCACCAGGCGACCCACCGGCTCGCCGCGCGAGTCCAGGGCGTCCACCGCCACCAGCGCGCCCTCGTCCGGCAGGCGGGCCACCACCAGCCGGTCGCCGCCGGGCTCCACGACGGGCGCGTCGGCCTCCACGGTCAGGAGCGGGCGCAGCGCCGCCGCCTCGGGAGCGAGGCGCGCCACAAGCACCCGATCGTGCTGCTCACCGCTCAGCCGCACCGCGGCCGCCACCACCGGGCGCCACCGGCTGGGCCGTCCCGGCGGACAGGCCACGCGCGCCACGATGCTGGACCCGTCGGGGTTGATCCACGCCACGCGGGCGCGGGGCGGATCGCCGGCCACGGAGCCCGCCACGAGGGGTCGCTCGTCGTCGGCGGGCAGCGCCACCGCCACGGGATGCCCGAGCACACCCTCGGCCAGCTCGCGGGCCGCGCGCTCCGTCTCGGCCATGGCCCCATCACACCAGATCGGGCCCGGCGCCGCTGTGCCTAGAGTGCGTCCTCATGACCGGGCTCGGCCGCAACCAGCAGACTGCGCGCCCCTTCTCGGTGACCCGCGGCGGCGTCCGGCTTCGGGGCGAGCAGGCGGGCCACGGGCCGGCGGTGCTGCTGCTGCACGGCCTCACGGCCACCCGGCGCTACGTCGTGCACGGCAGTCGACTCCTCGAGCGCGAGGGCCACCGGGTCGTCACCTACGACGCGCGCGGCCACGGGGCGTCCTCGACCGCGCCGGCCTACGACTACGACGCGCTCATCGAGGACGCCCTCGCGGTGCTCGACGAGCTGGGCATCGAGCGCGCCGCCGTGGCGGGCCAGTCGATGGGCGCGGCCACGGCCGCGGGCCTGGGGCTGCGCGCGCCGGAGCGGGTGGCCGCGCTGGCGCTACTCACCCCGGCCCACCACGGCCGGCCGTCAGCGCACATCCAGTACTGGGACGCCCTCGCGGACGGTCTGGAGCGGGGAGGACCGGAGGGCTTTCTGGAGGCCATGGGCCCCCTCACGGTGCCCGAGCGCTGGCAGGCGGCGGTGCGCACCGTCATCGCCCAGCGGATGGAGCGCCACGAGCACCCCAACGGCGTCGCGGCCGCGCTGCGCGGTGTACAACGCTCGCGCGCCTTTCCCGGTCTGGACGCGCTTCAGCGCATCTCCGCGCCCACCCTAGTGGTCGGCAGCCGGGACGAGATCGACGGCGACCACCCGCTCGCCATGGCCGCCGAGTACGCGCGGCGCATCCCGGGCGCGGACCTGGTGGTCGAGGACGCGGGCGAGTCGCCGCTGGTCTGGCGCGGCGGCGCGCTGTCCCGCGAGATCCTGCGCCTGTTGCGGCGCGCGGGCTGGAGCCCTACGACCCCGGGCTCGCGGTGACGCCGGCGCCCCGGGCGCTCAGCGTCCGATGCCCGCTGCCCGGCGCAGGCGCCGAAGGACGCCTGACGCCACCGCGCGGGCTCGCTCGGCGCCCGATTCCAGCACGCCGTCGATCTCGGACCGGTCGGCCATGAGCGCCGCGTAGCGCTGGCGGGGCTCGACGAGGAGGTCGTTGAGCAGGACTGCCAGGTCCTCCTTCACCTCGCCGTAGCCGACGCCCCCGCTCTCGTAGCGGGCACGCAGCGCCTCGGTGGCATCGGGGGGCGCCACGAGCCGGTACAGCCGGAACAGCGTGTCGCTCTCGGGGTCCTTGGGGTCCTCCGGGCGTCGCGAGTCGGTGACGATGCGCTTGACGCGCCTCGTCAGGTCCTCCGGCTCGGCGAAGATCGGCAGCGTGTTGTCGTAGCTCTTGCTCATCTTCCGGCCATCGGTGCCCGGGATCGTCTCGGCCGCCTTCTCCAGCAGCGGCTGTGGCGGTCGCAGCACGGGCCCGTAGGCCGCGTTGACGGCGTCGGCGACGTCGCGAGCGATCTCGACGTGCTGCTTCTGGTCCAGGCCCACGGGGACCACCGCGGCCTCGAACGAGAGGATGTCGGCGGCCATCAGCACGGGGTAGTTGAAGAGGCCGGCGCTCACGCCGTCGTCGGGCGCGCGGCCCGCCTGCTCGTTGGCGTCGACGACCGCCTTGTACGCGTGCGCTCGGTTCAGCAGGCCCTTGGGGGCGAAGCACGACAGGATCCAGGCGATCTCGAAGATCTCGGGCACGTCGGACTGGCGGTAGAGGACGCCGTCCTGGGGGTCGAGGCCACACGCCAGCCACGTGGCGGCGATCTCGTAGGTGAGCTCACGCAGCTCGTCGCCGTCGTGGATCGTGGTGAGCGCGTGGTAGTCGGCGATGAAGTAAAAGGGCCGGTAGTCGCGCGCCAGCGCCAGCGCCAGCGCCGGCCGGATCGCGCCCAGGTAGTTGCCGAGCGTCGGCGACCCGCTGGGCTTGATGCCGGTCAGCGCGACGGGCCTGCTCGCAGGCTCAGCCATCTCGTGCCCTCATGGCGACGCGGTCGACATCCCGCAGCGGAATCTAATCTGCGGGGCGCGCCAGCGCGCGATAGCCCCGCCCGGCCACGAGGTCGGCCGCCCGGCGTGCCGCCCCCTCGCCCTCCACCACCAGGCTCAGCTCGCCGTCGCCGTCGGGCGGACCCGGCGCCAGCTGCAGATCCTCGATGTTGATGTGTGCATGGCCCAGCGCCGTGGCGATCTCGCTGATCACGCCCGGCCGGTTGGGGATCGCCACCAGCAGCCGCCAGCGCGCGCGCGCCGGGCCGGGCTCATCGGCGCGCAGGCGCTCTCGGGCCGCGGCTGCCCGCTCCACGGCGACGCGCACGGCGTCTCGATCGCCCGCGCGCAGCGCGTCAGCCATCTCGGCCATCTGCCCCGCGTGTCCCTCGATCGCCTCCAGCACGGCGCCGCGGTTGGCCAGCAGGATGTCGGTCCAGAGCGGCGGGTTCGCCCCGGCCACGCGCGTGAGGTCGCCGAACGAGGGGCCCGCGGAGCGCAGCGCCTCGCGCCCGCCCGGGCTGGTGGTGGCGGCCTGGTTGAGCAGCGCGGCCGCGATCAGGTGCGGCAGGTGCGACACCAGGGCCATGAGCCGATCGTGCACGTCGACGTCGATGGCAACAGGCCGGGCGCCCAGCGCCACCACCAGGGCGTGCAGTCGCTCGAACAGGTCCGGGCGGGCCTCCGCTGGCGGTGTGAGGAACCAGGTTGCGCCCTCGAACAGCTCGGCCCGCGCGAACGCGACGCCGGTGCGCTCGCCGCCGGCGACCGGGTGGCCCCCGATGAAGCGAGCGCGCTCGACCGCCCCCAGCGAGCCGAGCACCTCGGCCTTCACCGAGCCGAGGTCGGACACCAGGCAGTCGTCGCCGGCGGCCGCCAGCACGGCGCGGGCCGCCTCGGGCAGCGCTGCGACCGGCGCCGCGATGAACGCCGCCGAGGCGCCGTCGACGGCCTCCTCGACCGTGACCGCTGCCTCGGTGATCGCGCCCATCGTAAGGGCGGTGTCGATGGCGACGGGGTCGGGATCGACCCCGCGCACGACCTCGACGCCGGCCCGTTCCCGTAGGGCGAGTCCGAGCGACCCGCCCATGAGCCCGACGCCGACCAGGGCGACCGAGCCCATCGACGGTCCCTAGACCTGAACCGCGGCCGGCTCCGCGCCGGCCATGACCTTGCCCATCAGGTCGACCACCCGGCGCACGTCGGCCACCCAGGAGCCGAAGTCGTCCGCGTGGAGCGCCTGGGGACCGTCACACAGCGCGGTCTCGGGAGCCGGGTGGACCTCGACGATGAGGCCGTCGGCCCCGGCTGCCACCGCCGCCCGCGCCATGGGGAGGATGAGGTCACGCCGGCCCGCGGCGTGAGAGGGGTCGACGATGATCGGCAGGCTCGAGAGGCCCTTCACCACGGGCACGGCCGAGATGTCCAACGTGGAGCGGGTGGCCGTCTCGAAGGTGCGGATGCCGCGCTCGCAGAGGATGATGCGGTCGTTGCCCTCGCGTGCCACGTACTCGGCCGACAGCAGCCACTCCTCGATGGTGGTCGAGAGACCCCGCTTCAGCAGCACGGGCCGGTCCGCCTGGCCCAGTTCGCGCAGGAGGTCGAAGTTCTGGACGTTGCGCGCACCCACCTGGACGATGTCGGCCACCTCGAGCACCCGGTCGATGTGTCGCAGGTTCATGACCTCGGTAACGATGGGCAGGCCGGTCTCCTCGCGCGCCTCGACCAGGATCTCCAGGCCGGGCTCACCCAGCCCCTGGAACGCGTACGGCGAGGTGCGCGGCTTGAAGGCCCCGCCCCGCAGCAGCCCCGCCCCGGCGTCGCGCACGGCGCGCGCCGTGGCGAGCGTCTGATCGCGGGTCTCCACCGCGCAGGGCCCGGCGATGAGACCGAAGCTGCCCCCGCCGATGCGCCGGCCGGCAACCTCGACGTAGCCGTCGTGCCCGCGGAAGTCGGCCGACACCAGCTTGTAGGGCTTGAGGATTGGGACGACCTTCTCGACGCCCGGCTCGCCCTCGAGCTGGAGGGCGCCCACCATCTCACGGTCGTCACCGATGGCGCCGATGACCGTGACGAACTCGCCACGGGACGGGTGGGCGCGCGCGCCCGCCTGCTCGATCCGCTCCACGACGCGGCGGACCTCCTCCTCGGTGGCCCCCTCCTTCATCACGATCATCATCGTGCGGACGTCCTTCTGTTGGCGGTCACCCGAGCACGGCGGCCAGGGCCTCAAGGAACACCGCGTTCTCCTCCGCCGTGCCGATCGACACGCGCAATCGCCCCGGGCAACCCAGCGCGGCGCCGTCGCGCACGATGACACCCCGACGCAGCAGCCGCTCGTGAACGGAAGATCCTTCGGTGGTCGGGCGGTTGCCCGGCGCTATCAGGATAAAGTTCGCCTCGCTCGACGTAAAGTCCCTGCTGGTCGACGCAAGCTCGTGTGCAACGCGCGTGCGCTCGGCCACCACCGCCCGGACACGGCGGTCCAGCTCGGCCGTGTGCCGCAGGCTCTCGATCGCGGCGACCTGTGCCAGCGCGTTGGTGTTGAAGGGCTGGCGCACGTGGTCGATGGCCGCCACCAGCCCCGCCCCGCCGACGCCGTAGCCCACACGCAGGCCGCACAGGCCGTGGGCCTTGCTGAAGGTGCGCGTGACCAGGAGGTTGGGGCGCTCGCGGGCCATCGACATCACCCGGCCGGCGTCCGGCCGTGCCACGAAGTCGAAGTAGGCCTCGTCGACGAGCACCGGCAGGTCTTCGGGCAGCTCATCGAGGAAGGACGCCATCGCCTCGGCGCCGCGATAGACCCCGGTCGGGTTGTTGGGGTTGCAGATCACGACCAGACGTGTGCGCTCGTCGACCGCCGCGGCCATGGCACCCAGATCGTGGCCGTCGTCGCCGGCCAGCGGCACCGTGACGGCGTCTGCCCCGGCGGCGGCCGCCAGGTGGGGATAGAGCGCGAACGACGGCTCGGCGTGCACGGCGGTCGTGCCGGGGTCGAGCAGCGCCTGACCCGCCAGCAGGATGAGCTCGCAGGAACCGTTGCCGATCACAACCTGCTCGGGGTCCACCCCGTGCCGCTCCGCCAGCGCCGCCCGCAGGTCGCGCGCGGGGCCGTCCGGGTAGCGGTTGAGCCCCGCGACGCCGCCGGCCACGACCCGGGCGACTTGGGGCACCGGCGGGAACGGGCTCTCGTTGGACGCCAGCTTCACCGCACGGTCCAACCCGTGCGCCGC
>JAUVPZ010000169.1 GCA_030598395.1 Miltoncostaeaceae bacterium | reverse complement strand
CGCCCTCGAGCAGCTCGCGGGCGTCGAGTGGCTCGGGGCGCACCGGCAGCCGCCCGCGGTCGGCGCGGGCGATCACCAGCAGGTCCTCGGCGAGGCGCTCCAGTCGATCGGTCTCCTCGCCGGTCGAGCGCAGCGCCGAGTGCAGTTCGTCGTGCGAGCGGTCGCGCGACAGCGCCAGCTCGATCTCCGTCTTCATGATGGCCAGCGGCGTGCGCAGCTCGTGGCTGGCGTCGGCCACGAACGCCCGCTCGCGGTCCATGGCGGCGTCCACGCGCTCCAGCATCCTGTTCAGCGTCTCGCCCAGCCGCCGCAGCTCGTCCCGCGCCGGCGGCAGTGGCAACCGCGCGCCGGGCTCGCCCCCCGAGATTTCGGCGGCCTGGCGCTGCATCCGCTCCACCGGCCGCAGCGCGGCGGCGGCCAGCAGGTAGCCCAGGGCGCCGGCCACTGCCAGCGCGATCGGGCCGCCGAGCATCAGCAGCCCCGTGAGCTGCGCCACCGCCTCGTCGCGCTCTTCAAGCGACGCGCCCACCACCACGACCACCTCGCCATCGCGAAGCGGGGTCGCCCGCGCCAGCACGCGGGCGCCGTCGTCGAGGTCCGCCACCTCGTCCACGGTCAGCAGCAGCGGAGCGTCGAGTGCCGCGCGCACCTGCGCCTGGCTCAGCGCGGGCGCACCGCCTGCCGCCGCGGTGGAGTCGACCACCTGGCCGTCCGGCGCGATCACCTGGGCGAAGCCGTCCTCGGTCTCCGACAGGCGGGGGCGTCCGGTCTCCGACAATCCCGGCCCGGTGCTCTGGACGAGCGCCGCCACGTCGTCGGCGCGCGCGCGCAGCGACCGGTCGATCGACGAGTCGAGGTCGCTGGCCAGGTTCACCCGCAGCAACAGCGCTGCACCGCCCAGCAGCACGGCCATGGCGACGGTGAACGCCAGCGCCAGGCGCAGCCGCAGTGGAATGCGGGCGATCACAAGGCCGGCGTCCGCAGCCGGTAGCCGACCCCCCGCACGGTCTCGATGTCCTCGTGGCCGAAGGGCCGGTCCACCTTGTTCCGCAGGTAGCCCACGTACACGGCCACCACGTTGGAGCGATCCTCGAACGTCAGGCCCCAGCCCGCCTCCAGCAGCTCGAGGCGGCTGAGCGCGCGGCCGGGCCGGCGCATGAACGCCTCCAGCAGCGACATCTCGGTCTGGGTCAGCACCACCTCCACCCCGCCGCGCCACGCCCTGCGCTCGGCCGGGTCCAGCCGCAGGTCGCCGACCTCGAGCACCGCCGGACGCTCACCGGTGTCGCGCCGGGCGACCGCCCGCAGCCGGGCCTCCAGCTCCTGGAAGGCGAACGGCTTGGTGAGGTAGTCGTCGGCGCCGCCGTCGAGACCGGCCACCCGGTCCTCCACCTCGCCGCGCGCCGTGAGCATCAGCACCGGGGTCCACACGCCCGCCTCGCGCAGGCGGCGGCAGGTTTCGAAGCCGTCGATCCCGGGCAGCATGACGTCGAGCAGCAGCACGTCGTACTGGCTAGAGCCGGCCATCCACAGGGCATCCTCGCCCCGGTCGGTCACGTCGACCACGGCGCCGCCCTCGCCGAGGCCGCGCTGCAGCAGCCCGGCCATCTTGGGCTCGTCCTCCACCACCAGGATGCGCATCCGCTACCCCCTCGCCCGGTGGACGCACCACCCCGCACGACCCACAGTAGCCCGGATTGATGAGCGCGCGATGAGCGCGGATCTCCTCTCACGAGCGTCTCATCCGTGCGCGCTCTCCTTGGCTGATCCCACCGAGCGGCCAAGGAGGTACACACGATGCGAAGCTCCAAGGAACTCAGACGCTGGCTGGCCATCGGGGCCGCCACGGCGGCCCTGGGCGGCGCCGGCGCGGTGGCCGGCATCGCGGCCACCGGCGGCCCCGACGCCCCGGCACCCGCTGAGGCCGCGCAGTCGCCCGGCGACATGGACGAGCCGGGTGAGGTGGAGGGGCCGATGGACGGGGAGGGTCCGAGCGACGCCGACGAGGACCAGGAGAAGGCCGACGATGAGGCCGAGGGGCCGGTCGAGCTACCGCCCGGCGCCATCTCGGAGGCCGACGCCCGCGCCGCGGCCGCCGGCGCGGTGAGCGGCGGCACCGCCGGCGAGGTGGAGCTCGAGGAGCACGACGGCAGCGTGGGCTACGAGGTCAAGGTGACCGACGCCCAGGGCCGCGAGCAGGAGGTCGCGGTCGACCCCGCGACCGGGAAGGTGGTGCACACGGAGCCCGAGGACTGACCCCGAGCCCCTCGCGCCGTGCCCTCGCTGCTAGAAGGGCACCTCGTCGTCGGCGTCG
>JAUVPZ010000119.1 GCA_030598395.1 Miltoncostaeaceae bacterium | reverse complement strand
CGTCGTACCCCTCCTCGCCGGGGGTGGGGTGGATGCAGTCGACCGGGCACACGTCGGCGCAGGAAGTGTCCTTGGTCCCGATGCAGGGCTCGGCGATGATGTACGTCATCTACAGGTCTCTCCGTGGCATCGGGGGCCGGGGTCCATTCCGCGCCGGCGGTGCGGGACGGTAGCAGCGAGCCCACTGGTGCATGTGTGCGCGCGGCGCGGTGCGCGCTGGTAGGGTGCCGCGCCGGCGAGCAACCACCACGGCCGGTGACAGTTGCTGCCTTTACGTCTAAAGGTCATGGGCGTATGTTTTAGACGGTAACCGCGCCGAGCGCCAGCCGTCCACGGCCTCGCGCGGACTCTTTCCTACCAGCCCAGGGGGATCTGTGTCCACCACCAAGCCGCCCGACATCGATCTCGGCACCTACAAGTTCGGCTGGAGTGACCCTGAGAACTACGTCTTCGAGCCGAAGAAGGGGCTCAACGCGGACGTGGTGCGCGAGATCTCGGCGCTCAAGGACGAGCCGGAGTGGATGACGCGCTTCCGCCTGCGCGCGTTCGAGATCTTCGAGCGCAAGCCCATGCCCGACTGGGGCGGCGACCTCGATCAGATCGACTTCCAGAACATCTACTACTTCGTCCGCGCCTCCGACCGGCAGGGCAAGGACTGGAGCGAGGTCCCCGAGGACATCAAGAACACCTTCGAGCGGCTGGGCATCCCCGAGGCCGAGCAGAAGTACCTGGCGGGGGTCAGCGCCCAGTACGAGAGCGAGGTCGTCTACCACTCGATCCGCGAAGACCTGGAGCAGAAGGGCGTCATCTTCTGCGACACCGACACCGCCCTGCGCGAGCACCCCGACCTCTTCACGGAGCACTGGGCCACCGTGATCCCGCCCGGCGACAACAAGCTGGCCGCGCTCAACTCGGCCGTGTGGTCGGGCGGGTCGTTCATCTGGGTGCCGCCGGGCGTGCAGGTGGAGATCCCGCTGCAGGCCTACTTCCGCATCAACACCGAGAACATGGGCCAGTTCGAGCGCACGCTGATCATCTGCGAGCCCGACTCGTTCGTGCACTACGTCGAGGGCTGCACCGCGCCCATCTACACCACCGACAGCCTGCACTCGGCGGTCGTGGAGATCATCGTCAAGAAGGGCGCCCGCTGCCGCTACACCACCATCCAGAACTGGTCGAACAACGTCTACAACCTGGTCACCAAGCGGGCGGTGGCGCACGAGGACGCCACCATGGAGTGGGTCGACGGCAACCTCGGCAGCAAGCTCACCATGAAGTACCCGGCGGTCTGGCTCACGGGCCGTCGCGCCCGCGGCGAGGTGCTGTCGGTGGCGATGGCCAGCGAGGGGATGCACCAGGACGCCGGCGCCAAGATGGTGCACGTGGCGCCCGACACCTCCAGCACCATCGTGTCCAAGTCCATCTCGCGCGGTGGCGGCCGCACCAGCTACCGCGGCCTGGTCAAGGTCGAGCCCGGTGCCACCCGGGCCAAGGCCAGCGTGGTGTGCGACGCGCTGCTGCTCGACGAGGACAGCCGCTCCGACACGTACCCGTACATGGACATCCAGGAGGAGGACGCGTCGGTCGGCCACGAGGCCACGGTCTCCAAGGTGGCCGACGACCAGGTGTTCTACCTGATGAGCCGCGGCCTCTCCGAGGAGGAGGCCATGGCGATGATCGTGCGCGGCTTCATCGAGCCCATCGCCAAGGAGCTGCCGATGGAGTACGCGGTCGAGCTCAACCGCCTCATCGAGTTGCAGATGGAAGGCTCGATTGGCTAGCGCGCCCGCCTGGGCCGAGGAGGCCCGCGAGGCCGCTTCCAGCCAGCTCACCACCCTGCCCCGGCTCACCGGCCGGGAGGAGGGCTGGCGCTTCACCGCGCCCTCCGACCTTGCGCTAGACGGGGCCGACCCGGAGGCGCCCGGACAAGTCGCGGCGCCGGCGGCGGCGGGCGCGGGCCCGCGGGCCGCGCGGCTCGAGCTGGTCGACGGCCAGCCGGCGGCACCTCAGGGGGTGGACGTACCGGATGGGGTCGTGGTGGCCGAGCTGGGCGACGCGCTCGCCGGCGACGCACAGGTCGTTCGGGACCGCCTCTACGGGCTGATCGGCTTCGACGACCGCCCGGGCGCGCTCAACGCGGCCCGCTGGGACGCCGGCACCCTGGTCTACGTGCCCCGGGGCGTAGAGGTGGAGCAGCCCATCGAGACGGCGCTCGTGGCCACCGGCGCCCACGGGCGCGTGGTGGGGCGCACGCTGGTGGTGCTGGAGGAGGGCGCGCGCGCCACGGTGATCGACCGCTGCTCGTCGGCCGACCTTCCGGGCAGCGTCCAGGCGTCCACGGCGGCCGAGCTGTACGTCGACGACGGGGCCGAGCTGGAGCACCTTACGCTCATCGGGTGGGGCGCCGGGGTGCGCCACCACGCAATGGTGCGGGCGCGCACCGGCCGCGACGCCCGCGCACGCTCGGTGGTGCTCACGCTGGGCGGCGACGTGGTGCGCGTGGAGCCCACCATGATCTGCGCCGGGCCGGGCGCCGACGCGCGTGCCCTGGGCCTGTACTTCGCCGACGGACAGCAGCACTTCGAACACCGCGTGGTGGCGCGCCACGAGGCGCCCCAGACCTATTCCAACCTGCTCTACAAGGGCGCGCTGAAGGACACGGCGCACACCGTCTTCTTCGGCAACCTGGTCGTGCCGCCCGGCGCGCCCGGCACCGACGCCTACCAGACCAACCGCAACCTGGTGCTCAGCGCGGGCGCGCGCGCCGACACCATCCCGTTCCTCGAGATCGAGACCGCCGAGGTCAAGTGCTCACACGCCGGCGCCGTGGGCCGAGTGGACGACGAGCACCTGTTCTACCTGGCCTCCCGCGGCGTACCGGCGGCGGTCGCGAAGCGCCTGATCGTGATGGGTTTCGTGCAGGAGGTGCTCGAGCAGGTGGCACTCCCCGAGCTGCGCGCCGAGGTGGAGGCCGCGGTCGAGGCGAAGCTGCGGTGAGCCCGCTCGTGGACGTGGCCGCGTCTTCGGACGTCCCACAGGGCACCGCGCTGCGCGTGGAGCTGGGCGACACGCCCATCGCCCTCGTGAACGTGGACGGCGACATCCACGCGGTGCACGATACCTGCACGCACGCTCGCGAGTCGCTGGCGGCCGGCTGGGTCGACGACGACCGCATCGAGTGCCCACGCCACGGAGCGGTCTTCTCGGTGCGCGACGGGTCGGCGCTGACGCCGCCCGCGACCCTGCCGCTGCCCACTTATACCGTCGAGCAGCGCGACGGGCGGGTGCTGGTCGACCCCATGCCCAGCCGCCCGCACCCCCTGGATCCCTAGACCCATAGGAGCAGTCAGTGCCCGAGCCCATCCTCCAGATCTCCGCACTCGAGGTCGCCGTCGAGGACACGCCCATCCTCCACGGCGTCGACCTTGCGGTGCCCCAGGGCGAGGTGCACGCGCTCATGGGCCCCAACGGCTCGGGGAAGAGCACCCTGGCGTACGCGCTGGCCGGCCACCCGCGCTACGAGATCACCGCCGGCTCGGCCACGTTCGACGGCGAGGACCTCGCCGAGATGCAGGCCTACGAGCGGGCCGTGGCGGGCCTGTTCCTGGCCATGCAGTACCCGGTCGAGGTGCCCGGCGTGTCGGTGATGAACTTCCTGCGCACGGCGCTGGGGGCGGTGCGGGGCGAGGAGGTGCCCCCCCGTGAGTTCATCAAGCTGTTCGACGAGAAGAGCAGGATGCTGGGCTTCGACCGCAGCTTTGCCGAGCGCTACCTCAACGAAGGCTTCTCGGGTGGCGAGAAGAAGCGCCACGAGATCCTGCAGATGGCGCTGCTGCAGCCGCGTTTCGCGATCCTCGACGAGACCGACTCGGGGCTCGACATCGACGCCCTGAAGGTGGTGGCCGACGGCGTCAACGCCCTCTCGGGACCCGACCTGGGCGTTCTGATCATCACCCACTACACCCGTGTCCTGCGCTACATCACGCCCGACGTCGTGCACGTGATGTTCGACGGGCGCATCGCGCGCACCGGCGGGCCAGAGCTGGCCGACCACCTCGAGGAGGAGGGCTACGCGGAGTTCGGCTCGGCCGAGCCCGCAGCGGCCCCGGGCGCAGGCAGGTAGCACGCACCATGTCCACGGCCGCCACCATCGACGTCGCGACCCTCCGGGCCGACTTCCCCGTGCTCGGGCGCACCGTGCATGGCCGGCCGCTGGTGTACCTCGACTCGGCGGCCACGTCGCAGAAGCCCACCGCAGTGCTTGCGGCCATGGACGCCTACTACCGCGAGACCAACGCCAACGTGCACCGCGGGGTCTACGAGATGGCGGCCGAGGCCACAGCGCGCTTCGAGGCGGGGCGCGACGCCGCCGCCCGGCTGGTCGGGGCGCCACGCGAGGGCACCATCATCACCAAGAACGCCACCGAGGCGATCAACCTGGTGGCCTGGGCCTGGGGCGTGCGCAACCTGGCGCCCGGCGACGAGGTGCTGGTCACCGAGATGGAGCACCACTCCAACATCGTGCCGTGGCAACTGGTGGCCGAGATCACGGGGGCCAGGGTGCGCTTCGCGCCGGTCACCGACGGCGGCGAGCTCGACCTGGAGGGCCTGCGATCCATGCTGGGCCCGCGCACCCGCATGGTGGCGGTGGTGCACGTCAGCAACGTGCTGGGGACCATCAACCCGGTGGCCGAGATCGCGGCGATGGCGCACGAGGTGGGCGCGCTGGTCCTCGCCGACGCCTCGCAGAGCGTGCCCCACATGCCGGTG
>JAUVPZ010000020.1 GCA_030598395.1 Miltoncostaeaceae bacterium | reverse complement strand
TCGTCGCGCCAGCGCCGGCGCACGCGCACCATCAGGTCGATGTGCACCGGCACGCCGAAGGCCTCGGCCAGCGCCGCGCGCGCCGCGGCGCCGATGTCGCGCACCCGGCTGCCACCCTTGCCCACCACGATGCCCTTCTGCGACTCGGTCTCCACGATCAGGCCCGCCCGGACGACCACGCCCTCGGCGGCCTCTTCGATGGCCTCGACGTCGACCGCCAGCGCGTGCGGCAGCTCCTCGCGCAGCGGCCACAGCGCCGCCTCGCGGATCAGCTCGGCGGCCAGCTCCTCCGCCGTCTGGTCGGTGGCCATCCCCTCCGGGAAGAGGCGCGGCCCCTCCGGCAGCAGGTCCGGCAGGTCTGCGCGCAGCGCGTCGACCCCGGCGCCGGTGAGCGCGCTCACCGGGTGAACCGACACCGGCTCCTCGACCAGGGCCGCGGCGGCGGCGAGCCCGGCGGCGATGCGCCCCGGATCGGCGCGGTCGACCTGGTTGACGACCACGATCACGGGTCGCTCGGCGGCGGCGAGGCGACGTGCGATGAAGCGGTCGCCCGCGCCCACGTCCTCGACAGCGTTGGTGATGAGGAGCGCCGCGTCGGCGTCCGCCAGGGCCACGTCCACCGCCGACTGCATGCGCTCGGTCAGCAGGTCGGCGGGCCGCTGGAAGCCCGGCAGGTCGGTGAGGACGGCCTGCCAGCCCGGGCCGTCGACCACCGCGCGGATGGGGCGCCGCGTGGTCTGGGGACGGGGCGAGACGCCCGCCACGCGCCGCCCGGACAGCGCGTTGGCCAGCGTGGACTTGCCGACGTTCGGGCGGCCGGCCAGCACGGCGATGCCGGAGCGGAAGCTCAGCTCGGGCGCCGGCGCCGTGGGGTCACCCCCACAGCTGGAAGAGGACGACGGCGACCCCGGTGCCCAGCACCGCGCCGGCTGCCACCTCCACCGAGGAGTGGATGCCGGCCTCGACCCTGGACTGGGCCACCAGCAGGGCCATCATGAAGGCCAGCAGCGAGATCAGCGCCGAGTGGCGCAGCGGGTCGGCGACGATGGTGATCGCCGCCCAGGCGGCGAAGGCCGCGGCGGCGTGCGCCGAGGGCAGCCCGCCGCGCAGCGGCGTGCCGCGCCCGGTGGCGGCCTTGACCACCATGGCGAGGAGGACGGTCACGATGAGGACCACGACCACCACGTGGAGGGGGGCGCGCCGGACGCCGAGCACCAGATCGGTGTCGAGGTCCGTGAGGTGCGAGTAGAAGACGAAGTACACGATCGCCACGGCGTTGGCCGCGGCCACCAGCACCGCCCCCGCGGCGGCGTCCTTGGCGATCTTGACCAGCGGGTGGTAGGTGCGCACCACCGCGTCCACGGCCGCCTCCAGCGCCGTGTTGAAGAGCTCGGCCACCATCACCAGGCTGATGGCGCCGACCAGGGCCGCCATCTCGAGGCGGCTGAAGTTGAGCAGCAGACCCAGCACCAGGGCGATCACTGCCACGGCCACGTGCAGCTGCATGTTGCGCTGGGTGCGCAGCACGTAGACCACGCCCTCGAATGCCCAGGTGAACGACCACCGCAGCGAGCCCTGGCGCGGCAGGCTGCTGCGCGAGGACCCGCGCAGCAGGCGGCCCAGACGGGCGCGCTCCGCCTCGGCCGGCTCGCGCGGCGGCTCCGGCGGTGGCGCGCCGGGCGGGCGTTCCTGCTGACGGGAGGTCATGGCTGCCCTCCCCCATCGGCCGCAGCCGCGACCAGCTGATCCTGAAGGGCGAGCATCTCGCCCCCATCGGTCTCGTGATCGTAGCCCAGAAGGTGCAGGAGCCCGTGCACGGCGAGGGTCCGAAGCGGCTCCTCGGCCGCCGCCGGGCACAGGATCACGTCGCCCAGCTCGGGCGACGGCCCGTCGTCCGGCCAGGCCTGGTGGCGCAACTCGGGGCCGTCGATGGGGAACGACAGGACGTCGGTGGCGCCGGGCCGGCCCCGGTAGCGCAGGTTGAGCGCGGCCATCTCGTCGGAGCTCACCAGCCGCAGGCCCATCGTGGCCCGCCCGACCCCGAGCCGTGCGCAGGCCCAGCGCAGGCGCCGTGCCAGCTCCTGGTGCCGGGCGCGCTCCAGACCGGCGACCTCGACCTGGATCATTCGTCCGTGTCGGCGTAGGCGTCGACGATCCGCTGCACCAGGCGATGGCGCACGACGTCGCGCCGATCCAGCTCGCAGAACGCGATGTCGTCGATGCCGGTAAGGATCTCGCTCACCGCCACGAGCCCCGAGCGTCGCTCACGGGGAAGGTCGATCTGGGTCACGTCGCCGGTCACCACCACCCGGCTGCCGTAGCCGAGCCGGGTGAGGAACATCTTCATCTGCTCCTCGGTGGTGTTCTGGGCCTCGTCGAGGATGATGAAGCTGTCGTTGAGCGTGCGGCCGCGCATGAACGCCAGCGGCGCCACCTCGATCTGCCCGCGGTCGAACAGGGCCTCCACCCGCTCGGCGTCCAGCATGTCGTAGAGGGCGTCGAACAGCGGTCGCAGGTAGGGATCGACCTTGGCGGCGATATCGCCGGGGAGGAAACCGAGGCGCTCGCCGGCCTCGACGGCGGGCCGCGTGAGGATGACGCGGCCCACCTCGCGCCGCGTCAGCGCGGCGGCCGCCAGTGCCACCGCGAGGTAGGTCTTGCCGGTGCCCGCGGGCCCGATGGCGAAGGTAATGGTATTTGAGCGGATCGAGTCGGCGTAGCGCTTCTGGCCTTCGGTGCGCGGGCTCACCACCTGCTGGCGGTGCCGCCAGATGACGTCGCCGCCCAGCTCGGCGACCGGCGCGGCCTCGGCGGCGGCAGCCGCCAGCGCGTCCACGGCCGCCGCCGTGACCTGGCGGCCGCTCCGCACCCACTCCTGGACCTCGTCGATCACCGCGGCCGCCGCTGCCACGCGACGTCCCTCGCCCGCCAGGGTCACCCGGTTGCCGCGCAGGTCCACCGACAGCTCGAGGCGCTCCTCCAGCGAGCGCAGCGCGCGGTCCTCGACGCCTGCTAGCTCCACCGCCACCTCGTTCGGCAGCTCGACCACCCGTTCCTCCACCGGACGGCTGAGGCCGCCCTCCCCGGCGCCGCTCATGGCCGCACCTCGCCCACGACGTGATCGCCCGCGATTCCCGTGGCGTGCACCTCCAGCAGGTCGCCGGCCCGTGCGACGGCGCCCGGGACCACGAACCGCGTGTAGTCAGCGCCCAGGCCGGAGCAGGTGCCGTCCTCGTGCACGCGCTCCACGAGCACCCGGTCATCGGTGCCCACGCGCCCGCGGCGGTGCAGGAACCCTCGTCGGTCCGACAGGTCGCGCAGGCGCGCCGCGCGCTCGGCGCGGACGTCGTCGTCGATGGCTCCGCGGTGCTCGGCGGCCGCGGTGCCCGGTCGGGGCGAGTACGGGAACACGTGGACCTTGCTGATGCCGGCGTCCTCCACCACCGCCATCGTGTTGGCGAAGGCCGCGTCGTCCTCGCCCGGGAAGCCCACGATGACATCGGTGGTCACGTTGAGCGCCGGCAGCGCGGCCCGCGCCCGCGCACAGGCATGCAGGTAGTCGCCCGCCGAGTAGCCGCGCCTCATGCGGGCCAGCACGCCCGGGTCGCCGGACTGCAACGGCACGTGCAGGTGCGGCCCGGCCACCTCGCTCGCTGCCAGCGCCTCGAGCAGCCCGTCGGTGAGGCTGCCGGGCTCGATGGAGCTGATGCGCATCCTGGCGAGCCCGTCGGCGCGGCCCAGCGCCCGCACCAGGTCGGCCAGGTCGGCGCCGCTTGCCGGGTCGCGGTACGTGCCGATGTTGATGCCGGTCAAGACGACCTCGGGCTGGCCCTCGGCCAGACGCCGGCGGGCGTCGGCCAGAATGCAGGCCATGGGCCGGCTCTCGGCCCGCCCGCGTGTGGTGGGGATGATGCAGAACGCGCATGCTGCGTCACAGCCGTTCTGCACCTTCAGGAAGGCGCGCGTGCGGCCGAACGCGGGGCGCTGGGCGTCGTTCGCGCAGGCGTGCTGCGGGCCCGTGCCGAGACGCTCCACGATCTCGGCGGCGGCCCGATCGGCCGAGCCCTGCACCGCCTCCGCTCCGTCGAACTGGTGGGCGTTCAGGTTGGCGGCGCAGCCGGTGACGAAGGCGCGCCCGGCGCGCGAGGCGCGGTTCACCTGCTGGCGGCTCTTGCGCTCGGCCTCCTGGGTCAGCGCGCAGGTGTTGATCACCTGCACCTCGGCCTCCTCGCGCGGCGCCTCGACATGACCGGCATCGATCAGCGCGTCGCGGATCAGCGCGGCGTCCGCAAGGCTGACCTTGCAGCCCAGGAAGCGAACCGCGAACCTCATGCCGCCGGTCCCGGGGTGTCGCTGTCGAGGCCAAGATGGCCCAGGGCGTCCAGGGCGAGCGCCGCGGCCACGAGCGCGGCGGTCTCGGAACGCAGCGTCGCCGCGCCCAGCCGGCAGGCGCGGACGCCGCGCCGCCCGGCCAGGCCGACCTCGGCCTCCGAGAAGCCGGCCTCGGGGCCCACCAGCAGGAACGCGCGCCGCGGGCCCGGCCTGGCGAGCGCCTGCGCGAGCGACGACTCGCCGCGCGAGTCGAGCAGCAGACCCTCGCCCGCCGGGATCTCCTCCAGCGTCTCCTCGAATCCCAGGAGGCCATCCACGCTCGGCAGGAAGCCCCGGCCCGCCTGGCGGGCGGCCGACTCGGACACGCGGCGCATACGAGCGCGCCGGCGTCGCCAGGCATCGGGCTCGGGAACGCGCTTGGCACGCTGCGAGACGAACACCACCAGCCGGTCGACGCCCAGCTCGCTGCTCTTCTCGACGAGGACGTCGAGGCGATTGCTGTCCAGCAGACCCAGACAGAGCGTGACGCCCGAGCGCGCCGGCCCGGGCCGCGGCTCGCCGACCTCGACCACCGCGGGGCCGTCGCTCTCGCACACGACCGCCGGCCAGATGCGCCCCGAGCCGTCGATCAGCTCCACCGGGTCACCCGGGCGCCGGCGCACGACGCGCATCAGGTGATGGGAGTCCCCCTCGGACAGCACCACCCGGTCCCCGGGCGCCGGCGCCGCGGAGATCAGGAATCGGAACGCGTGCTTCACGCGGCCTCCAACAGCACCGTGGCCCACCCCTCGACGTCGACCTCCCGCACTGCCTGAAGGCCCACCGGCGCGAGCGCGGCAGCCACGTCGCCGACCTGGGCGGGCCGCAGGCCGCTGACGACGGCGCGGCGCGGGTACGGGGGCGTGAGCGACACCGTAAGGCTCTCTATCACGATCGCGGCGATGTTCGCCACCACCGTCTCCGCCGCCGGGAGTGCGTCGCGGCCCGCCGCGCGTACGCCGGCGGTCAGGCCCACGCCGTTGGCCCGGGCGTTGGCCACCGTGGCCTCGACCGCCAGCGGGTCGTTGTCGACCGCCGTGACCGGGTGGAAACCGAGGCGATGCGCGGCGATCGCGAGGATGCCGGTGCCGCACCCGACGTCGAGCAGCGAGGACGGGGGCAGGCCGGCGAGCAGCTCGAGACATGTCCGGGTGGTGGCGTGCTGGCCCGTGCCGAACGCCATGCCCGGGTCGACGACCACGTCGGCCATGCCTGGGCGCGGCGGCTCCCAGGGCGGCCGCACCCACAGGCGGTCGGCCACCTCGAACGGCTGGTGGAAGCGCCGGGCCGCCGCGCTCCAACCCGGCTCCTCGGGCGTGGCGTCGACCTCGGCCGCCAGGCCCTCGGCCTGTAGCCCGCGCTCCAGCCGCGCCGCCTCGGCGGCGGTGGAGCCCGCCGGAAGCCAGAAGTCCAGCGCCGCCCGGCCGTCGGCGAGGGTGCGCTCCCCGCAGCCGCGCTCGAGGAGCGCGCAGCCAAGCGCCACCGCGCGCCCGGCCTGCTCGGCGGGGACGCGAACGGTGAGCCGGATCAGCTCCGGCTCAGCGGAAGGCGTGCCTGAGCCGCTCGAAGAAGCCCTCGTCCTCGCGGTAACTGTGGTCGGTGAGCTGCCCCGCCAACTGCTCCACCGCCCTGCGGCCCTCCTCGTCGTCGACCCGCGGGACGCGCACGTCGACCACCACGCGCTGGTCGCCCCGGCCGCGTCCCTGCACGGCGGGAAAGCCCCTGCCCCGCAGCACGATCTCCTCGCCGTTCTGCGTGCCCGGCCGCAGCTCGATGTGGGCCTCGCCGCCCACCGTGGCGACGGTGAGCGACGTACCCAGCATGGCGTCGGTGACCGGCACCGACACCACGTGGATGACATCGAGGCCGCGCCGCTCGAAGCGCGCGTCGGACGCCACCTGGACCTGGACGTACAGGTCGCCGGCGACCGCGCCGGGGGCCCCGGCGTGTCCGCGCCCGGCCAGGCGGATTTGCTGCTCGTCGGCGATGCCAGCAGGGATGTTGATGGTCACTGTGCGCCGGCGGTCCCTGCGTCCCCGCCCCACGCATTCGGGGCAGCGCTTGCTCGGGCGCTCGCCGCGGCCGCCGCAGTCGGCGCAGGCCTGCGTGCGCAGGAACTGGCCGAACGGCCCGCGGGCCACCTCGCGGATCTGGCCCTGACCGCCGCACGCCTCGCAGCGCTCCATCCCCGCGCCAGGGGCTGCACCGGTGCCCTCGCAGGCCTCGCAGGAGGCCACCACGTCGACCTCGACCTCCCGCGCAACGCCGGTGGCCGACTCCTCGAACGAGATGTCCACCATGACGCCCAGGTCCTCGCCGGCCCGCTGACGCGCCCTTCCGCCGAACGGGTCTCCCCCGAAGAAGGCGTCGAACAGGTCCTGGACCGAGCCAAAGTCGGCGAACTGAGGGCCCGCGCCCCGCACGCCCTCGTGCCCGAAGCGGTCGTACCGGCCGCGCGACTCGGGGTCGGAGAGGGTCTCGTACGCCGCAGCGGCCTCGCGGAAGCCCGCCTCGGCGTCGGCGTCATCGGGGTTGACGTCGGGGTGCAGCTCGTGCGCCCTGCGCCGGAACGCCCTCTTGATGTCGTCCTCAGAGGCGTCGCGCGAGACGCCGAGAACCTCGTAGTAGTCGCGACGGCTCATGAGCGCTGCCGGCCAGGGTAGCAAGGGCCGGTGCCGACACGGCCCCGTCGGTGGCGATCCGGGCGTCCCCCCGGCGAGCACGTCACCATCGTGCTGGGGCCCACCGAGTGGGAGTCCTGAGACGACAAGCTAGATGTGACCGATGGCGCGCCTCCCGGTGGCGCGCCGCGACACAGCATGTGACGTAGGAACCCTTGCCCCGGGCGGCGAAGTGGTGCCGTGCAACCATGCCCGGCCGGTGCGCCGGACAGGCGGCACGCGGTGCGCCCTCCCGGTCGACCAGGGACGGTCGTCCTGCGCCTGGGGGCTCATCGTTGGTGCACGAGTGCCGACACCACCACTACCCTGCCCCCGTCGTGAGAGCCGCATGCCCGACTCGCTCGCCGCGTCGCCCCGTGCGACGCACCTCCTGAGCAGCATCCCCGCCAAGCGCGCCGCACTGGCCGCCGCGGTCATCGCCGCCACCGCCCTCGCCGGGTGGGGCCTGGCGAGCGCCGTGGATCCGGCCGCGCTCCAGGCTGCCTTCGCCGGGGTGCGCTGGGAGTGGGTCGCGCTGGCAGGCGTCGCCTACGCACTCAGCCAGAGCGCCTCGGCCTTCGTGTGGCGGGTGGGCCTGTCGGCCGGCGGCCTCGGCGGCGTCGGCCCCGGGCATGTGCTCAGCTCGCACTGGATCGGCCGAGGCGCCGCCGAACTGCTGCCCGCGCAACTGGGAGAGGGCGTGCGCCTGGCCGCCATGCGCCGGCATCCCGAGACCACCCACGAGGGTGGCTGCGCCCGCATCGCCGGCAGTCTCGGCGCCTTCAAGCTCGTCGACGGGCTCGGCAACTTCGCGCTGGTCGGGCTGCTCACCCTGGTGATCCCCCTGCCCGGCCCCGCCGCCCACCTTCGCTGGATCGCTGCGGCCGCCCTTGGCGTCGCCGTCGTGGGCGGGCTGGTGCTCTGGCGCCTGCGTGCCCGCGGGGCCGCGCTGCGGCTGCCGGGCGCGGCCGGGCGCGCGCTGAACAACGCGGCCCGCGGAGCCGCCATGCTCGGTGACCGCCGCCAGACCCTGGGCGCTTTCGGCCTGCACTTCGTGGCCGCCGCCGGGCGGATCATCAGCCTCGCGGCCCTGCTGCTGGCCTTCGGCATGCCTGCCAGCGCCGCACTGCTCGCCTACGCGCTGCTGGTGGTCTCGGCCCTGCTGCCCATCTCACCGGGCGGCATCGGCGTGCGCGAGGCTGCCCTGGTGCCCGCGCTGGTGGCCGCCTACGGGCTGGGCACCGACCTGGCCATCGCCTACTCGCTGAGCATCCAGGCCACGGTGCTGGCGGTCTCGCTGGTGGGCGCGCTCATCGCGGTCGCCTACCACGAGCTGGCCATGCCGCCCGCACGGCCCGCAGCCGCGGCGGTCTAGCCTAGCCTCCCTCCTCGAGGTCCTCGAGGTCCTCGTCGGCATGCGTGGCCAGGTTGTCCTGGGCCGACTGGATGAGGCCGTGGGCCTCCTCCAGGGTGCCAGCTCCGAACAACAGGCGGGCGAGGCTGCGGGCGTCGCGGGCCACCAGGTGCCCCACCCCGCCCTCCTGGACCCAGAACGGAGCGGCGTCGGGATCCTGGCGCAACAGCTCCACCGCCTGGTGGCCGCACTCGAAGGTATAGGTGGCCACGGCGTAACGGCTGCCCGGGCTGACCGACTCGACCGTCCACGGGATGAGCGGCCCCGATCGCATGCCGCTGGGCTCGACCACCTCCGAGGCCAGCTCGACGTCGCGCCAGGTGAGCTCGGTGGGCACCCGGAGGTCGAAGAGCAGGGTCTCGGCCTCGTCGGCGTGCTCGACGGCGCTGGCGAGCACCGCCGCCACCCAGTGCGCCTCGGCGAACGACAGGCCCGTGAAGAGGTCGGCCTCGTCCAGCAGGGGCGCGAGCTGCGCCTCGGGGCGCGTGGTGATGCCGACGGCATACTCGTCGGGCCCCATGGCGCCCGCCTCGAGCCGGGCGAGCACCCGCACCGCGGCGCCCTCGTTCTCCTGGAGGGGCCGCCGCCAGACCTCGAGGATCTCGAAGCGATCGTCGGTGATGAGCTCGTCGTCTTCCACGGCTTCCTACTCGTAGACGCCTTCCACGTACTCCGACAGCAGGTGCGCCGCCTCGCGCACGGCGGCGATGGCCAGCCGGTAGTTCATACGGGTGGGCCCCAGCAAGGACACCGTACCGAGGTTGCGCCGGGCCACGCCGTAGTTGGCCGCCACCATCGACAGGTCGGAGAGGTCCGGGTCGGGCAGCTCGGCACCGATGCGCAGGTACATCTCGTTGCTGGCCAACGCCCGCTGGAGCAGCCGTCCCAGCTCGTAGCGCTCCTCGACCTTGCGCAACAGGTGGTCCATGACGGCGATGTCGAGGTCGCGCAGCCCGCTGACCAGCTGTGCCTGTCCCGCCACCACCAGCAGGCGCCCGTCCTCATGGAGGTCGGTGAGCGCCGGCGCGACGAGCGCCAGGAACCCGCGCTCGCTCGCCGACAGCGACGGTTCCTCGAGGTGCGCGGCCATCATGCGGGCGCCCACGGGCAGCCCGGTGACCCGCTCGTTGAGGAACGCGCGCGCCCACTCGGCCAGGCCCGGGTCGGCTGGCGCGTCGAGCTCGAACAGCCGGCGGCTGACCTCTCCGGAGGAGGTGATGACCACCACCATGACCAGCCGCGCCTGTAGCAGCAGCACCTCGACGTGCCGCACCGTGGCCGTCTGCGGCGCCGGCGCGGTGACGACCCCCAGCAGCTGGGTGGCCTCGGCGAGCGCCTCGGCCAGCTCGCGCAGCGCAGCGTCCAGCTCGCGGCGCATCTCGACGCGCGACAGGGCGCCGTCGAGCCCGGCCGGCGGCGCGGCGGGCTCCTCCTCGATGAGGGCGTCCACGTAACGTCGGTAACCCTGGTCGGTGGGCACGCGGCCAGCCGAGGTGTGCGGGTGATCGAGGTAGCCCAGCTCCTCGAGCGCGGCCAGCTCGTAGCGCACGGTGGACGACGAGAAGTCGATCCCGGCAAGGCCTGCGACGTGCTTGCTGCCCACCGGGGTGCCCGAGGCGATGAACTGCTCGACGACAGTGCGAAGGATGTCCGCCTGCCGGTCGCTGAGCGCCGCCGGCTTCAGCTGGCGCCTCACGCGTACTCCATCAGCTCGCCGAGCACCGCGTTCTGCAGGAACCGACCCTCGCGGCTGAGGCGGACCTCGTGAGCGCCTCCGCCCTCCATCAGCCCAAGCTCGCGGAGTCGGGGCAGGGCCTCGGGGTGGTCGGGCGGCCCGGCCCACCCCAGCGCCAGCGGTCGATCGAGCCGCAGCCCCAGCATCCATCGCTCGCGACGAGCCGTGTCGGGGTCAAGAGCCTCCTCCGAGCGGCGCGGCGCCCGGCCGTCGGCAAGCGCGGCGACGTAGGCGTGGAGGTCGGCCGCGTTGCGCCACCGCCGGCCTGCCACCGTCGAGACGGCACCGACGCCGAGGCCGAGGTAGTCGGCAGCGCCCCAGTAGGCCAGGCTGTGGCGGCATTGGTGGCCTCGCCGGGCGAAGTTGGCGGTCTCGTACCAGTGGTAGCCCGCGCCCTCGAGCCCGACGACGACGGTGCGGTAGGCGTCGGCCGCGGCGTCCTCGTCCGGCAGCGCGACACCGCACCGCGCCAGCGCCGAGCCGGCCTTGAGCTCCAGCTCGTACCACGACACGTGGTCGGGGCGCAGGCCGACCACCTCCTCCAGATCGCGATGCAGGTCGTCGGGGTCCTGGCCCGGCACCCCGAACAGCAGGTCCACGCTGACGCTGGCGAACCCCGCGGCCCGCGCGCAGGCGACCGCGGCGCGAGCCTGATCGGGCGTGGCGGCGCGGTCGAGCGCCGACAGCAGGTGCGGCTGCAGCGATTGGACCCCCAGGGAGATGCGGGTGACGCCGGCCTCCACCAGCGCCTCGAGCTGGCGCCCGTCGACCGTCTCGGGGTTGGCCTCGGCGGTGACCTCGGCGCCCGGGGCCAGCCGCGGGCGGATGGCGTCGAGCAGGCGCCGCAGCCGGCGGGGGCGCATGAGGGTGGGCGTGCCGCCCCCGAGGTAGACGGTGTCGAGCCGGCCGAGCACGTCGCCCTCCAGATGGAGCTCCGACAGCAGGGCGTCGGCGTAGTCGTCGCGGCGGTCGAGGCCGCCCACCTCGACCACGAAGGCGCAGTAACCGCAGCGGCTGGAGCAGAACGGCAGGTGCAGGTACAGGTGGCGAACGCCGCTCACGAGCCGCCGTCTCCGATCTGGAGCACCGACAGGAACGCCTCCTGGGGCACCTCCACGCCCCCCACCTGCTTCATGCGCTTCTTTCCCTCCTTCTGCCGCTCCAGGAGCTTGCGCTTGCGGGTGATGTCCCCGCCGTAGCACTTGGCGAGCACGTCCTTGCGCTTGGCTTTGACGGTCTCGCGGGCCACGATGCGCCCGCCGATGGCGGCTTGGATGGGCACTTCGAACAGCTGGCGCGGAATCGTCTTCTGAAGCCGCTCCACCAGGTCCCGGCCGCGCGCGTGGGCCATGTCGCGGTGGACGATCGTCGACAGCGCGTCGACTGGGTCGCCCGCGAGGAGGATGTCCAACCTCACGAGCGGGCCGGCCCGGTTGCCGACCGGCTCGTAGTCCAGCGACGCGTAGCCGCGCGTGCGGCTCTTCAGCTGGTCGTGGAAGTCGAGCACGATCTCGGCCAGCGGCAGGTCGTAGACCACCTGCTGGCGCTGCTCGATCGCCTCCATCGTGACGAACGCGCCCCGGCGCTCCTGGCACAGCCCCATCACGGCGCCGACGCCGTCGTGCGGCACCAGGATTGTGGCCCGCACGTAGGGCTCCTCGATGACCTCGATGTGGTTCGGGTCCGGAAGGTCCACCGGCGAGCGCACGGCAAGCACCGAGCCGGACGTGTGAGTGACCGCGTACTCCACGTTGGGCGTGGTGGCGAGCAGGTCGAGGTCGTACTCGCGCTCGAGCCGCTCGCGCACGATGTCCATGTGCAGCAGGCCCAGGAAGCCGCACCGGAAGCCGAAGCCCAGGGCCTGTGAGGTCTCCGGCTCCCACAGCAACGAGGCGTCGTTGAGCGACAGGCGCTCCAGCGCGTCGCGCAGCGCTGGGTACCGGTCGGCGTCGACGGGGAACAGGCCGCAGAACACCATCGGCCTGACCTCACGATAGCCGGGAAGCGGCGCGTGGGCGGGCCGGTCGTCGAGGGTCAGCGTGTCGCCCACGCGCAGCTGGCCGAGGCTCTTCAGCGTGGTGACCACGTACCCGGTCTCACCCGCCGAGAGCCGCTCCGTGGGGGTCATGGCCGGCGCCAGGTAGCCGATCTCCTCCGCCGGCAGCGCGAGCCCGGACTGCATGGCGCGCAGGCGGGAGCGGCGATCCAACTCGCCATCCACCACGCGGGCGAACACCACCACGCCGCGGTACTGGTCGTAGACGCTGTCGAAGATCAGCGCCCGCAGGGGTGCCGAACGGTCGCCCGAGGGCGGCGGCACGCGCTCGACGACCGCCTCGAGCACCTCCGCCACCCCGTCGCCCGTCTTGGCCGACACGCGCAGCACGTCGGCAGGGTTCTCCCCGATGAGGTCGGCGATGGCGCGGGCGTGCAGGTCGGGGTCGGCGACCGGCAGGTCGATCTTGTTGAGCACGGGGATGATCTCGAGGTCGCTCTCGAGCGCCAGATACGTATTGGCCAGCGTCTGCGCCTCGATGCCCTGGCTGGCGTCGACCACCAGCAGCGCGCCCTCGCAGGCGGCCAGGCTACGCGAGACCTCGTAGCTGAAGTCCACGTGTCCCGGCGTGTCGATGAGGTTGAGCTGGTAGTGGAGGCCATCGGACGCCCGGTAGCCCACACGCACCGCCTGGGCCTTGATGGTGATCCCCCGCTCGCGCTCGAGGTCCATGGAGTCGAGAACCTGGTCGCGCATCTCGCGCTCGTCGATGGCGTGGGTGGCCTGGAGGATCCGGTCCGCGAGCGTCGACTTGCCGTGATCGATGTGGGCGATGATGCAGAAGTTGCGGATCAGGCTCTGCTGCACCCGCCCTATCGTAGCGGCCGCAGCACCCGCCCCACCGAGCGCAGCTCGGGCATCTCGAACGCGTGCGCAGCCGCCCCATAGGCCAGGATGCCGGCGGCCGCGGCCACGCCCAGGCCGAACGCGTCGCCCGGGAAACCGGCGCTGAGCCCGCCGGAGACCACGGTCCATGCGGCCCACGCCAGCACCGCGCTGATCGCGCTGGCGATCAGGCTGCGCAGGAAGCCGTCGAGCACCCATTCCCCCCGCACGCCCCCGATCTCCCGGCCGAGCAGCCAGGCAAGCACCACGAAGGTGGCCAGGCTGGTCAGCGACGTGGCCAACGGGATCCCGGTGACGCCGAGCGGCTGGTAGAGCGCCAGGTCGAGCACGAGGTTGAGGATCACGCCGGCCCCGGCCACCGCGGTGGGCAACCACGGCCGCTGCAAGCTGAAGAACGCGCGGATCACCAGCAGGCTGGCGCCATTGAACACGAGCCCCAGCGCGAAGGCGAACAGCGCCTCCGAGGTGAGGGCCGTGCTCCGGTCGTCGAACGCGCCGTACTGGAAGACCAGGCGCACCACGGGCTCGGCGAACACCAGCAGGAACGCCGACGCCGGCAGTAGCACGAAGAAGATGTGGCGCAGGCCGCTGGCGACGGTGCTGCGGACGCCCGGGATGTCGTCGCGCGCCGCCAACCGCGAGATGGTGGGGAACAGCACGGTCGCGACCGCCACGCTGAACACGCCCTGCGGCAGCAGATAGAGGCGAAACGCGGCGTCGATGGCGCGCGGGGCCTGGTCGTCGACCAGGGTTGCGAAGATCGCGTCCACGGAGAGGTTGACGTTGATCAGCCCCAGGGCCACCGTGACCGGCAGCATCAGCACCAGCACCCGGCGTACGTAGGGACCAAGGCTGAGCGAGAGGGGAAACGGTCCCATCCCTCGCACGTAGCGCAGCAGGAACAGCAGCTGCACCACGGTGCCGACCACGATCCCCAGCGCGTAGACGGTGATGCGGTCGCCCTCGGGCAGCAGCGGGGCCACCACGGCCAGCGCGCCGATGATGATCCCGTTCCACAGCACGGGCACGAACGCCGTGGGCCCGAAGACGCCGTGGGCCTGGAGGATCGCCATGGCCAGGCCCGTGAGGCCCAGCAACACCACGATCGGGAACATGAGGCGCGCCAGGCGCACTGCCTCGTCGACCAGCGGGTCCGGCAGCCCCGGCGCGAAGAACGGCATGAAGTGGGGCGCCAGGATGATCGCCAGCAACGTGATGCCGCCAAGACCGATGGTGATCACGCCCACCAGGGCGCCGGCCAGTCGCTGGGCCTCCTTGTGCCGCCCCTGCTCCTGGAGCTGGGTGAAGACCGGCACGAACGCACCGGCCAGCGCCGAGTCGGCCACCAGGCTGCGCAGGAGATTCGGCACCTGGAAGGCGATCACGAAGGAGTTGATCGTGCCCTGGGTGCCGAACAGCGCCGCCGCGATGATCTCGCGCAGCAGGCCCAGCACCCGGCTGACGCCGGTCCAGAAGGCGAAGATCGCGGTCGAGCGGCCCAGCCGCCCCTGCCTGTGCCCCCCGCTCATCGGGCCGTGGACGCGCTCGCGCGGACCGCTGCTACCATTCCGCGCCGGTCCAGGCCGGGAGGGCACTGCACGTGGCAAACATCCAGCAGCAGAAGAGGCGCATCCGGCGGTCGAAGGTGCAGCGCGAGCGCAATCTGAATTATCGGTCGAGCATCAAGACCCTTTTCCGGAGGGTCTCCGCGGCGGCCGAGGCGGGCGACGCCGAGGAGCTTGCGACCCGCGCGCGCGAGCTGGAGCGGCTGCTGGATCGCTCGGCCGCGCGCGGCGTCATCCACCGCAACAGCGCGGCGCGCAAGAAGCGCCGCCTGTCGCAGATCCAGGCCGGCGCGGCCTAGTGCCCCGGACGGGGCACTAGCCTCCGGCGAAGGAACGCAGCAGGTCGCGCGCCCCCAGCTCCAGCACCAGCCGGAGGCCGTCGTCTCGGCTGCGGCCCAGCTCCTGAAACGCCGAGACGCGTAGGTCGAGTTCGAGGGCGGCCGCCCGCGCCATCGCCGCCGCTCCGCCGCCGGGCCGCGCCGCGCGCGCCTGCTCGACGAGCTTGACGGCGGGGTACCCCTTGATGCCGACCCGCTCGGTGAGGGCCTCCGGGGTGGCCTCTGTACCCATCGCCTGAGCCTCCGCGAGCCCCCGGAAGTGGCGTGCCAGACCGGCCACGATGCGGATGGGCTCCTGGGGCGTGGACCCCGAGGCCATGTCCTGCAGCAGGCCGAACGCACGGGTTGCGTCCCCCTCGATGAAGGCGTCGGTGAGCTGGTAGGTACGGGCCTCCGGGTGCGGCGGCGTGATGCGGTCGACCATCTGCCTGGTGACGGGCTCTCCGCCTGCATACGCCACCAGCTTGGCGGCCTCCTGGCCGACCTCGAGCGCTCCCACGCCGGCCTCGGAGTCCTCCTCCATGACCAGCGCGACCAGATGGCGAGCGACCGCAGGCGGAAGCTCGCCGCCGTGTCGCTTCGCCTCCTTCTGCGCATGTGCGGCAAGCCATTCCACACGTTTCCTTCGGGCCGTCGCGCCCCGCCCCCCCACCTCGGGCCCGTACGTGAGCACCACCCCGGCCGCGGTCACGGCCTGAAGCAGCGCCTTCACCGGTGCCTTCACCCCCACCATCACGAGGCAGGTGCCCGGGTTGGGAGCCGACAGGTAGTCGACCACCGGCACAACGTCGTCGGCGCGCCAGTCCTCCGGCCGCTCCACGACCACGGTGCGCACCCCCGCCATCGCCAGCGCCTCACACGCGGCGACGACGTCCCGGGCGGGGGTCTCAGCGGCCACGAACCGCTCGGGCTCCAGCCCGCCCTCCTCGTCGCGCACGCGGATCCGCAGCCGTCGCATCGCCCGCCCGACGGTAGCCCGGTCCTCCCCGTGGATGAGGTAGACGGGAAGCAGGGGCTCGCGTTGCGCGCTCAGCGGCGCTTCCGTCCCGTGGCGTCCATCGGTGGCAGGCTACCGGCTGACCTCGACACCACCCTCACCGGCCGGGCGAACCCACAGGTCGCCGTGCCGATCGGTGCGCCGCACGGTCACGCCGGCCCTCCGGAGCGCCGCCACGGTGGAGGGCGCCGGGTGGCCGTAGCGGTTGCCGGCGCCCACCGAGATGAGCCCCGCCGCCGGCCGCAGCGTCTCCAGCAGACCCGGGAGCCCCGAGTCGGCCGAGCCCTGGTGGCCCACAACGAGCACCTCGGCCGGCTGGAGGGGAAGCGCCGCGAGGGTCGGGCTCTCGGCGTCGCCGGTCAGCAGGGCGTCCAGATGCCCCGCAGTGGCCCAGACCACCAGGCTGCCACGGTTGGGATCGACCCCGCGCGGCAGGCGCCGCTCGGGCCACAGCACGCGCAGCCGCCACGCGCCCAGCCCCAGCCGATCGCCCGAGCGCACGCCCACCACGGGGACCCCGCGCCGCCGCGCGGCGGCGATGGCGCGGCGGGTTGGCGCGTGTGAGGGGCCCCTCGGCAGGGGCGGCACCAGCAGGCGCCCGACCTCCACGCGCTTCAGCACCTGCGGCAGCCCACCCACGTGATCAAGCGCCGGGTGCGTGAGCGCCACGACGTCGAGGCGGCGCACCCCGACGCGCCGGAGCGCCTGCGTGACCGCCGGGCTCGACCCGCGCGGAGGACCGGCGTCGATCAGGGCCGCGGCACCGCCCGGATCGCGCAGCAGCAGCGCCTGACCCTGCCCCACGTCGAGGACCCGGAGCTCCGGCCGCGCCGGCCACGGCTCGGGTGGGGCAGGGCGCGTCACCACCAGCCCCCACGCGAGGGCGAGGGCCGCTGCAGGCACGAGGGCCGGGGCACCGCGGACCAGCAGGCGTCGCGCCGCCTCGACGTGGAGCACCACAGCGAGGCCCACGACGCCGGCGCCGATGGCGGGGGCGCTCGACGAGGGAAGTGCCACCGAGGCCCCGGGAGCGGCGGACACCAGACGCGCCATCAGCAGCAGCCCCTCGGCGCCGAGGCCGGCCAGCCACGCCAGGCCGGCGCCTCCCGCCGGCACGACCGCCCCGACCGCGAGCCCGGCCAGCGCGGTGACGACGATCGGTGCGGCCAGCGGCACCGCGACCACGTTGACGGCCAGCCCGGCGAGGGACAGCCGCTCGAAGTGGGCGACCACCACCGGCGCGGTCGCGGCCCCGGCGGCCGCCGCGAGCGCCACCAGGCCCGCGAGGCGCCGCGGAACCCAGCCCTGGAGCGCCTCGGCGATCGGCGGCGCGAGCACGAACAGCCCCGCGACGGCGGCGAAGCTGAGCTGGAGCCCGGGGTCGGCGAGGCTGCGCGGCTGGTATGCCAGCAGGACCGCCAGGCCGACGAGCAACAGGTACCAGCGCTCGCGCGCGGCGGAGCGCAACTCGGCCAGCAGACCGAGCCCGCCGGCGATGCCGGCCCGACCGACCGAGGCGCCGCCGTCACAGGCCAGGCAGTAGGCCACCAGGGCACCGCCTGCGCCGAGCACCGCGGTGCGCCGCCGGAGCCCCAGGGCGACCAGCGCGGCCAGGACGGCCACCGCAACCACCGTCACGTTCTGGCCCGACACCGCAAGCAGGTGCCAGATCCCGGCCGTCCGAAACGCCTCGGCCGCCTCCTGGCTCAGCTCGGCTCCGCCGCCCAGCGCCATGCCGCGTACCACGGCGCGGCGGTCGCCGGAGAGCCCGGCACCGACGTGCCGGCCGGCCCACGCGCGCCAGCGCTCTCGCAGCCCCGCCAGGCCGCCGCGCCACCCCGCCGGGAGCGCGGCCGCCGGCCTCATCCTCGCCGCGATCGCCTGGCGCGCCAGGTACCGGCGCCACCACCCCGGGGCGTCCCGGCCCACGGCGGGCCGCAGGCGCCCGCGTACGCGGAGCACCCGGCCGGGCTCCGGCCGCGCCCGGGCCCTCAGCTCGAGCAGGATCCGCGTGCCCGGCACGACTGCGTTCCCGTCGGGCGTCCGAAGTCGCTCGGCAACCGCTCGGGCGCGCCAGGTCCCGCGCTCGGTCCGGGCGGCCGGCCCGTCGACCGCCACCGTCCCCTGCACCTGGGCCGGAAGATCCAGGCGAGGCGGCGCCGTGGCGGCAACGCGCGCGCCACCCCAGCTCGCCCCGGCCGCCAGCGCGACCAGGGCCAGCGCCGCCAGCGCGGTCGAGGCGTGCCGTCGCGCGATCGCCACCAGGGAGCAGGCTCCGAGCAGCGCCACGAGCGCCGCGCCGAGCGCGGGCGACGGCGCCCAGACGTTCGCCGCGGCGAGCCCGAGGCACAGCGCAGTCAGCACGGCATGCGGCGCCGCCCGGAGGGGTGCGCGAGCGCTCGGCCAGCGCGGGAGGCCGCCCATGGGTCCAGGCTAGGAGCACAGCGGCTCCCGCCTCCGGTACGTCATTGCGGCAGGCGCACCGGGGCCGAACCCCCGGGTGTCACACCTTGCGGGTCAGCCCTCTGGAACCGGCTCGGCGCCAGGCCCGGGATAGGGCGAGGGCTTGCGCGCCCGCTTGGGCTTGGCCGGTGCCTCGGAACCCTTCTCCTTGAGCCTCTCGGCCTGGGCGGCGTCCTTGGCCGCGAACACCTCGGCCTCGGACGCGCCCTCGAGCAGCTGCCCGAACTCCTCGCGCTCGATGGTCTCGCGGCGAAGCAGGATCTCGGAGAGGATCTCGAGGTCGCGCCGGTGCTCGACCAGCACGTCGGTCGCGGCCTGGTGCGCCTCCTCGATGATGCGCCGGATCTCGTCGTCGATGACCCGGGCCACGGCGTCGGAGTAGTCGGGCTCGGAGTGCAGCTCCTTGCCCAGGAAGGGCGCACCATGGTTGTGGCCCAGCACCCGCGGGCCAAGCTTCTCGGACATGCCGAAGCGCATGGTCATCTGCTTGGCCATGGCGGTGACCTTCTCGAGGTCGTTGGCCGCGCCGGTCGTGATCTCTCCGAAGGAGATCTCCTCGGCGGCGCGCCCGCCGAGGGCCATGGCCATCTGGTCCTCGAGCTGCGCCCGGGTGGTGAGGTGGGTGTCCTCATCGGGCATGGCGATGGTGTAGCCCAGCGCCTGCCCGCGCGAGATGATCGAGACCTTGTGCACGGGGTCGGCGTGGGGCAGGAAGTGGCTGACCAGCGCGTGACCCATCTCGTGGTAAGCGGTGATCGACCGCTCGCGCTCGGTGAGGAGCCGGGACTTCTTCTCGGGGCCGGCGATCACGCGCATGATCCCCTCCTCGAGCTCGTCCTGCTCGATGACGCGCTTGTCCTTGCGGGCCGCGAGAATCGCGGCCTCGTTGACGAGGTTCGCCAGGTCGGCGCCCGTGAAGCCGGGCGTCTGGCCGGCCAGGACGTCCAGGTGGATCTCGCCGGCGATGGGCTTGCCCTTGGTGTGTACGGCCAAGATCTCGGCGCGGCCGTCCCGATCCGGACGGTCGACGGCAATCTGGCGGTCGAAGCGGCCCGGGCGCAATAGCGCCGGGTCGAGGATGTCGGGGCGGTTGGTTGCGGCGATGAGGATGATGTTCTCCTTCGCCTCGAAGCCGTCCATCTCGACCAGCAACTGGTTGAGCGTCTGCTCGCGCTCGTCGTGGCCGCCGCCGAGCCCCGCGCCGCGGTGGCGCCCCACGGCGT
>JAUVPZ010000129.1 GCA_030598395.1 Miltoncostaeaceae bacterium | reverse complement strand
GTCGGTGGTCCAGGCGGTGAGGTTGCCCGCCAGGGCGAAGATGAGGCCCACCACCACCAGGAACCCGACCAGCAGCTTCCGCCAGAGGGGCACCCCGCGCGTTGCGACGCTGGTCACCGACACGGCGGTCCACGCTATGTCACGCGGCTCCTCATGTCCACCTGTTCTTGCACATCTCGTGCGTTGCGGCGTAGGGCGTTGACACTCCGACCGGCGGACTCCAAGATTCCTGTCCGCATGACCGGCCCTAGCACCGAACGCCTGGCTTCCAGAAGCGCGCGCGGGCGATGAAGCTCACCCGCAGGCAGTGGGTGGTCGCTCTGCTGATCGGGTTCGCGGCCATCCTGGCGGCGCTCTTCGGCTGGCGGGCGGCGCAGATCGGCAGCACCGCGGCCTTCGACGACCGCCAGTCGGTCAGCGAGACCGTCAAGGTCCAGCAGCAGGACATCACGGTCACGGTCGCGTCGGTCAGCGACGCCCGCGCCTACGCCCGGTACGTCGCCGATTACGCGGTCGCCGCCGCGCTCGACATCGAGGCCCAGGCGATCGCCGCCGCCGGGAGCCCCCGGCTGGCCGCGCTGGCGCGCGAAGAGGCGCAGAGCCTGCGCCGGGGAGCGACGCGCCGGGCGGCCGACGCGGGAGTCTTCGGGCCCTTCTCGATCAGCGACGACCTGCGCGCGCCGGAGCCCACGCCGCGTCCGTTCGACCTCGATGCGCGGGCGGCTGCGATTGCGGCCGAGACGTCAACCGCGCTCGACTCGCCCGGCAAGCTCGACCCCGCGCGGTGGGCCGCCGAGGCCGAAGCGATCAGGGATCGGGTGGTCGGGCTCGTGTCATGGGCCTTCTTCTGCCTGGTGGCCGTGCTGCTGTTCACCGTGTCGCAGGTCTGGCGCGACCGCCCCGCGGTCTTCTACGGGTCTGCCGCGGTCGGCCTGGTCGTGCTCGTCTTTGCCGTGATCGGCAGCTTTGCAACGGGCTTCTTCGCATGACCGAGGACGACGTCGGGGGCAGCGCGGCCGCGAAGGACCCGCCGGACGGCGGCGAGGAGGAGTCGCCAGGCGACCCGCTGACCCGTTGGATCGCTGTCGCGCTGGCCTCGATCGTGCTGCTCGGCGCAGGGCTGGCCGTCGTGCAGACCAAGGCCAGCGTCAACGAGTCCAACACCGCCCGCGAAACCACCCGCACGGCGGTTGCGGCGCTGCGCGCCAACGTCGAGCAGGACGCGGCGCTCGGCCTCGAGGACGACATCGCGGCCGAGCGGGCCTCCCTGGCCTTCCGCCGGCCGTTCATCCCCGGCGCCGGCAGCCTCACGGAGGCGGCGGGGGGGACGACCTCCGCCGCGGAGCAGCGGCAGGCCCTGGCGCGGGCGCAGGGCGAGCTTCGCGGCGAGCGCGCCCGTGACGTGCTCAACGAGCTTCGCCTCAGCACGCAGGAGGCCACGCTCAAGCAGGCCGCGCTCGCCGAGACCCGCGTCACCTGGAACGACCGCTCAACGCAGTACACGACGGTGATCGCGGTCCTCGCGGTGGCGCTGTTCCTGGTTGGTTTCGCGCTGGTCGTGAAGGGCCGCATGCGCGTCGCGTTCCTGTCGCTGGGGCTCGTGGTGGCGGCGCTGGTGGTGGGCTGGGCGGCCTGGATCTTCACGCTGTCCATCCCCGAGACGTCCGGCGAGGCCATCGCGGCGACGGCCCGCGCGAACGTGCTGGTGGACAACGGGCGCTATGTCCAGGCCCTGGCGCAGTACGACCTGGCAGTGCAGGACGACGGCGACTTCGCGCCCGCCTACACGGGCCGCGCCGCTGCGCGAATCTTGGCGGACAACCCCGATCTCCAGAGCACCGGCGCCGTGACCGGCGGAACCGAGGCGGCCGCCAGCGCCGTGGCGGATGTGCGGCGCGCGCTGGAGGTGGGGGGCGACACCGACCTGCTCACCTTCGGCATCCTGTCGCTGGTGGCGTTCTACGCCGGCGAGTACGACCGCTCGGTACAGGCCGCCGACGAGGCCCTGGAGATCAACGACCAGGTGCCGGACGTGTGGCTCCTGCGCAGCGCGGCCGAGGTCGGCCGGGGCGACTCCGACGCGGCCGAGGCGTCGCTGGACAGCGGCGTCCGGCTCCTGGCCGACGCCGAGCCCTCGCAGCGCACCCGCGACCTGGTGGCGGCCTACCTCACCTACCTCGAGTGGCTCATCGCCAACGAGCCGGACGTCGCCGACGAGGCCACGCGCCTGGAGCGCCAGATCGTGGCGAGAGAGACCGGGTTCACCCTGGGGCGCCAGGTCTCGGGCACCCCGCCGGCGCGCGGCTCGGCCAGCGTGCAGGGCCTCAGTGTCCGGAACGGGCGGCTGCGGCTGCGGCTCGTGTGGCGCAACGTGCCGCGAGGCACGGCGCTCAGCGCCCTGGAGTTCGAGCGGCCCGTGCGCGACGGCGCGTGGGTGCAGCCCCCGGAGGCCGCGCTGTTCTTCACCGTCTCCGGGAACGGCCAGCGTGTCATCTCGGCCCCCGTCGAGCGCTCGTGCAGGCCGACCGAGGTGCGGGTCGACGTCTATCTCGACGGCGGGTTCGCCGAGTCAGAGACCGGCCCGGGCGGCGCGCCCACCTGCTCGTGCGCAGCGCCGAGGGCGCGCCCGGCGGCCGTGCCGGTAGCTTTGACGGTACGTTCGGGCAAACGAGGGGAGCGAGATGACCACGGAAGCGGGCGATCGTCGCCAGGCGGTGCGCGACCACTACGCGACGACGGCGCGCCAGGCCACGGAGGGGCAGGGGACGACCTGCTGTGGCGGCGACTGCGGCGGGCTGGACGCCGAGGTGTTCGGTCCGGCTCTCTACGCGACGGGAGAGCGCGACACGCTTCCCGATGCCGCGTTGCTGGCGTCGGCGGGCTGCGGCAATCCGACCGCCGTCGCCGACCTGAGGCCGGGCCAGGACGTCCTCGACCTGGGCTCCGGTGGCGGAATCGACGTCATCCTGTCAGCGCGGCGCGTGTTCCCCGGCGGCACCGCTCACGGCGTCGACATGACCGGCGAGATGCTTGCGCTGGCCCGCGCCAACGCGGCCGATGCGGGGGTCGAGAACGTCCAGTTCCACGAGGGAAGCATCGAGGCCGTCCCGCTACCGGACTCCTCGATCGACGCCGTCATCTCGAACTGCGTGGTCAACCTCTCGGTCGACAAGCGGGCCGTGTTCGCGGAGGCGTTCCGCGTGCTGCGGCCCGGCGGGCGGCTCTCGATGGCCGACGTCGTCGCCGACGACGGGCTCGATGCGGCCGCCCGCGCCCAGCGCGGAAGCTGGGAGGGCTGCATCGCCGGTGCGCTGTCGGTCTCCGAGTTCCGGGCAGGCCTTCGGGACGCGGGCTTCGGCGACGTGGAGATCGCGCTGACGCACAAGGTCGCCGACGGCATGCATTCGGCCATCGTGCGCGCCGCGCGGCCCTCCGCCTGCTGCTGAGCCGACCCTCCCCACGAGCCGACGATCGCGCCGCCAGGCGCGTAGGGCGCGGGCAGCGCCTCTGCGAGGACCTGCGTCAGGTGAGATGATCGCGCGGCGACGATGAGCGTTCCGGTGCCTCCGCACGGGCGCCCGCGCGGGAGTACTCGGACGTGACCCCGGCGCCGGCGCGGCCGCGCGAAGGTGCATCATTTGACCGTGGGCCGTCACAAAGCAGCGGAGCCGCTAATGGACGATGTCGACTACCTGATCGTCGGGGGCGGCACGACGGGGTGCATCCTCGCGAGCCGCCTGACGGAGTCCGGTCGGCACCGGGTGCTGCTCGTCGAGGCCGGCGGCAAGCCCCGCAGCCTCTACATCCGCGTCCCGGCGGGCTTTGGCCACCTATTACGCAGCCGGCGCTACAACTGGGGCTACGAGTCCGTGCCCGATAGGGGCACCGACGGCCGCGCGACCCCCCTGCCGGCCGGCCGCGGACTGGGCGGGTCGGGCCTCAACCACGGCATGGTGTACGTGCGCGGTCAGGCCGCCGACTACGACGGGTGGGCCGCCGCCGGAGCGCCGGGCTGGG
>JAUVPZ010000155.1 GCA_030598395.1 Miltoncostaeaceae bacterium | reverse complement strand
GGCGAGCGAGTAGCATTGTGAGCGGTCCACCACGACATGCGAGGGGCGACCCGGTGAGCGCGCCCTACGAGAACATCGCCTGCTTCATCGATCGCGATGAGGCGTCGATGGCTGCGCTGGCCGAGGCCCAACGGCTCAGCGAGCTCGGGACCGGGCGGCTCCGGCTGGTGCACGTGGCGCCCGACCCGATTCTGATGTCGACGGGCCCCTACGGCTTCGTCGCGGCGTCCGAGGACGTGTACCGAGGTGCCGAGCAGTGGCTCCGCGAACAGGCCGCGGAGGTTCCCGGCGCGCAGCCGGTGCTCCTGCGCGGCTACCCGCCGGCGGCGGCATGCGACTACGCCGCGGAGGCCGGCTGCGACCTCATCGTACTGGCCGCCTATCGCGGAGTCGTCCGGCGCGTGATGTTGGGCGGCTTCGCGGCCTACGTCGCCTACCGGGCGCCCTGCCCGGTGCTGGTGGTGCGCCCGAAAGAGGCCACCCCGGCCGACGGCGAGTTGCGCCCTGACGAGGCGCCCGTGTCGGTCGGCCAGGGCGGTGGTGCGCGGGGATGAGCGCGGCGACCGCTCCGGCCGGCGACCGAGGGCGCAGGGCGGGCGTGAGCCGCAGATCGTCACTCTGACCATCGATTCGGCGCTCGACGAGTTCGCGGAGGTGGATCACGACCGCGGGCAGTACAGCTAGCCTGCCGGTGATGGCACCCGAGCAGCCGGTCGTCACCCGCGCGGCGCTGGGGCCGCTCGACGCCCCTTGCGAGGCACAGCAGGCCGGCGACGAGGCGGGCTCGATGCGTGCGCTGGCCGCGACCGCCGCGGCGGCGCTGGACCTGAGCTGGGCGGCGGTCATCCGCTGGCGATCGGACGATGAGGCCGAGGTGGTCGGTGCCACCGTCGAGCGCCAGTCAGGCGCACGCCTCGCGCGCGAGGGCGATCCGCTGCTGGACCGGTCCCTTCCCGCCCCGCGGGCCGCCCCCGCCGCCGACACCGCCCTGGGAACGCTGTCGGAGCTTTCGGAGGGGTGGATCGCGGTCGCCCCGGTGGGCGGCGACGGCGCGGACTGGGGCCTGCTCGCCGGGGCCCGCACGAGCCGGTGGGATCCAGGCGAGGCCGCCCAGCAGCTGCTGGGCGCCCTCGGGCGCATCGCGACCCACGTGCCCGCCATGGCCGAGGAGTCGCGCCGCTCGCGCGATGCCCGTGACCGGCTGGACCAGCTCATCGGCGCCGGTCTGGCGCTTGCCGGTCAGACCAGCATCGACGAGGCGCTCGAGACCCTGGCCGAGGCCGCCCGGTCGCTGATCGGTGCCGACTATGCGGCGATCGGCGTGCTGGCCGCGGACCGGCGCGGCCTCGAGCGCTTCATCACCGCGGGCGTCACCGCCGCCCAGCGCCGGGCGATCGGCGACCCGCCGCGCGGGCGCGGCCTGATTGGCGAGTTGATCCGCGACCCCCGGCCGCTGCGCATCGAGAACATCGCCGCCGACCCTCGCGCGGTGGGATTTCCGCCGCATCACCCGCAGATGCGCTCGTTCCTGGGGGTCCCGCTGCTGCTCGACGAGGAGGTGTTCGGCAACCTCTATGTCGCCGACAAGCGCAGCGGCGCCTTCGACGAGGACGACGAGCGCGTGGCGCTCACCCTCGCCGCCCAGGCGAGCGTCGCGGTCGCCGCCGCCCAGCGCCATGCGCGCGCGCTCGCGGCCGAGCGGGAGCGCATGGAAGAGGCCGCCGACGCGCGTGCCGCGCAGGCGCACGCCACCGCGGCCGCCGAGGGGCTCCGGCGGGCCATCGATGCCCAGGAGAGCGAGCGCGCCCGCATCGCGCGCGAGCTGCACGACGAGGCGGGCCAGGGGCTCACCGCGCTGGCGCTGCACCTGCGCACCATCGAGCGCGATCTCCCCGACGCCGCGGCCCGTGAGCGGATTGCCGCGCTGCGCGGCCAGGTGGGCGAGATCACCGCCGGCCTGCGCGCCCTGGCGTCCGATCTGCGCCCACCGGGCCTGCGCGAGCACGGCCTGTCGGCTGCGCTCGAGCGCCTCGTCGCACGGCTGAACGAGACGACCGGCATCGCCTGCCACCTTGCGACCGAGGGGCTCCCGGCCGACCTGCCGGCGGAGGTCGAGATCGCGCTCTACCGCGTCGTCCAGGAGGCGCTCACCAACGTCGCACGCCACAGCGGCGCGAGCCGGGCCAGCGTGGTGGTGGGCTTGCTGGATGACCGCGTCCGCGTGGTGATCGAGGACGACGGGCGCGGCTTCGACCCCGAGCGGGTCGACCCCCAGCGACTGGGCCTCACAGGCATCCGCGAGCGGGTGTGGCTGATCGGCGGGCGGCTGCGGGTGGAGTCCACGCCCGGAGCCGGCACCGTCGTCATCGTCGACCTCGGAGGCAAGGCATGAGCGACTCGATCCGCGTGATGGTGATCGACGACCACGGCGTGCTGCGCGCCGGCCTGCGCGCGCTGCTGGAGCACGAGGACGGCATCGACTGGGTGGGCGACGCGGCACTTCCCGAGGATGCGTTGCCCGCGCTCGAGCGCCTGGCGCCGGACATCGTGGTGATGGACCTCGAGATGCCGGGCATGGGCGGGCTCGACGGCACCAGGCGCGTGCTGGCGCGGCGGCCGGAGACGAGCGTGGTGGTCCTGTCGATGCACGATGGCATCGAGGAGGTCCGCAGCGCCTTCGAGGCGGGGGCCTCGGGCTACGTCGTCAAGACGGCCGCCGACGAGGAGCTGGTGCGGGCGATCCGTCAGGTCGCCGAGGGCGGTCGCTATCTCGAGCCCGCGCTCGGTGCCCGGCTCACCAAGCCGGCGCCGGACCAGCCGATCGACGAGCTCTCTCCCCGCGAGCGCGAGGTCCTGCGGCTGCTGGCGCTCGGGTACACCAACCAGGAGATCGCCGAGCGGCTGATCGTGAGCGTGCGCACCGTCGAGAGCCACCGTGCGCACGTGCTCACCAAGCTCGGCGCCGGAACCCGGGCCGAGATGGTCCAGCACGCGCTGCGAGCCGGCCTGCTCGAGGAGACCGAGGCGATCGACGAGACCGAGGCG
>JAUVPZ010000038.1 GCA_030598395.1 Miltoncostaeaceae bacterium | reverse complement strand
CGCCATCACGAACGACGACCATCGTCCTCTCCTCCCCTCGTGGCGGGCCCGAGGCGCCGGGCCCCGCGTGGACTGGCAGCGCTGTCATACGCCTGCGACATGGTCCAAGTATGCCAAACTGGCGTGCCACCTGCGCCAACGGCGTGTCAAAACGACGTGACAAGATGGCACATTGGCACGCCAGCCGCTACTCTTCGTTGCGGTGGACGCCTCCGCCGACAGCGCCACGCACGGCATCCTCATCCGGGGCCGGCGCGAGGAGCTTGGGCTCACGCGCATGCAGCTCAGCCTGCGGCTCGGCTGGACACCCGGGCAGCGGTCGGGCTGGTCGCCGCGCACGCTGGTGCGCATCGAGGCCGGCGAGCGCCGGTTGTGCGACGACGGCGAGGTGGTGCTCATGGCCCGGGCGCTCGAACTTCCCGAGGCTCGGTTGCGCGCGGCGCTGGGGCTCGGCGACTGCCCCGACCCCGACCCCGACGGCGCCGAGCCCGGCATGGTGAACGGGGCGGACCCGAAGGCCCTCCACGCGCTGATGGCGCGTCTGGTCGTCCTTCAGGAGGAAAGCGCGCGGCTGCTGCGCGAGTTCGCGCGGCGCCTCGACGGGGACGAACGCTAGGAGCGTGCCTCCCGAGCCTCGCCGCCGCCGGCCGAGATCAGCAGCCCATCGGGCCAGTGCCGCTTTCGCTACGAGCCTGTCTCATCCGACGGCCGTGGGGTGGCTCGCGCGAGGGTCGCCGGATCGCGCACCACACACGTGCCCTCGCCCTCGGCGGCCAGGGTGCCGTCCGGGAGCCGAACCTCGACCGCGGCCCGAAAGCCGCCGGCCGTGCGCTTCGTGAGCCAGCCGCGCAGCGACAGCTCCTGATCGAGGGGGATCGGCCGGCGCAAGCGGTAGCAGACGCGGGCCGTCATGCCCCAGATGCCGTGCGGCGCTCCGGCATAGACGAGCATCTCGTCGACCAACAGCGCCACCAGCCCGCCGTGGAAGCGGTCGGGATAGCCCTGATACACCGACCGCGGTGTGTAGCTGGACACCGCCTCGTCGCCGTCGCGGTAGACGCGCAGGCCCAGGCCCTCCGGGTTGGCGTGTCCGCAGACGAAGCAGTCGGGGAATTCGGGAGGGTTCAGGAGCGTCGGCTCGGTCATGCGCCTGGCAGTCTGCCCGGTCGGACGCAACGGAGGAACCGGCGACGCTCGCTCGGCGGGACGGCTGCTACCGTGGCCGCGTGGATACGCTGCTCATCGGCCTGCACTCCCTGGTGAGCGTGGTGCTGGTGTTCTTGGTGCTGCTTCACAGCGGGCGCGACAGCGGCCTCTCCGGAGCGTTCGGAGTGGGCGCCAGCAGCAGCGCGTACGGCGGCTCCACCGCCATCGTCGAGAAGAACCTCGACCGCATCACGGTGGTCGCCGGCGTGGCGTTCTTCGCCACCACCTTCCTGCTCTCGAGAACGCTCTGAGGCAGGCTCACTAGCGGTTCTCGGACCCGCCCCCGCCGTGCGGCTGGCCCGGCTCCGCGAGCCAGGCGTACGCCTCGGCCAGGCGCAGGATCGTGGCCGAGCTCTTCGCGGTGCGCGCCATCGCGACCATCTGCTCGATCATCGCCTCCCGCGCCTCGGCGAGGTCGTCGTTGTCGGGCATGCCGCCTCCCAAGTCGAGGGCCCGCGGGAGTCTAGTGCCCCGGAACGGAGCACTGGTGCCGGACGCCGCCGCCGGGACGGCCGTCCCTTCCTGGCCCCGTCGCTTCCCGCCGGCTGGGCCCGGCGGTAGTGTTTGGCGCCGATGGACGACGTCATGCGCAACGCCGGCGCCAAGTGGTCGCTCCGCTACGTCGCCTCTGCGATCGCCGTGTTCGTCATCGCGATCCTGCTGTACCTGGGCGCGGTGCTCGGCGTGTACATCCTGGCCGCCATCATTGGCCTCACCGGCCTGATCTTCAACTAGTGCCCCGTCAGGGGACGTTGGCGTGTTCCGCCCGCGAAAAGCCCGCGGGGCCAGGACGCAGTGTCATCGGCATGGCGGACCCCATGGCGATGACCGAGGACGCCTCATCCGCGGAGGTTTGCAGCGCGGCGGAGCGTGGCGAACGTTTCCTGACGGGGTACTAGCGTCCCGGGTCGGAAACTAGCGGGCAGTTTCGCGGCTGCATCCCGTCGCCATGGAGTTTCCTCGGTCGACCCGATGTCCCCCATATCGGGCCTCCCTGCGTCCTCGCCTCGCCCGGGATTCACGCGCGAAACATGCGACGAACTTCTGACTCAGGACACTAGGAGCTCCGGCAGGCCTTTAGCGCCCGCCGGCGAAGCCGATCATCGAGCTATGCGACGCGCACGCCATCTCCTGACCGCACTCGCCCTGTGCTGGTCGCGTTCCGTCTGGCGCTGAGCGCTAGCAGGCCATCGCGCCCGAGAAGCACGGCCGCGGGCTGCTGTTGACCCGGTCGGCCAGCCGCCGCTCGTAGACCGCCGGCGGCACGGCGACGCGCTCGCCGTCCTCCGCGATGGCGACCACCCGCCTGCTCCCCTGCCGCTCGGCGAGGCAGGGAAGACGTGCGTCCGTGCCACAGCGGGGAAGCTCATGGGCCGCCGTGGAGCGCTGGGTCGCCATGTACAGGCCGAGCCCGACCACGACGATCAGCGCCAGCACGGCGGCAAGCACGATCGGCACCGGCGTCCGGGCTGGTCGCTGGCTCAAAATGCGGCTGAGAGGACTTGAACCTCCACGACCCAGAAGGGTCACAAGGCCCTCAACCTTGCGCGTCTACCAATTCCGCCACAGCCGCCTGCGGGTGTCCGAATTCTACAGCCCCGTCGCTGTGTCAGGGCCCGAATTGGCGAGGCGCCGCCGGCGTGTTAAGGTCCGGAACACCTGTTCGCGTCTCCGGGGGGGAGCGCCACACCGACATGAGTGATCTCAGCGAGCGCCAGGCGGCCATCCTCGAGTTCATCGCCCGCCACTGCCGCGACAGCGGCTATCCACCCACTGTGCGGGAGATCGGCTTCGCGGTGGGGCTCGCTTCCCCGTCCACGGTGCACGCGCACCTCGCGAAGCTCGAACGTGCCGGCCACATCCGCCGCGACCCCACCAAGCCGCGAGCCATGTTCGTGTGCTCCACCGAGGTCCAGGTCGCGCTGCCGCCCCGGCCCGAGGCACTCCCGCTGGTCGGCTCGGTGGCGGCCGGCGCACCTGCGCTGGCCGAGGAGCAGATCGAGGACTGGGTCCACACACCCTTCGCGGGCGACTTCGCCCTCCGTGTCAGGGGCGACTCCATGGTCGGCGCCGGCATCCTCGAGGGCGACCTGGTCATCGTTCGGCGCGCCCAAGCCGCCGACCCCGGTGAGGTCGTGGTGGCGGTCATCGGGGACGAGGCCACCGTAAAGCGCCTCGACCGCGTCGACGGCCAGCCGTTGCTCTGCCCTGAGAACCCGGCCTACGAACCGATCCCGGCCAACGACGCCAGGCTCCTCGGAGTGGTCGTGGGCGTCGTGCGGGAAATGTGATCGGCGGCTGCAGCGCTTCGCCTGCCGGCAGCGCGGAACTACACTAGGACGCGCAGGCCAGGCAGTCGCGGGTCGCCTCGGCGGCCCGAGGAAAGTCCGGACACCACAGAGCAGGGTGCTGGTTAACGGCCAGCGGGGGAAACCCCAGGGAAAGTGCCACAGAAACGACACAGCCTCCGGCTTGCCGGCGGCGAAGGTGAAATGGTGCGGTAAGAGCGCACCAGCGGTCTGGTGACAGGCCGGCTGGGTAAACCCCACCCGGTGCAAGGCCAAGCCGGGGCGCCACGGGTTGCTCGCCCAGCCCCAGGTCGGCCGCACGAGGCGCCCGGCAACGGGCGTCCCAGATGGATGACTGCCCACGACAGAATCCGGCTTACGGCCTGCTAGCCCTGAAGCCCACTTCGGTGGGCTTCAGGCATTTCCGGGCCCGGCTGGGCTAGGCGGCGCGCGTGGCCGTGGCCTCGGCCTCGGCGCTGCGCCCCTCGTGGAAGCCCGAGACCAGGGCGGCCTGCATCCGGTCGATCACGCTGTGCAGCGACGCGGTCGCCCACGGCTCGCGCACCGCGCCCGTGGCGATGCCTTCCTCCGCCTCGCGTGCCACGGCCGTGGCGAAGCGCGTGTGTTCGGCCACCACGAAGGCGTTGGCGACGCCGCCGCTTCGGAACCCCGCCAGCTCGGCGCGCCCGGCAAGCGCGCCGGCGCGCCCGGCCTCCAGCGCGGCGGTCAGGGCACCGAGAAAGCGCCCGGCCGAGCGCCGGATGGTGGCGGCCGACGTTTTCGGCGTCACGGCCGCGCGCACGGACGGGTCGTAGCCGGCGAGCACCCGCGCCGCGACCTCCTCCACCCGCGAGTTGAGCCAGCGTGCCATCTCGGGGCAGGCGCGCACGTCCGGGGCGCGCGCCCGGCGGCCGGGCACCTCGGGCATCGACGCGCCACGCGCGGCCAGCCACCGCTTGAGCTCGTGGACCTCGAAGCGTCGGTGGCCGCCGACCGTGCGGAACGACGGCAGGATGCCGCGGTCGGCCCAGGCGCGCACCGTCCCGATGCTCACGCCGATCGTGGCTGCCGCCTCGCTGGCCGTCAGCGTGCGCGGCCCGGCGAGGTGTGGTGCCTCGCTCTGGCGTGCCGTCTCGACCGCGCTCATTCCCACCCAGCCTCCGGTTGCCGTTCCGCGACCTGACTGGGCGTCCTTCGCGGGCCGCGGGAGGAGTCCTTCGTGCTCGCGGGCGCCGGCGCCGGGGGAGGGAGCGCCACACGCCCCGCGAACTTCGTCGGGGCCATGACACCGGGCCGAGTCACCGGCAGCGCTCCCATCAGGATCGGGCTCGCCGTCTTCGCCGCGAGCGCGGTGGCTCTCGGCCTGCTGGCGGCCGCGCTCTTCGCGTCGGGGGTACGCTCGGACCTCGCGCCGGCGGGCGACCGCCTCGCGGCGCGCGCCGACCGCCTGGTGGCGCAGCTGGAGGGCGTGCGGCCGGCCCGGCGCCCCGCGGCGCTTCGGGAGAGCGGGGTTCCCGCGCGCCTGGTGGAGCCTGGCGGCGCGGTGCGCGCCGAGTTCGGCGGGGCCGCGCTCTGGAAGGCCGGCTCGGCGCCCGCGTTCGCGCGCCTTGCGGCGATGCGCGCGGGATGGCGACCCGTCGTTGAGGCGGTCGAGGTGTCGCGCGTCCTTCCGGCCGGCGACCGCCTTGTCCTGCGTGCCCCGGTCGCCGAGCCGGCCCTGGCGGTCGGCCCCGCGGGCTGGATCGCGCTGGTCGGCGCCCTGCTGCTCTCAGCGCTTGCTGGGGCGGCTGCGTGGTTCGCCGCGCGCCGGCAAGGCCGGCACGCGGACGCCCTCGCTGAGGCCCTCGAGGCCTCGACCGCGGGCCGCGCCGCGCCGGCCGTCGGCCAAGCGCCCGCCGGGTGGGAGCGCATCACGGCCGCGACGGAGGCATCCGTGGCACGGTTGCGTGAGCTCACCGCCTCGTCCGAGGCGGGCATCGAGTCGCTGTCGTCGGTCCTCTCGCCGCTCCCCATCCCCGCCGCCGGCCGCACCAGCCCGCGCAGGCTCGTGCGCAACGACGCGCTCGAGCGTCTCGTGGCGCCGCTGCTCGCAGCCGACCGGACCACCCTCGAGTTGGCCCTCGACGCGGCGCTGGACGGCTCCGGTCTGGCGAGCCGGCGGATGAGGCTGGCCGACGGACGCTCGCTCGAGATCGAGGCATGGGGCGTCCCCGAGGGCCGCGTGGTCGTCTGCGCCGAGCGCACTGAGCAGGAGCGGCTCGGCGCGCTGCGGCGGCGTCTGACCGGATCGGCCGCCGCCCGCCTGCAGGCGCCCGTCGCCGAGATCCAGGCCGCCGCGTCGCACCTGCACGCGCAGCTGCCACCGTCGACGGCCCCCTCGGCCGCGGGGATCCTGGCGACGGCCGACCGCCTGCAGGGCATGCTGCGGGCCCTCCTGCGCACCGAGCATCGCGAGCGGCGTGCCGTCGGGCCGACGGCCGTGGGGCTGGCCGGCGTGTTGTGGGCCCAGGCACGCAACGCCGAGCAGCGCCTTCGCGCCGCGGGCCTGCGCGTCGAGCTGGAGCTGCCCGAGTGGATTCCCCCAGCGCGGGTCGACCCGGACACCCTGGGCGAGGTGCTGGGCGAGTTGATGGCCAACGCCGAGCGCTTCACCCCTCGGGGCGGCACGATCACCCTCTGGGCAGCACCGGGCGGGCCAGACACGGTGCTGGTGGGCGTGCGCGACACGGGCCCCGGCGTGCCGCCCGACGAACTGGACGCTGTGGGCGAGCCGTTCGTGCGCGGCCGTGACGCCGTGGCGCTGCCCGGAAACGGCCTGGGCCTGGGCCTGGCGCGGGCGCTCGCCGAGCGCATGGGCGGGGGGCTGGCCATCGAGGCCGGACCCGGGTGCAGGGCGGTGCTGGAGCTGCCGTCGGCCGAGCCCATGCCGACGACTCCTGATTCTCACTCTCAACCTGAACCTGAGGAAACTCACCTCGCGGCCTGAGCGCCGACGTCGGCGCCGACCGGCTTGACCATCAGGTCGGCGCCGCGCGATCCGAACACCAACCGGGCGAGGCGGAAGCGCCGGCGCCGTGCGACCGAGAAGCCCTCGGAGCGGTACAGGGCAAGCGCGGGCTCGTTCTCCCACACCACCAGGAGCATCAGCCGGCGCTTCCCCAGGGCGCGGGCCTCCCGCTCGCACGCTCGCAACAGGGCCCGCCCGACGCCGCGCCGCCGCCCGCGGGGCGCGACGGCGAGCTCGTCCACAGAGGCAAGGTCGGCTTCCAGGCGCCGGGGTTCGATCAGCGACCACGCCGCGATGGCCCGGAGAGTCCGGAGAACCCCCAACTCGCGTGCCAGCGCGCCAGTGCCGCCACCGTCTTCATCGGCGGTGCTCAGATGCACGGTGCCCACCACGCCGAGGTCGTCGGCCACCACGAGATACCGCGCTCCGGTCCGGACCTCCTGGGCGATCAGCCGCGTCAGCGGGCCCTCGGCATTGCCGCCCAGCGCCGGCCGGTACTTGTCGCCCAGCGCCGAGAGCAGCAGCGCGGCGATCTGCGCCGCCTCGCCTGGCCTGGGGCGACGCACCGTCGGATCCTCGGTCTGCACGTTCGCCACGGACGACGAAGGGAAGCAGATGGAGGACCACGGCGGGCCCGCGGCCGGCCGCCGCCGCGGCTAGCCTCCTCACCCATGTCACCGCACGCCGCACGCCGCGCGGCTGCCGGGGGGTGAGCCGGGGCCGGCCGGTCGTCCCGGCCCGGCAGGTGGCGGTCCTCGCCTACGGCTCCATCCTGCACACACCGGGCCCGGAGCTCTCCGCCATGGTCGACCACCGTCGTCGAGGCCGCACCCCGTTTCCCGTCGAGTACGGGCGGGCCAGCGCCCGGTGGGGGAACGGTCCGGTCTTGGTCCCGCATCCCGGCGGCGGCTCGGTGGATGGCGCCCTGCTGGTGCTCCGGCGCGGCGTGCGCCTGGGTGAGGCCGTCGAGGCGCTCCGCTCCCGCGAGGGGCTTCCGACCGCCCGCGGGGTGGTCGAGGTCGCCGCCGGCGCTGACGACCGCGACCTCACGATCATCGCCGCCGCACTGCCCGGCAACCTGGCTCCGGAGGAGATGGATCCACGCGCGCTGGCCCACCGGGCGGCGCTCAGCGTCGCGCGGGGCGGGCGCAACGGCGTGGCGTACCTGCGGGGCGCCGTCGGGGCGGGTGTGGAGACCCCGCTGACCCGCTCCTACGTCCGCGCGGTCCTCGAGTTGGCGGACGCAGACGACCTCGAGTGCGCCGAGGCGCGCTTGCTAGCGTTTCGCGGTCACGACTGGGGAGGCACCATGGCCTGGGACGACGTTGCGCGCTGGCGGCCCGTGGATCTGGTCGCCGCCTTCGCGATGGGCGACCCCGTCCAGCCCGTTGACGTGCGCGACCTGGGCTACCGCGAGTCCGAACGGCAGGTCAAGGGCGCGGTCAGGATCGAGCCGATGGAGTTCGAGCGCCAGGTTGGCGACCTGCCCAGCGACGTGGAGCTGATCTTCTACTGCGACCGCTCGGGGGAGGCCACCAGCCTGAAGATTGCGTTGTGGGCCTTCGACAGCGGTCTCTCGCGCGTGGGGGTGCTGGTGGGGGGCTGGAGCGCCTGGGAGGAGGGCGACTACCCTGCGGAGGACAAGCCGGGCTAGTGTCCCGTTAGTCGGACTCGGCGGCAGGTTCCACGGGCTGAAGGCCGTAGTGCTCCTCCAGCCACTCGGGCAGCACGCCGGCGATGGCGCGGCACATCAGCTCGCGCTCCGCGATGGCGATCCGCGCGGCGACCTCGAGCACCAGCTTCGACTCGTCGTTGCGCAGCCCCGACGTGCCGGAGACCATGTTCACGGCCTCGCTCTTGGCATACACCATGGCCCGCGCGGCCATCGGCCAGCGTTCGCGCGTCCAGCCGATGAGCGCCTTCTCGAGATCGGTGGGCTCATAGCCCAGCAGCGCCACCTGCAGCTCGTTCGGCTCGAACTCGGTGTCGAGGCGCATCATCTCCCCTTGATCGTCGTCGGTTGGCGGCCGCGGAGTGTACTCGCCGCGGGCCGGTCGATCCCGGCCGTTCGTCTCCAGCAGGAACGGGAGGAGCGGGCGTGCGGGTCGTGAGGGTGGACCGGATCGTCATCGAGGCGGCGGAGACCGTGCCGCGCGCACGTCACGCCAGGCTGTCGCCCACGCGCCCGGGCGAGGTCCTCGACGGCCTGCTGACCCTGGGCGGCGCGCCGCACGGCCTGCGGAGGCCCTCCGGAGCCCGCCGGCCGCCGGTGGCGCCCATCTAGACTGCGCGAGCAGCCCGTGCGTACCTTCATTCTCCTCTCGACACTCAGCCACCAGGGCATGCAGACCCTGGTGGCCACCCCCGAGCGCCTGTTGGAGGTCAACCGGGAGATCGAGGCCCTCGGCGGCCGGGTGGTGCGCCAGTGGGCCGTTCTGGGCGAGTACGACATCATCTCCATCGTCGAGGCGCCCGACGAGGCCGCCATGGCGCGGATCTCTGTCGAGCTGGGCTCGCGCGGGAGCGCGCGCTTCGATTCGCTCGTCGCCATGAGTGCCGAGGAGCTGATCGACGAGATGGACCCGGGCTCCGGCGCATAGCGCCGAGGGTCAGGACGAGGCCGAGCGCCTCCAGCGGAACGAGCCGCAGAGAGCGCACACCGGCAGCACCAGCACCCCGTCGTTCTCGACTGGCGACTTGATGAGCAGGTCGCACTCGAGGCACCGAAAGCTGCCGGAGACCTCGTCGCCGGTCTCGAACAGGTCCTGCGGGTCAGTGGTGGGCAGCGGTCTCCCTCCCGATTATCCGACGGGCAGCCGTGGTGCGGTGCGCGATCACACTACGTGAGGAAGGCGGCCGCGAGGCTCGCGGCAGCGACGAGCCCGAAGACCGCCAGTCCGGCGCCGAGCAGCAGCCGCTCGGGCACGCCGGCCAGGCGCCGGCCCGGGGGACGGCTCCCGGCCGTGCGACGACGGCCGAACAGTCGCGGGAGGGCGCCCTCGTTGAGCCACCGCTCGCAGTAGGGGCAGAACTCCGCCTCCGCGAGCAGCGGAAGGCCGCATCGGTGGCACGCGGGCGTCCCGTCAGAGCGATGGTGTCCCTGGAGGTCGGACTCGGCCCTCACGCCCCCACTCCTGATCCGGCGGGTACCACACCCCACGTCGGGGCCGCCAAGGATACAGGCAGGCCCCCGCGGGCACCAAGGTCACTAGCCGTCGCGGAAGTAGCGGGAAGCGGCGTCCCATCCGGGCCCGGGGCCGGTGTCCTCGCGCGGCTCGCCCGACCCGTCCACCATGGGAAACGCAGCAGCCGAGGGGTCATCGCCGGCCGACTCATCGTCGGCGGGCCGGAGATCCTCGATCTCGGCCGCCCTCGCGTCGATCTCCATCAGCTTGCTCTCCACCGCGGCAAGCTCGGGGCCCAGGCGGCCCTCGGGCATCTGACCCGAGCGCACCAGCTCGTAGACCCGCTCGCCGAGCTCCTCCAGCGCTGAGCGGTGTTGGCGCAGTAGCAGCCGGCGCTCGCCCTCGATGCGCGCCCGCTTCACCGACGACTGCACGTCGCCCGCGAGGCGGTTGGCCTGCTTGGTCAAGCTGTCCAGCACGTTCATCGGTGCCTCCTTGGGCTCCCTTCGGCGGATTGTATCCCGCGGCGGGCGCCGCGACGTGACGGAATCGGCGCGCTCCGGCGCAGACCGGCGTGTCGCTCCTTCCTAGCCTCGGCACCGATGCGGGCTCGAACTCACACGGGCCAGGCCACGGTCGAGGCGGTCGCGCTGTGGCTGCTGCTCGCCGGCCTGCTGGCGCTCCTCGGCGCGTGGGCGTCCAGCCATATGCGCCCGCCCGGCGGCCCTCCGCCCGTCGTCGAGCGGGCCGCACGGCCGCTCCTGGGGGCGGACGGCGCAAACCACCTGCCGCTGTCCGCACTGGTTCCCCGTGGCGTCGGCGACCCCGTCGCGCTGCGCGTCCTGCGCCGGGCCGACCGCATCGCGCGCAGCGGCTACCAGCTGCAGCTCGAGGCGCAGAGCGCGTTCGCCGACGGCTTCCTCGGGCGTCTTCGGCAGCGGGGCCAGGGGCTGGTTACCGACCCGGTGGGACGGGCGCTGGGCGTGGCCCCGTACCCCCAGAACCCGGCCGATGCCGCCCAGCGCGACGGGCGTGCCGCCGGGCCGGCCCTCGAGCGGTACGTCGACGAGCTCGCGCACAGCTCGCCTCGGGAGGCCGGGCTGCGCGTCGCGCGCGACCTGGGCCGGCTGGCCGCCGACGAGACGCTGCGCCGGCTCACCCGCGCCGCCGGGCGCGGCGCCTGGGGCCGCGCCCGCGACCGCGACCAGGGGTCCGGCCGCAGGCCCGACGGCTCCGGCACCCCGGGTGACCTCGGGCGCATCGTCGACCTGCTGCTGCGCCGCCGCTCCCCTTAGCGACCAGCGCCTCCCCGCCGCCGTCACAGGGCCGGCGCCCCATCGGCGCGGCGGTGCGTGGAGCCGTTGCATGCCGGGGCTGCAGCATGGGCCGTGTCGAACCGAACGAAGGAGGAGTGATGCCGATCGCCATCGTGGCCTGGCTCCACGCCACGGCCATCAGCCTCGTCGACAGCCGCACGCGCCAGCTTGGTCAGGGCACGGTCGAGTACGTCGGCGTGGTGGTCATGGTCACCCTGCTCATCGCGGCCGTCGCGGTCGCGTCCAAGGGCTGGGCGCCGGGCGTGGGCGACGCGATGAGGAAGGCGCTCACCGCGGCCATCAAGAAGGCCACGTCGGGCCTCTAGCCACTCGACGCCCCGCCTGCCGGGAGGGCGGCGGCCCCTCACGCGGCCGACGCCCCCCGATGGCGGGACCCCCGGCGGCGGGCAAGGCGCGTTTTCAGGGCACCAGCACCGCGGCGCCGTCCACCTCGCCCGACCGGAGCCGTCGCAGCGCGTCGTTGGCGCTGGCCAGCGGGTGCGCTTCGGTTTGCGTGCGCACCGGGATCTCGGCGGCGAGGGCCATGAAGTCTGCCGCGTCCTGGCGGGTGACGTTCGCGACGCTCTGCAGCGAGCGCTCCCACCACAGCTGCTCGTACGGGAACTCGGGCACGCGGTCCAGGTGGATGGCGTTGATCGCGACGGTGCCGCCCCGGTCGAGCCCCCGCAGGGCGGCCAGCACCACCTCGCCGGCGGGCGCGAAGGTGATCGCCGCGTCCAGGGGCACGGGGGGGCGATCGTCGTAACCGCCCACCCAGGCCGCGCCCAGCCGCCAGGCTCGCTCGCGCTCGGTGTCGGAGCGGGTGCACACGTACACCTCGCACCCCCAGTGACGGGCCACCTGGATCGCCAGCAGCGCCGACGCGCCGAACCCGTAGAGGCCGAGGCGCCCGCCGGGCTCGATGCCGCTGAGGCGAAGCGCGCGGAACCCGATGACCCCCCCACACAGCAGCGGCGCAGCGGCGAGGTCGTCCACACTCTCGGGCAGCCGGACGGCATGGCGGGCGTCCACCAGCGCCCGCTCGGCGTACCCGCCGTCCACGTCCCAGCCGGTGAACCGGGCCCGCTCGCAGAGGTTCTCGCGGCCGGTCAGGCAGTGCCGGCACTCCCCGCAGGCCCAGGCCAGCCACATGGCGCCCGCGCGCTCGCCCGCCGTCCACCCCGACACCTCCGGCCCCACGTCGGCCACGCGGCCCACGATCTGGTGGCCGGGCACGACGGGCAGGCGGCGGGCCGCCAGATCGCCCTCGCAGAGCTGCAGATCGGTGCGGCAGACGCCGCACGCCGCCACGTGGAGCAGCAGCTCCCCGGGCCCCGGCCGAGGATCGGGCCGGTCGACGACGCGCAGCGGGCCGTCCCCGTCCGCGGGGCCGGGCGCCTGAAGGACCATCGCACGCATCCCGCGAGACGGTAGCCCACGCCTCCGGTCTCCTATCCTGGATGGCCCAATGTCGCGAGGGATCGAGCTCGTGCCTGCCAATGCGGCTTCTCTGGGGCGCACCGACGCCACGCGCCGCTGGGCGCTGCGGTTCCCTGATGGCCAGGAGCGGTTCCCCGGGCTCACGCGACCCGAGGCGCGCGCGCTGGCGTCGGCCCTCGCCGGCGCCGGGCGGGCAGCCTGGAGCTCGGCGCTCGCGGAGGTCGCGCTACCGGCGGTGCCGGCCGAGGGAGCGGGCCCGCACCTGCTCGACGACGCGGGGGCCCTGGTCATCGCGCTGGGCCCGCACCCGGGCCTCTCCGGCCCGCTGATCGCCATGGGCGAGGCACAGCCCGACCACCGCGTGGGGCTGGTGGCGCGGCGCGGGCCGGGCGTCTGGGGCTGGCTCTGCGACGCCCGCGTCGAGCCGGCGCGGCGTGTGGAGGCGCTGGACGCCCTGGTCGCGCTCGACCAGTTGGCCCATGGCGACGTGTGGGCGCGGGCGTTCGGGAGGTCCGGGTAGGCTGGTCGGGTGGTCATGAACCGGTACAGGGTGGACTTCGGCGCCGTCACCGCGGAGGACCTGCCGGGCGACGCGGTGGAGTTGCTGGGCCGTGCGCTCTCCACGATGCCGGGGGTCGGCCCGTTCGACGGGGCGCGCTACGGTGAGGCCCCCCGCCGGATCCGGGCCGCGTTCCGGATCGACGTGCGGCTGGGGATGGCCGACGCGGCGCGGGACGGCAGCCGGCTGGCGAAGGAGGCGCTCAAGGAGGCGGGCTTGGGCGCCGCTCAGCTGGTGGAGTTGACGGTGCAGCTCGAGGGCGAGCCCCAACCGTCCGACGAGCCCGCTTCACTTCCCGGGAGCGCTGGTCGATCATCCCGTGGTGGCGTCGCGGGTGCGGCGCCGTGAGTCGGGGAGACCATTGAGCGCACCAGCACGCGAGGCGCAGGTCGGCGGCAGCGCGCTTCCCGGAGGGGTCATGATGCGCACCCCGACGCGGGTGGCGCTGGCCGTGCGCCACGAGGACACCGGCGAGATCCTCACGGAGTCGTTCGAGGTGACGACGCCCCGCGGGCGCTGGGCCCGCTGGCCGCTCGTGCGCGGGGTCGTGGCCCTCCAGAAGGCGATCAGCACCGGCAAGAAGGCGCTGGTGGCCTCCGAGGAGCTCCGCTGGAGCGAGACCGACGGCGCCCCGGAGGGGCAGGAGGCCGAGGAGCTGGGATTCCTCGGCAAGGTCGTGGTGGTGCTGTCCGCGGTGCTGGGTGTCGCGGTCCAGGTCGCCGCGTTCCGCATCGCGCCGATCGTCATCGCCAAGGAGGTCGGTCTCACCGGCGCGGCGTTCATCGTGGCCGACGCGTTCCTGCGCCTCGGGCTGCTGCTGACCACGCTCTGGTTGCTCAGCAAGTTCCGTCCGTTTCGCAAGATCCTCAGCTACCACGGCGCCGAGCACAAGGCCATCGCGGCCCACGAGGCCGGGCACTCGCTCACCGCGGCGGCCGCGGCCGGCTTCAGCCGGTTCCATCCCCGCTGCGGCACCTCGTTCCTGGTGGTCTCGGCGGTGGTGTCCATCGCCGTCTACGGAGCGGTGCTCGCGATCACGGGCATCTTCACCTACCCGGCGTTGATCGCCACCCGGCTCCTCGGAGCTCCGCTGGTCACCGCGATCGCCTTCGAGATCCAGCGCCAGGCCTCCATGCGTGCGAAGGGGCGGTGGTCGTTCCTCGCGTTCCCCGGAGTGGCCGCCCAGCGTCTCACCACGGCCGAGCCGGAGCACGAGGATCTCGAGGTCGCCTGCGCGGCCCTGGCGCTCGCGCTGGAGCCCGAGGCCGCCGTGGAGGAGGTGCCACGGCCGACGGTCGACGTGGGCGGGCGCGACCACGACGTGCCGCAGCCGCAGCCGAGCGTCTCCTCGCCCGCGGCGTCCTAGATCCCGGGCGGGCGGTACTCGGCCCGCTCGATGACGGTGCCGCCGCCGCGCGTTCGGGCCCAGTAGGCGACCGCTCGCCCGCTCCCGTCGATGGCGACCACGGGCGCGCCCTGCCGCCCGACGGCTCCGACAGACGAGACCGCCCCGGCCCGGCGCCAGGGCCTTGACGCGTCGGTTCGGTCGGCGGCCAGCAGCCGCGCCCGTCGCTCGGGGCCCTGCAGCCAGATCACCACGCCGGCGCCCGCCGCGTTCAGCGCAACCTCGGCGCTGGCGGTGCGCCGGCCCGGCCCGACCCGCTCGCGGGGACCGAAGGTGGGGGCGCCGGCGCCGCGCGCGGCCACCTGCACCGGCGCGCGCCCGGCCGCGCCGCGAGGGCCGATCCAGGCTGCCAGCGCGTCGCCCGCCGGCGTGCCGGCGAGGCGCAGGCTCTCGCCCCGGCCGCCCGGCGCAAGGGCCCGAGGCGCGCCCAGCACTCCTCGCGCTCCCACCCGCGTCGCATACTGCAGGAGTGCGCCCCCTCGGCTGGGCGCGCCACGCAGCAGTACCAGCAGGATGGAGCCGTCACGCGCCACCGCCCCGTCGGGCTCGGGCGGAACGCGGCCCTGCCCCGCGAGGCGGCGGTCGGCACCAAAGCGGGCTCCGGCCGCCGCCTTCAGCGCGTAGTCGACCGCCACCGAGCGGCCTCCGAGCCGGCATTCCCACCAGATCACCGCGTGCCCGCCGGGGCCCAGGGCCAGGCCCGGCAGGCCGACGGCGTCGGGGCAGCCGGGGCGGCGCGAGAGCCGGCGCGGGGGACCGAAGCGACGCCCGGGCGCGGCGGTCGCGGCCTGCACCTGCGACACGAAGCCAGGAT
>JAUVPZ010000035.1 GCA_030598395.1 Miltoncostaeaceae bacterium | reverse complement strand
GCCGGTGCGCTTGCTCATCCGCCTCGCCTCGCCCCGTTCGACCAGGCTGACCAGCTGGACGATGGGCAGCTCGAGCGCTTCGGGGTCGTGGCCGCCCGCGGCCAGCACGGCCTTCAGGCGGGCGACGTAGCCGTGGTGGTCGGCGCCCAGCACGTCGATGAGGCGGTCATCGCCACGGGCGGCCTTGTCGAGGTGGTAGGCCACGTCGGATGCCAGGTAGGTGCCCTCGCCGTCGCTGCGCACCAGCACGCGGTCCTTCTCGTCGCCGTAGCGGGACGTGCGGAACCACAGCGCGCCGTCGGCGTGGTAGGCGTCGCCCGAGCGCTCGAGCGCCGCGATGCCCTCCTGCACCTGGCCGCCCTCATGCAGGTCGCGCTCCGAGAAGAAGGTGTCAAAAGTCACCCGGAAGTCGTCCAGCTGGGCGCGGATGTCGGCCAGCATCAGCTCGCTGCCGCGGTCGGTGAAGAACGCCAGCGCGTCGTCGTCGGGATCGGCCGCGCCGTCCCGGTAGGCGTCGCCGACCTCCTCGCGCAGGGCCTCGGCGATGCCGCTCACGTAGTCACCCGGATAGCCATCCGCGGGGAGCGCCACGTCGTCGCCGAACAGCTCGGCGTAGCGCGCCGCCACCGACAGGCCGAAGGTGCGCATCTGGCGGCCGTGGTCGTTCACGTAGTACTCGCGGGCCACGCGGTGGCCGGCGAAGGCCAGGGTGCGGCCCAGCGAGTCTCCGTAGGCGGCCTGCCGTGCATGGCCCACGTGCGGCGGACCGGTGGGGTTGGCCGACACGAACTCCAGCAGGATCGACTCGGCCGGGTCGGCGAAGCCCGCGCCGTGGTCGCCCCCGAGGAGAGCGATCTGCCGCGCTGCCCCGGCGAACCAGGCGGGCGTGAGCGTGAGGTTGAGAAATCCCGGGCCGGCCACCTCGACGCCGGCCAGCCACTCGGCCGCCTCGGCGCGATCGCCCAGCGACCGGGCGATGGCCTCGGCGATTTCGCGCGGCGCACGACGTGCCCGCTTCGCCGCGACCATGGCCACCGGGCTGGCCAGGTCGCCCTGCTCGGACGGCGGCGGCTGGTTCAGCGGCACGGCCGGGGGCGAGGCGCCGGCGGCCGCGGTTGCCTCCTCGCCCAGGGCGCGCGCGATCGGGGCGAGCACGGTGGTGCCGCTCACGGTCTCCACGATATCGGCCTCACCGCGGGTACGGGTGTCCGCGCAGCAGGCACGCAGCCCGGTACAGCTGCTCGGCCAGCACGACGCGTGCCAGCTGGTGCGGCAGCGTCAGCGGGCCCAGGGACAGACGCTCCTCGGCCTCGGACGCCAGGGCAGGGTCCAGCCCGTCCGCCCCACCGACGAGCAGCGCCGTGGGGCGCGGCTCCTCGAGACGCCGGCCGAGCCAGCGGCTGAACGCGGCGCTGCCGTCGGGGACTCTGCCGGCCGGGTCAAGCGCCACGCGCCAGGCGCGATCCGGGCAGCGGGCGCGCAGGCGCTGGGCCTCGCCGCGCCGGCCCGTGCCGCCACCGCGCTCGGCCGCCACCTCGTGCACCCGGAGCCCCACCAGCTCGTCGACGCGCCGCTCGTACTCGCGGGCCGGCGCGGCGAGTGGCGGGCGCGCCCTTCCGACCACCAGCAGGTGCAGGCGCGGCGTTCCGCGCCTGCTCACCCGCCGGCCCGCCCCTCGGCCGCGCGCCGGGCGAGGGCGATGCGCTGGAGCGCGGTTGGGTGCGAGCCGAACCAGAAGTGGATGGCGGCCGGCGGGTCCGGCACGTTGACGCTGCGCGTCACGATGCCCTGCTGCAGACCGATGGCGGCGTCGGGGTCGTCGGTGAGCTCCAGCATCACCCAGTCGGCCTCGGCCTCGTAGGCGCGACTGACCGCGCTGACCACGGGCGTGGTGACGAGGCCCAGCACGGACACCGTCGCGGCCACGATGGCCAGGCGCCGCAACACCAGCTCGCGGCCCTCCGCGTCGCGCCCGGGGGGCCCGAACCCGGTGCGCCAGCCCACCGCGGCGGTGGCCAGCAGCGCGGCGGGCACCAGCAAGGCGGCCGCCCACGCGGTGCCCTTCACGACGTGCCTGCGCTGTACGTGGGCCAGCTCGTGTGCGGTGACCGCGCGCACCTGGTCGGGCGGGAAGTCGCGAATGAGGGTGTCGAACAGGACGATGCGCCGGCCGCCGCCCAGGCCCGCGACGAAGGCGTTGGGCGCGCTGGAGCGCGCGCTGGCGTCGTTCACGCGAACGTCGTCGGCCTCCACGCCCGCCCGCTGGGCCAGCTCGATGACCTGGGCGCGCAGCGCGGGGTCGTCGAGCGGCTCGGTGCGCATGAACTGCTCGGCGACCAGCGGCGACAGCAGCGACGCGGCGAACGCGAGGCCCGCCCCGCCTGCGGCGAGCCATGCCGGCCAGAGCCGCGGCGCGCGCCAGAGCGCCACCGCGACCGCCGACCCGACGACCCCCGCGACGACCATCTGGATGCCGGTGGCCTTCCCCACGTCCAGCAGCCACGGGCCGACGTCCTGGGTGACCGGGCCCCGGGCGCGCCCCCACGCGAAGCCGGCCGAGCGCAGCGGAAGGACCACAAGGGCAGTGGTCAGGGCCAGGCCCGCCCCGAACAGCACGCCGCCGCGCCAGACACTGCCCTGCGCCGCGCGCAGCACCGCCGGCCGCCAGCGGCTGCCCGCCAGCGCGACACCCAGCGCGACGGCGGCCGGGATGGGAGCGGCCACGACCGCCAGGCCCCAGAGCCCGCGCCGGTAGTCGCGGCTCTCGGCCAGCTCGCCGGGGTCGAAGAACTCCTCGAGCGGCGCCGCGGCGGCGTCCGGCACGTCGCCGGCCCAGAGCCGCCACCGCAACAGGGCGGCGACGCCGGCAGCGCCCACCACCGCGCCCGCCGCCAGGATGGCCGCGCGCCGCGCGGGTGGCCGCACACCACCTCGCAACCGCGGCCGACGCACCTCACTATCGTAGCGGCGGCCCGCTTCGTCCCCGGAGGGTCCGGCTCGCCGCTCGTCGCAGTCCTCAGCGACATCCACGCCAACCGGCAGGCGCTGGACGCAACGCTGCGCGCAGTGCGCCAGACCGGCGCGCGGCGCTGGTGGTGCCTGGGCGACCTGGTGGGCTACGGAGCCGACCCCACCTACTGCCTTGGAACCTGCACGAGCCAGGCCGAGCGCTGCCTCGCCGGCAACCACGATCTCGGCGCCGCGGAGCAGATCTCGCTGGACCACTTCGCCAGCTGGGCGGGCGCCGCGGTGGAGTGGACCCGCCGGGCGCTGGGTCCCGTGGGCCGGGCGAAGCTCGACAAGCTCAAGCCGGTGGACATCGAGGGCGACTGCCCCCTCTACCACGCCAGCCCGCGCGACCCGGTGTGGGAGTACGTGCTCTCGAACGACCAGGCCCGTGCGGCGCTCGAGGACCGCCGCGTCCCGCTGACGTGGATCGGCCACACGCATGTGCAGTCGGCCTGGCGGCTGCGCACCGACGGCGCCGTGGATGCAGTGCCGCTGGCCCCCGGCGTGACGCTCGAGATGGCCGACGCGCGCTGGCTGGTGAACCCCGGCTCGGTGGGCCAGCCGCGCGACGGCGATCCGCGGGCCGCATGGGCGCTGTACGACACCGAGGAGCGCTCCATCACCTTCCGCCGCACCCCCTACGACGTAGCCGCAGCCCAGAACGCCATCCTGGAGGCCGGCCTGCCGTCCATCCTGGCGACCCGGCTCAGCGAGGGGCTGTGAGCGCATACCTGGACCACGCGGCCGGAACTCCCCTGGACCCCCGGGTCCGTGCGGCGGCGGCGCCCTTCCTGGCCGAGGTGTTCGCCAGCCCGAGCGGCGTGCACGACGCCGCGCGGCGCCCGGCCGAGGCGATGGATGCGGCCCGCGTCTCCGTGGGAGCGCTGATCGGCGCACCGGCGGACGAGATCATCTTCACCTCCAGCCCCACGGAGGCCCGCAACCTGGCGGTGAAGGGGCTGCTCAGGGCCAACCGGGCCCTCGGCGGGCGGATCGTCACGACCCGGGTGGAACACCCGGCCACGCTCGCCGCCTGCCGCACCGCCACCCGCGACGCCGGTGAGGTCGTGGAGGTCGGGGTCGATCCCGAGGGTCGGGTCTCTCCGCACGAGCTGGCATCGGCGGTCGATGACGCCACGGCGCTCGTGGCGGTTGCCCACGGCCAGGGCGAGATCGGGGCCGTGCAGGAGATCGCGGCGCTCGTGGATGCGGCCCGGGCGCGCCGCCAGGAGGTGCGCGTGTTCGTCGACGCGACGGAGACCGCCGGGCTGATCCCGGTCGATGCGGGCGTCCTTGGCGCCGACGCGCTCGCCCTCGGCGGCCCCGCGATGGGCGCGCCGGCGTGGTGCGGCGCCCTGTGGGTGCGGCCCGGCGCGCGCCTGCATCCGCTGATCGAGGGCGGGCTTCAGGAGGCCGGCAAGCGGGCCGGCGCCGAGTGCCTGCCCGCCATCGTGGCCATGGGCGCCGCGGCCGATCTGGCCCGCGCCGAGATGGGTGCGCGGCTGGCCACGATGCGCCCGCTCACCGAACGGCTGATGTCAGGAGTGCTGGCGGTGCCCGACGTGCGCCTGAACGGCCCGCGCGAGGGACGCCTGCCGGGGCACGTCCAGGTGTCGGTGGGGGGCGTGGAGGGCGAGTCGCTGACGCTGGCGCTTGCGCTGCGCGGCGTGGCGGCGTCTCCTGGCTCGGCCTGCACCGCGCACGCCGGGAAGGCCGCCCCGGCCCTGGAGGCCATCGGCCTTCAGCCACCCTGGACCCGCTCGGCGGTACTGATGACGCTGCGCTGGACCACGACGCCCGACGAGGTCGACGCGGCGATCGCCGCGTTCTCTGAGGCCGTGCCGGCGCTGCGCGCCATGAGCCCGGTCGGCGTCCGGGGCGCATGAGCGACCGGCTCATCGACGCGCTGGGCACGTACTGCCCGGTGCCGATCGCGCTGGCGGCGCGGGCGGCGTCGTCACTCCATCCGGGCGCCGTGATCGAGCTGCTGGCCGACGACCCCCTCATCGAGGTGGACCTACCGGCCTGGTGTCACGACGCCGGCCACGACCTGCTGCAGCTCGAGCGGGAGGGGCGTGAGTACCGGGCCCTGGTGTCCTGCTGGCCGGCCAGGAGCGCGCCTCAGTAGCGGCCGAAGTGCGAGGTCCACAGGGCAACGCCCGCGTGGCCCTCGAAGCGCAGGCCGGAACGCAGGGCCACGCCCTGCTCGACCCAGTCGGCGCGCAGCATGTTGCGGCGGTGGCTCGGCGAGTTGAGCCAGCCGCGCAGGATGGAGCTCGGGGTGGCGTACCCGCCGGTGCCGTAGGCGATGTTCTCGCCCATCGCCCGGCCCCGGAAGCCGCTGGAGCGGATGAGGGTGCCAAACGCCCGGCCGCACGGCGTGTGCGAGAACACCCGGCAGCGGATCATGGCGCGGTTCTTGGCGCGGGCGGAGCGGGCCAGCACGCGGCTCGAGCGCACGTGGGACCGACCGGCGCGCGCGCGCACCTCGTTGATGAGGCAGCGCATGGTGCGCTCCTGGGCGCGCGCCGCGCGGTGGGTGTCGTGGCCCAGCCCGCGACAGGCCTCGCGCGGGGGCATGAGGCCGCCGGCAGACACCGTGCCCGGCACGGCCGCGCCCGCGACGGCGGCGGCCGCCAAGGAGGTGGTAGCGAGGAGGGCGGCAAGGCGGGAACGGCGGCGCGGGGCGGCAACCATGTCGGAGATGGGTCGGAGACGGGCCCATCCCTGGTATCGACCGGCCGCGGCCGGAACTTCACAGAACCCTCAGCACCGCCCTCCGCGCCGTGCTTGTAGGGTGACTGCCGGGCACAATTGGAGTGATGCGCCGGTCCCCAGGAGGGGGACCGCCCCCCAGTTTGCGTGGCGAACATGTGTTCGGTACCGTCCCAGGCGATGCCCGGGGGCGCGCCGCGCGGGGGTGAGGCCATGCTGCGGTGGCGGGTGGCCAGCGACGACGGCGGCCAGCCGGCCCTGTTCCCCCACGAGGACGGCTGGCAGCCGGGGCGCGGCGAGCTGGCGGGCCTCGAGCTGCTGTACGTGCGGGCCCGGCGGGCCATCAACCCCGTGCCGGAGCGGTCGCGCCAGCCGTTCCGGTGGACGGTCAACCCCTACCGCGGCTGCTCCCACGCCTGCGTCTACTGCTTCGCTCGGCCCACCCACGAGTACCTGGGGCTGGGGATCGGCCACGACTTCGACCGGCGGCTGGTGGTGAAGGTCAACGTCGCCGAGCGGGTGCGCGCCGAACTGGCGTCGCCACGCTGGGCGCGCGAGTCCGTGGCGCTGGGCACCAACACCGACCCGTACCAGCCGCTGGAGAAGCGCTTCCGGCTGACGCGCGGCGTGCTGGAGGCCCTTGCCGATGCGAGCAACCCGTTCTCGGTGCTCACCAAGTCGCCGCTCATCCTGCGCGACATCGACGTGCTGCGGAAGGGCGCGATGCGGGCCGAGGTGGGCGCCGCGCTGTCGGTGGGCACGCTGGAGCGCTCGGTGTGGCGCGCCACCGAGCCCCGCGCGCCTCACCCGCGCCGCCGCATGGAAGCCGTGGCCCGCCTCAACGACGCCGGCGTGCGCTGCGACGTGCTCATCGCGCCCGTGCTGCCGGGCCTCAGCGACGACGAGGGGAGCCTGCGCGCCGTCGTGCGCGCCGCGGTCGTGGCCGGAGCCACCTCGATCGGCGCGGTCCTGCTGCACCTGCGGCCCGGCGTGCGCCAGCACTACCTCGGCTGGCTGGAGCGGCGCCACCCGGAGCTGGCCGCCGGCTACGAGCGTCGCTACCGGCGCTCCTACGCGCCGGCCGACGAGCGCGGCGACCTGGCGCGCCGCATCGCGCAGATGGTGCACGAGGAGCGCCGCAGCGGGGCGCCGGCCGCGCCACGCGGGACGGCTGCCCCGCGGCAGGCCGGGCCGCCGCCGGGGCGGCAGCTCAGGCTGGCCTGACGTTCCCCGCGTCAGCCTCCCGAGGCGCGCTCGTGGTGGCCGCCGAACTGGAAGCGCATCGCCGAGGTGACCTTGTCGGCGAAGGTGTGCTCCTGCCGCGAGCGGAAGCGCGCGTACAGGGCCGAGGTCAGCACCTCGGCCGGCACCGCCTCCTCGATGGCCATGTTGATGGTCCAGCGGCCCTCGCCCGAGTCGGACACCCGGCCCTCGTAGCCCTCCAGCTGCGGGTCGCCCGCAAGCGCGATGGCCGACAGGTCCAGCAGCCAAGAGCCCACCACGCTGCCCCGGCGCCACACCTCGGCGATGTCGGCGATGTTGAGCGTGTAGTCGAGGTCGCCGTGCTGGCGCGGGGCGGTCTCGGCGTCGACGGCGTGCTGGCGCGTGTCGACGTCGGCGTTCTTGAGGATGTCGAAGCCCTCGGCGTACGAGGCCATGATCCCGTACTCCACGCCGTTGTGGATCGTCTTCACGAAGTGGCCCGCGCCGCTGGGCCCGCAGTGCAGGTAGCCCTTGTCGGCGGTGCCGCCCATCGTGTCGCGGCCCGGCGTGGCGGGAATGTCGCCCTGGCCTGGGGCAATCGAGGCGAACACCGTGTCAAGGCGCTCCACCGGCTCCACCTCACCCCCGATCATCAGGCAGTAGCCGCGCTCGAGGCCCCACACGCCGCCGCTGGTGCCGCAGTCGATGTAGTGGATGCCCTTGTTCTGAAGCTCGGCGAACCGGCGGCGGTCGTCGCGGAAGAACGAGTTGCCGCCGTCGATGATGATGTCGTCCTCGTCCATGAGGCCGGCCAGCTCGTGGACCACCTGGTCGGTGAGCGCCGCAGGGATCATCACCCAGGCGGCCCGCGGTCGATCGAGCTTGGAGACGAAGTTCTTGAGCGAGGACGACGGCGTGGCGCCCTCCTTCGCAAGCGCCTTCACCGAATCCTTGCTGACGTCGTAGACAACCGCCGTGTGGCCGTCGCGCTGGATGCGGCGCACGATGTTGGCGCCCATCCGTCCCAGTCCCACCATCCCGAGCTGCATGAGCCCTCCCCGTGGTACGGCCGGCCCGCGCCGACCGCCGTTCTACGCCGCCCGCACGATATCCCGAAACGAGGCCGGCTCGAGGCTGGCGCCCCCCACCAGCGCCCCGTCCGCGTCGGGCTGGGCCATCAACTCGGCCGCGTTGTCGGGCGTGACGCTGCCCCCGTAGAGGATGCGCAGCGCCGTGCCGTCCAGCTTCGCGCCGGCGACGGCGCGCACGTGGGCAAGGGCCTCCTGGGCCGTCTGCGGCGTGGCCGTGCGGCCGGTACCGATCGCCCAGATGGGCTCGTACGCGATCGCCAGCCGCCGCTCCTCCCCTTCGGCCACCACGCCGAGCGCCGACGCGAGCTGGCGGGCCAGCCAGAGGCGGGTCTCCCCCGCCTCGCGAAGCTCCAGCGACTCGCCCACGCACAGGATGACGTCCAGCCCGGCGTCGAGCGCGGCGCGCAGCCGGGCGGCCACCTGCTCGTCGGTCTCGCCGGCGGCCCGGCGTTCGGAGTGGCCCACCAGCGCGCCCGTGGCGCCGGCCGCCGCGATCATCGCCGCGGAGATCTCGCCGGTGTGTGCGCCCTGCGGCGCCTCGTGCAGCGCCTGGGCCAGCACGGCGATGGCCGAGCCGTCGAACGCCTCGGCGGCGGTCGCCAGAGCGGTGAACGGCGGACACACCGCCACCTCGGGCACCAACGGCCCCCTGCCCAGCAGGGCGCGCAGCTCGGCCGCGTAGGCGCGGGCCTCGGCCCCCGTCTTGTGCATCTTCCAGTTGCCCGCGACGAGCGGTCGGCGCGCCATCAGGCCACGGGCAGCGCCGCCACGCCGGGCAGCATGCGGCCCTCGAGCATCTCCAGCGCGGCGCCACCGCCGGTGGACACGTGCGTGAAGCGGTCGGTCAGGCCGAACTGCGCCACCGCGGCGCCGCTGTCGCCGCCGCCCACCACGGTCACGGCGTCGGCGTCCGCCATGGCTTCGGCCACGACGCGGGTGCCGGCGGCAAACGGCGCGGTCTCGAACGCGCCCATCGGGCCGTTCCAGAACACGGTCGACGCGCCCTCGATCGCCTCCCGGAACGACGCGGACGAGCGCGGACCGATGTCCACGCCGATCCCGCCGTCGGGGATCGAGTCGCTGCCGTAGACGGCCAGGCGGGCATCCTCGGCGAAGCGGTCGGCCACCAGCACGTCCACCGGCAGCTGGAGAGTGCAATTCAGCCTGCCGGCCTCCTCCAGTAACCGGCGCGCCCTGCCCTGCGCTTCGGGCCCCTCGTGCCTGCTGTCCCCCACCGGGTCACCCAGTCCCGCCAGGAACGTGAACATCATGGCGCCGCCCACCAGCACGCGGTCGCAGCGCGACAGCAGGCTGCCGATGAGGGGCAGCTTGTCGCTGACCTTGGCGCCGCCGAGCACGGCCACGAACGGTGACGCGGGCTCCGCCAGCAGCCCGCCGATCGCCTCCACCTCGCGCGCCAGCAGGAAGCCCGCCCGCGCCGGCAGGCGCCGGGCCACGGCCTCGGTCGATGCGTGGGCCCGGTGAGCGGCGCCGAACGCGTCGTCCACGTAGTGGGAAAAGCCGGCGGCGAGCTGGTCGGCGAACCCGGGGTCGTTCTGCTCCTCCCCAGCGTGGAAACGGAGGTTCTCGAGCATCACCACCTCGCCGGGTCGCAGGGCCTGGGCGCGTGCGCGCACCTCGGGCCCGACGCTCTCGTCCAGCAGGTCGACCGGCCGCAGCTCGCGGGCGAGCCACTCGGCCACCGGCGCCAGGCTCAGCTCGGGCACCACCTCGCCTTTCGGCCGACCCAGATGGGAGCACACCCCCAGGCCGGCCCCCTGCTTCAGCAGGTAGCGCAGCGTGGGCAGCGACGCCCGGATGCGGGCGTGGTCGGCGATGCGCCCGCCCTCGAGCGGGACGTTCAGGTCACAGCGCACGAGGACCCGGGCGCCCCGCCAGTCGACGCCGGCGTCGTCAACCCGGAGCGGGCGAGCCACGTCAGCCGGGGAGGACGAGCTCGGCCAGCTCGACCACCCGGCACGAGTAGCCCCACTCGTTGTCGTACCAGGAGATCAGCTTCACCGTGGTGCCGTTGACCATGGTGAGCCCGCCGTCCAGCAGCGAGCTGAGCGGATCACCCACGATGTCGCGCGAGACGATCGGATCCTCGGTGTAGCCCAGGATGCCCTTCATGGGGCCGTCGGCCGCGGCCTTGAACGCGGCGTTGACCTCCTCGACGGTGGTCTGGCGCCCCACCTGGGCCACCAGGTCGATCACAGACCCGTCCGGCGTCGGGACGCGCAGGGCGATGCCGTCGAGGCGGCCCTTCAGCTCGGGCATCACCTCGCCGATGGCGCGGGCCGCGCCCGTGGAGGTGGGGATGATCGACAGCGCGGCGGCCCGGGAGCGGCGCAGATCCTTGTGCGGCAGGTCGAGGATGCGCTGGTCGTTGGTGTACGAGTGGCAGGTGGTCATGTAGGCGGACTCGAGGCCGAACTCGTCGCTCAGCACCTTGGCCAGCGGCGCCAGGCAGTTGGTGGTACACGAGGCGTTGGAGATGACCTCGTGTTCGTCGGGGTCGTAGGCGTCGTCGTTGACGCCCAGCACCACCGTGAGGTCGGGCTCCCTGGCCGGCGCCGTGATGATCACCTTCTTGGCGCCCGCCTCCAGGTGCTTGGCGGCAGCGTCGCGCGCCGTGAACAGGCCGGTGCTCTCGATGACGACGTCCACGCCCAGCTCGCCCCACGGCAGGGCCGCGGGATCGCGTTCGGAGAGCACGCGCACGCTCTCGCCGTCGACGGTGATGCTGTCGCCGTCCTCCGAAACCTCGCCGGGATAGCGACCGAAGATCGAGTCGTAGTAGAGCAGGTGGGCCAGGGTGGCGGGGTCGGTGATGTCGTTGACCGCCACGATGTCCAGGCTGGCGCCGCGCGTCTTCGCCGCCCGGAAGACGTTGCGGCCGATGCGGCCGAACCCGTTGATGCCCACCGTCGTGCCCATCATCCCTCCGCAGTCGACAGGGCGCGCCAGGCTACCACGGCGCCTGACGCCGCCCCGCCGGGCCTGCGCTCAGCCTCCGCGCTCCTCGAATGCGGGCTGGGGCGTGATGGCCGAAGTCGCGCCCCGGAGCTGGCGCAGTCTCGTGCTGCGGTTCGGGCCTCACCCGGCCCGGCCGGCGCCGCCTCCGTCCTCCACCAGGTCCAGCAGCACACGGGCCAGGGCCTCGGGCTCGTGCCGCACCGCCGCGCCGGCCTCGGCCACGTCGGCCGCCACCACCCGCAGGCCCATCGCCGACAGCGCCTCGGTGGCCGGATCGACCGGCTCCTGGCCGCCGGCCGCGTAGGCCGCCACCGCCGCCGGGTCGATGGGCCCGTCGTGCACGATCACGGCGTCGACCCCACCGGGCAGCGCGTCGAGCACCCGCTCGGCGTGGGCCACGGCGTCGAAGCCGTCGGTCTCGCCCGGCTGGGTCATGACGTTGCACACGTAGGCGCGTATGCCGCGGGCATCGGCCACCGCGCGCGCCAGGTCGGGAACAGCGAGGTGGGGCAGCACGCTGGTGAACAGGCTGCCAGGGCCCAGCAGCACCAGGTCGGCCTCGGCGATGGCCTCGACCGCCGGCGGGTGGGCGGCGGGCTCGGGCTCGAGCCACACCCGCCGGCATGCGCCCACCCCCCCGGCGATGCGGGTCTCGCCGCAGATGGTCTCGCCGTCCTCGCGCTCGGCCCACAGCCGGATCTGGGCGAGCGTGGACGGCACCACCCGGCCGCGGATCCGGAGCACCCGCGAGCACTCCTGGACCGCCAGGTCGAAGTTGCCGGTCACCTCGGCCAGGGCGGCCAGGAACAGGTTGCCGAAGGGGTGCCCCGACAGGTCACCGTCGTCGAATCGGTGCTGGAACAGGGTGCCCATGAGCGACTCGTCGTCGGCGAGCGCCACGAGGCAGTTGCGGATGTCGCCCGGCGGCAGCACCCCCAGCTCCCTGCGGAGCCGACCGGAGCTGCCGCCGTCGTCGGCCACCGTGACGATCGCCGTCAGGTCCACGGGGGCCCGCTTGAGCCCGCGCAGCAGGGCTGCCAGGCCGGTGCCGCCGCCCAGCGCGGCGATGCGTGGCACGCCGGTCATCGGGCGGACGCGGGCGGCGCGTGGGGCCGGCGGATGTGGCGGTGCGAGGTGGTGACGTCGAAGCGCTCGTCGTCGGCGTGGCGGCGCGCGAGCATCTCGGCAAGCGCCACGCTGCGGTGGCGTCCACCGGTGCACCCGAAACCCACCACCAGGGTGCTCTTGCCCTCCTTGACGTAGGCGGGCAGCAGGAAGTCGAGCAGCGCGCCCAGCCGGTCATGAAATTCCCCGAAGCCCGGCGAGTCGGCCACGAAGCGCTGCACCTCTGGATCCAGGCCGGTGAACGCCGACAGCTCGGCCACGTAGTGCGGGTTGCGCAGGAAGCGTACGTCGAACAGCAGGTCGGCGTCCTGCGGGATGCCGTGCTTGTAGCCGAACGAGGCGAACATGACCGACATCCGTAGGCGCGCGCCAGGGCCCAGGGCGTCGCCGACGGCGCTGCGCAGTTCCCAGATGGTGAGCGTGCTGGTGTCGATGACCACGTCGGCCCGGGCGCGCAGCTCGGCCAGCGACGCCCGCTCGCGGTCGATGCCCTCGAGCAGCGAGCCGTCGTCGGCCAGCGGATGGCGGCGGCGCGTCTCCTTGAAACGCCGCACCAGCGAGCCGTCGGACGCTTCGAGGAACAGGATGCGCGGCGTCACGTCGCCGCTGGCGCCAACTTGGTCGAGCACCGCGTTGAGCTCCTCGAAGTACACCCCGCCGCGAACGTCGCACACCACCGCGGCGCGGGTGACGGGCGATCCGTCCAGCAGGAAGAGGTCGGCCAGCGCGGGCAGCAGGCCGGGCGGCAGGTTGTCCACGCAGAACCACCCCGCGTCCTCGAACACGCCCATGGCCTGGCTCTTGCCGGCGCCGCTCATCCCAGTGATGACCGTCAGCTCCACGCCGGCTCCGTGCCGGCCAGCGCGCCGTCGGGCGCGGCCGTGCGGTGCAGGTGGTTGTGGATCACGCCCGCCAGCTTGGCGGGCACTCCGGGCACTGCGGCCAGCTCGTCGGGCTCGGCGGCCAGCACGCGCTCCGGCGTGCCGAAGTGCTGCATCAGCGCGCGCTTGCGGGCCGGACCCACCCCCGGGATCGCGTCGAGGATGCTGGCCGTCATCGCCCTGCCGCGGCGGCCGCGGTGGTGGCGCAGCGCGAAGCGGTGCGCCTCGTCGCGCAGCTGTATCAGCAGACGCAGGCCCGGACGCGCACGGTCGATGAGCAGCGGCCGGGTGCGCCCCTCCAGGAACAGCTCCTCGCGCTTCTTGGCCAGGGCCACCATGGGCACGCGCCCGGCTTCCGACTCGTCGAGCCCCGCAAGCGCCGCCGTGAGCTGCCCGGCGCCGCCGTCGATCACCACCAGCCCCGGCCGGGCCGAGAACGACGGGTCGTCGTCGCCGTCGGCAAGCCGGGTGAACCGTCGCCGCACCGCCTCGCGCATGCGGGCGAAGTCGTCGGGGCCACCCTCGTGGCGCAGCGCGAAGCTGCGGTAGTGCGCGCGCGCCGGGGCGCCCCCCTCGAGCACCACCATCGACGCCACGGAGTGCGTCTCCCCCAGGTTGGACACGTCGAAGCACTCGATGCGCGCCGGCGGCCCCGAGAGCCCGAGCGCCTCGGCCAGCTCGGCCAGCCCGGCACGACGGACCTGACGCTGCCCGTCGAGCCGCAGCCGGTCGCCCTCGAGCGCCAGGCGCGCGTTGCGCTGCGCCATGTCCGACAGCACCCGCTTGTCGCCGCGCTCGGGCGCGCGCAGCTCCACCCGCGCGCCCCGACGCTGGGCCAGCGCACCGGCCAGGCCGGGGTCCACGGCCATGCCGCGCGGGATGAGCACCAGCGGCGGAATGGCCGCCCCCATCGCGTAGTACTCGTGGGCGAAGCCCTCCAGCGCGGCGGTCTCGTCGACCGCGCCGTCGAGGAAGAAGGTATGGCGGTCCTGGAGGACGCCGTCGCGCACCTGGACGACCTGCACGCAGGCCGCCTCCTCGTCGACCGCCAGGCCGAGCACGTCCACCGTACCGCCCCCCTCGGTGGTGGCCCGCTGGCGCTCCGTCAACCCGCGCACCGCCGCCAGCCGGTTGCGGCAGATCGCCGCGGTCTCGAAGTCCTGCCGGTCGGACGCCTGGCGCATCTCGCGCTGCAACTCGCGCTCCAGCCCCTCGTAGCGGCCGGACAGCAGGTCGATGATGCGGTCGATCAGCGCGCGGTACTCCTCGCGCGAGATGTAGTCGACGCACGGCGCCATGCAGCGGCGGATGTGGTAGTCGAGGCACGGCACGCCCGAGGCGCGGCCGGGCTCGGGCCCCTCGCAGGGGCGGCTGGGGAAGATCTTGCCCACCGCGCGCAGCGTGTCGCGCACCCGGTAGGCGCTGGAGAACGGGCCGAAGTACCGCCGGTCGCGACGGTGGCGCTCGCGCGTGAAGTACACGCGCGGATACTCCTCGTCCAGGCTGATGCCGATGTAAGGGTAGCTCTTGTCGTCGCGCAGTCGCACGTTGAAGGCCGGCTTGTGGCGCCTGACGAGGTTGGCCTCCAGGATGGTGGCCTCGGTCTCGGTGCCCGTGACGAACACTTCCACGTCGCTGATGCGGCTCACCAGGTCGCCCACCTTGGGGTGCTGTCCGGAGCGCGCCGTCATCGGTGCCGCCCGGCCGGCGGGCTCGGACCGCAGCGGCGCGCGGAAGTACGACAGCACCCGCCTGCGCAGCGACTTGGCCTTCCCGACGTACAGCACACGGCCCGCGGCGTCGCGGTAGAGGTAGACGCCGGGCGCGTCGGGCACGCCGGCCAGCTTCTGGCGCAGTGGGGCTACCTCGGCCACGACGCCGAGTATAGGACCGCCCCCGGGGCGTCCCGCCCCTCATGCCAGGGGCCCCTCGAGCGGCAGCAGCACCACCCCGTCCGCGGCCGCGGCGCCCTGGCCGGCCAGCGCCAGCACGCGCACCACGTAGGCCTCGGTCTCGCGGTAGGGCGGCACGCCCCCGTAGCGCCGCACCGCGCCCGGCCCGGCGTTGTAGGCGGCCAGCGCCAGCGAGACCGAGCCGAACGCGCGCACGTGCCCCGCCAAGAGGCGCGCTGATGCGGGCACGGCCTGGGCCGGGTCGAAGGGGTCGGCCACGCCCAGGCCGCGGGACGTGGCGGGCATCAGCTGGGCGATGCCGCGCGCGCCCGCGGGGCTCACCGCACGGGGCGCAAAGCCCGACTCGGCGCGCAGCAGCGCGGCGAGCAGCGCGGGGCGCAGGCCGTGGGCGCGCGCAGCGCCCGCCACCAGCCGCCGCAGGTGCCCGGGCACCCAGCCCGGCACCGCTCCGGCCGTGGCGCGGCCGGGCGGGCCGCCCGGGACGTCCCCGCCGCCACATCCCGGCAGGTATCCCCAGTGCCAGGGTTCCAACGACTATCCCGTTTGCCACTAAGGCGGGCTGCTACTCGTCGTCCTCGTCGTCCTCGTCGTCCTCGTCGTCCTCAAAGCCTAGGACCCGCTCAGCCCACCTCGGGAGGATCTTGTGCTGCTTCCACACCACCCAGAGGAGCCACCACAAGAGGCCCACCGCGACGATCACCGCGAGGATGATCAAGCCAGCGGTCGTATCCCAGCGCGTCACTTGGTTGGTGACCGGGTCGCCCATGGCCGAAGTGTAGGAGTAGCTCAACGCCGCCCCCGATTCCTCCGCCGGACCCATTCGCCCCTAGCGGCAGCGGAATATTGGGCCATATCCACCTGCTCCCACCAATGTCCCTTTTGCTACCTAGACACGAGGAGACTCGGGCGGGCGCGAGGGTGCACGGTCACCATC
>JAUVPZ010000046.1 GCA_030598395.1 Miltoncostaeaceae bacterium | reverse complement strand
ATAGTACCTGCCGCAACCAGGCGCCCGTCGCGGTAGAGGGCCGCCGTCTGCCCGGGGGCGACCGCCTCGGCAGGCTCATCCAGCGCCACCCGCAGCGTCTCGCGGCCTGCGCGGCGGGCGCGGCCGCGGGTCGGCCGGCCCCGGTAGCGCACCCGCACCTCCAGCGGCCCGTCGCCGAGGTCGCCGTGCACGGTGGCCGGACGCAGCAGTAGTTCGGAGACCGCCAGCGCGCGTCGGGCGCCCACCACCACCTCGTTCCGCTCGGGGCGCGTGGCGATCACGTACAGCGGCTCATCGGCCGCCAGGCCGATGCCTCGGCGCTGGCCCACGGTGTAGCGCCAGTACCCATCGTGCCGGCCAAGGCTCCGGCCCTCGGCGTCGACGATGGCGCCCTCGCGACGCTCGAGCCCCTCGTACCGCTCGAGGAAGGGGCGGTAGCCGCCCGCGCCCACGAAGCAGACCTCCTGGCTCTCCACGGCGTCGGCCGCCGGGAGCCCGGCCTCGCGCGCCCGCCGCCGCACCCACTCCTTGGTGAGGTCCCCCAGCGGGAAGAGCAGCCGCTCGCGCACCGAGGCGTCGAGCCGCGCCAGCATGTAGCTCTGATCCTTGTCCCCGTCCCGCGCGCTGGCCACGACCGGAGCGTCCTCGCCGGCTGGCTCCAGTCGCGCGTAGTGCCCCGTGGCCAGCCGTCGCGCCCCCACGAGCGCCGCCGCCTCGGCCAGCAGCTGGAACCGCACGCTGCCGTTGCAGGTGACGCAGGGGTTCGGGGTGACGCCGGCCCGGTACGCGGCGGCGAAGTCGTCGACCACGCCGCGCCGGAACCGCTCGACGGCGTCGAGCACGAGGTGCGGAATGCCCAGCGCGTGGGCGCTTCGCCTGGCCAGGCGGACCGTCTCGGGCGAGCAGCAGGAGCGCTGGGCCGCGGCCTCGGCCGGGTCGTGCCACAGGCGCATCGTGACCCCCACCGCGTCCCAGCCTGCCTCGCGCAGCAGCAGCGCCGCGACGGCGCTGTCCACGCCCCCGCTCATCGCGACGGCCACGCGCCCGTCCCGCTGCGGTAGGCCGGCCTGGCCGAGGCGCGACGAGTACCAGGCCTCGAGGGCTCGAGCCACGGCGTCCTCGACCAGCTCGGGGCCGTGCGCTCGGGCCGGGCCTAGGCCGCCCAGGTCGGCGTCGAGCGCCGCGGCCGAGACGGCCAGCGCGTCGTCCAGCGAGGCACCGCTCAGCCGCTGGCAGGCCGCGCTGGCCGCCGCGGTGGCGGCCCCGCAGCCGAAGGCGAGAAAGCGCGCTGCACGCACGCGCCCCCCGCCGATCCGCAACTGGATCCGGACCAGATCACCGCAGGCCTCGGCGCCGGACTCGCCCACGGCGTCGGGCCACAGAAGCGGCCCAGCCCCTGTCGGCGCCGCGAGGTGGCGCATCGCCTCCTGGGGATAGGGCGGCACGCGACGAGGCTAGCAAGGCCCAAAGGCGAAGCCGCCCTGTCACAGAGGATCTCGGCAGCTAGTCGGTCACCTCGCCGCGCGCCGGAAGCGTCGGCGCGGGGGCCCCACGACGCAGGGGCGGCGTGTCGCGGGCGTCGGCGATCGACTGGCGGATGATGTCGGCGTCCACCAACCCCTCCCACAGGTTGATCAGGCGCCGGTTCCGACCGATCACCGCCACGGCGGGCGTCTCCTCGATGGCGAGTACCTCCGCCAGATCGCCGAAGTCGCCGTTCCTGCCGATCGTGTAGGTGAAGAACACAACCCCGCGCCGCGCCGCGCCGGTCCGGCGCACCTCGCGCAGCGAGGCCCCCACGCTGTCGTCGTCCGCGACGCCGCGCAGGAGGAAGGCGACCACGATCACCCTGCTTCCCGCGAGCGCGCGCTGCACGGCCGCCGGCGTGTCCGGGCCGGCGCGCACCACCTCGCCGGGCGCTGCGATGGGCACTGACGGAAGCTCAGGCGCGACCGGCGCGGCTTCGTCCTCGCGGTCACCGGCGCAGCCGGCGGCCAGCGCCAGGGCAGCAGCCACCGCGGCGACGCCGACCAGCGCGCGACGGCGCGCGCCCGGCGCGGTCATGAGCCCCGCCATGCCGCTCCGGGTTGGTAGCTGAACCTGCCGAAGCAGGTGGGCTGCGGGAGGAGCGGGCGGCAACCGCGCGCTCCGAACGCCGCGGCCCTAGTCGTTGGTGTTGGCTCAGGCTTCGCGCCGGTGGCGCGCACGGCAGGGCACCTTCCATAGTAGCCGGTACCTGCCTTGGTCGGCAGGCCGCGGCCCCAAGTTGACGCCCTCACCCGCCCGGCGGCGCCGAGCCTGGGCAATGCGTCCAGACTCCTTCCTTCTCGGCGTCGAGGCGCCAACCTGTGGATAACGCGCCCACACCACCACGATGATCGTGCCGATCCAACCCCCAGCTACGCGCCCGCCCCGACGCCGAGGCGCCTGATCGCGCGTCCCGGTCGAGGACGCGTCACAATTGGGCACATGGCGCACGCCGGCCTCGCCGACCGCCTCGAGATGCTGCTCGTGCTGCGCTGGCTCGACGAGGGAGCTCCGGCCGACGGGGAGCTCACCCTCTCGGTCGACGAGCTCGCGGCCGAGCTCGAGGCGGGAGGGGGTCGCGGAGGAGTGCGGGGTGTGATGGGCGCCCTGGGCGAGCTGGAGGAGCGCGGCGCGCTGGAGGTGAGCTGGCCCGGCGGGGCCCGCGCGGAGGCGCAGGCGCGGCTGGGCGAGCATCTGCGGCAGGACGCCCGTCAGCTGTTCGGCCGCTGACGTCGGCGCCAGGTCGGGACCCCGGGAGAACACTCCTGCGGACGCGTGGCCTATTGTGAGCCGCGTGATCCGTCCAATCGCCACGGCGGCGATCCTTGCAGGCCTCGGAGTTGCCGCCCTCCCGGCCGCCGGCGCCGAGACCGTCGTCCGCGATCTCGACGGTCGCCCCATGCGCTTCGACATGCAGGATCCCACCGCCGACGTGCGTCACTACGCGCGCGTGCTGCGCGACGCCGTGCACGGTCCGGAGATCCGGCGCGTGCTGGTACGGGTGGTGCCCTGGGCGGAGGTCGCGCGCGGGTGCGGCGCAGTGGACAGCAGCGGCTGTTACCGCATCGCCAGCCCACGGAGGGGGGTCATCACGGTACCCCCCGGCGACGAGGACGAGATCCGCCACGTTCTGCTGCACGAGTACGGCCACCACGTCGACGCCTTCCGCGGCGGCACCCGCGCGGCTCCGGAGCCCAACGGCACGTGGCGCTGGTGGGTGGCGCGCCGCATGACGGAGCGGGTCCGCGCCGGCCAGGCCGCCATGGGCTACTCGCTGGGGTGGACGCGCGCAGTGGGCGAGGTGTTCGCCGAGGACTACGTACAGCTCAACGTCCGCGCCCCGTACACGATCCCGTGGCTTCGACCGCCGGGCCCGCGCATCCGGTCGGCCATCAACGAGGACATCACGGGCGTGCCGGGCGTGCCGCCGCGGGCGGAGGCTCCCGGGGGCGCGAGCCCGTCGCCGGCCGCAGGCCGGCGCATCGTCCGGCGCGGCGTGCTGCGCGAGGGCGAGACGCGGGCCGTCGTCTTCGAGCTGCGCAGCGCGCGACGGCGCATCGAGGCGGTGATCGACCTGCGCGGCGTCGACGGCCCGGCCACGGCGCGCGCCGGCCTTCGGTGCGCGGGCGCGCCCCCCGCGGTTGGCGAGGACGGAGCCGACGACCTGGTGGTGCTGCGCCTGGCCGCCGCGGGCCCCGGGCAGTGCGAGCTGGTGGTGGCCAATGGCGACCAGCCCGCCGTTTACACGGTGACGATCACCGTCGAGCCGCCGCTGCGGCGGCTGGCTCGCGCGGGCAACCGTCAGGTCCTGGCCGGGTCGTAGCCGAACGGCGCTGTCAGGACCGTGGCGGCGCGACGGAGCGCAGGCCCAGCTCGCGCAGCTGGGTAGCGTCCACGGGAGCCGGCGCCTCGGTAAGCGGGTCGGCGCCGGTGGCCGTCTTCGGGAAGGCGATGACGTCGCGGATCGACCGCTCGCCGGCAAGCAGCATGACCAGCCGGTCCAGACCCAGCGCGATCCCCCCGTGGGGCGGCGCGCCCATGCGCAGGGCGCGCAGCAGGAAGCCGAACTTCGCCTCCGCCTCCTCGGCGCCGATGCCGATCACCTCAAAGGCCCTGCGCTGCAGGTCGCGATCGTGGATGCGGATGCTGCCACCGCCCACCTCGACCCCGTTCAGCACCACATCGTAGGCCAGCGAGCGCACGGAGCCGGGCTGATCGTCGAGACGCGGCAGGTCCTCCGGCCGGGGCGCCGTGAACGGGTGGTGTGTGGGGTCCCAGCGCTTCTCGTCCTCGTTCCACGCGACGAGCGGGAAGTCCACGACCCAAACCGGCGCCCACGCGCCCTCGGCAAGCAGCCCGTAGCGCGTCGCGTAGCGCTCGCGCAGCGCTCCCAGCACCGGCTGGGCCGCTCCCTCGGCGTCCGCTACCAGGGCGATCAGGTCGCCCGGCGCGGCGCCGAACGCGTCAACCAGACCATCGAGGAACCGCGCGACCGGCGACCGAAGCGATCCGTCGTCCTCCACGATGGCCCAGACCAGGCCGCCGGCGCCAAGCTCCTGGGCCTCGACCACCAGATCGTCGCCGTCCTTGCGCGACAGGCCGGCGCCGGCGCCCGGGACCACGACGCCGCGCACCACACCCCCGCCCGCGACGACCTTCTCCAGCACGCCGAACCCCGACGCCGCGGCGGCGTCCGTCCAGTCCTGGATCTCCATGCCGGTCCGCAGGTCGGGGCGGTCGGTGCCGTACCGGCGCACGGCGTCCGCATGGGGGATGCGGAGAAAAGGCGTGGCCAGCTCGAGCCCCGCCGCCGCGAACGCCGCTGTCAACAGGCGCTCGACCAGCGCCTGGATGTCCTCGGGCTCCACGAACGAGGCCTCGATGTCGACCTGGGTGAACTCCGGCTGGCGGTCCGCCCGCAGGTCCTCGTCGCGGAAGCAGCGCACGATCTGGTAGTAGCGCTCGAGGCCGCCCACCATCAGCACCTGCTTGAACAGCTGCGGGCTCTGTGGCAGCGCGTAGAACGAGCCCGGCTGCAGCCGGCTGGGCACCAGGAAGTCGCGGGCGCCCTCGGGCGTGGAGCGGGTGAGCACGGGCGTCTCGACCTCGAGGAAGCCCTCGTCGTCGAGCACGTCGCGAATTGCGCGGGTCACCGCACCCCGTAGCTCGAGCGCCCGCAGCCGTTCTGGCCGGCGCATGTCGAGGTAGCGGTAGGTGAGGCGCAGCTCCTCGCCCACCTCGACCGCCTCATCCTCCACCGGGAAGGGCAGGGCGTCGGCCTCGGCCAGGCGCTCGACCTCCTCGACCTGCAGCTCCACGCGCCCGGTCGGGATGCGCGGGTTGACGGTGTCGGGCGAGCGGTCGCGCAACGCGCCCTGCGCCGAGACGACGTCCTCGGCCCGCAATCGCCGCCCGACCGCGTGGGCCTCGGGAGACTCCTCGGGATGGAACACCAGTTGCAGGATCCCGCTGCGGTCGCGCAGGTCGATGAAGACCACGCCGCCGTGGTCGCGCCAGCGATGCACCCAGCCGGCAACGCGCACCTGCTCGCCGGGCTCCTCGGCCGCGCCCGCGCAGGTGTGGCTGCGAAAGCGCTCCGCGCCGATCACGCCAGCTCCCGGCCCAGGTCCTCGATCGGCACCTGCGCCTGGTCGCCGCTTCGCATGTCGCGCACCGTGGCCACCCCGTCGGCGGCCTCGCGCGGGCCGATGATCACGGTGTGCCGCGCGCCGCGCGCCGCCGCCTGGCGCATCATGGACTTCAGGCTGCGCGCGCCCCAGCCGGCGTCGCACGACAGCCCCGCTGAGCGCAACCGGCCCAGCACCGGCAGCAGCCGGTCGCGCAGCGCCGGGTCGGGGATGGCCACGTAGCAGTCCAGCGACGCCCCGTCGCCGATGTCGCCGAGCGCCAGCGTGATCCGCTCGATGCCGGTCCCGAAGCCAACCCCGGGCGTGGGCGGGCCGCCCAGCTCCTCGACCAGCCCGTCGTAGCGCCCCCCGCCGCCGATGCCGCTCTGCGCCCCGAGGCGGTCGCAGGTGAACTCGAAGACGGTGTTCGTGTAGTAGTCGAGGCCGCGCACCAGCGCCCCGTCTTCCTCGTAGGCGATGTCGAGCGCATCCAGGCCGGCCAGCACCTCGCGACGGTGCTCTGCCGCGGCGTCCGAGAGGCGATCCAGCAGGCGCGGCGCCTCGTGCATGACCGCCCGAGTCGCCTCGTCGGCGGCGTCGAACAGGCGCAGCGGGTTGTCGCGCATGCGCTCGCGCGCCTCCGGCGGTAGGTCGCCCTCATGCGCCCGGAGATAGGCGAAGAGCTCGGCTCGATAGGGGTCGCGGCTGGCCGCGTCGCCCATGTCGCCCACCGACAGGCGCACGCCAGGCACGTCGAGGCGGCGGTACACCTCGGCCAGCAGCGCGATGGCCTCGACGTCCAGCAGCGGGTCGTCCGATCCCAGCGCCTCGGCTCCGAGCTGATGATGCTCGCGGTAGCGGCCGGCCTGGGGCGCCTCGTAGCGGAACATCGGCGCCAGGTACCAGAGCTTCACGGGGAGCTGGCGCTTGTGCATCCCGTGCTCCACGAACGCGCGTGCCACCGGCGCCGTCCCCTCGGGGCGCAGCGTGAGGCTTCGCCCGCCCGCGTCGTCGAACGTGTACATCTCCTTGCGAACGATGTCGGTGGACGTGCCGACGCCGCGCACGAACACCTCCGTGTCCTCGAACGTGGGCGTCACGATCTGCCCGTAGCCGTACGCCGCAAAGGTCCCGCGGGCGACGTCGATCACGTGCAGGCGCGCCAGGGCCTCCTCGGGCAGCACGTCACGCGTTCCCCGCGGCGCGGTGGGACCGCGGCTCACTCGTCCCCTTCCTCCCGCTTCTGACGCCAGCGCTTCATCTGCATGCGGTAGCGGACGCGGTCGAACGCCATCCCGAGCGGAATCATCACCACGAACGCGATGGCGGCGACGAGCAGCGCGGTCTGGGAGGGCTGGCCGGCGATGAAGATCAGGTACGGGTAGAACAGCACGGCCACGATGACCGACCGGATCAGCACGCCGTTGAAGGAGGGCAGGGCGGGCTCGCCCTTGCGCCGCTCTGCGGCCGGCGCGCGCGCGCGGTCCTCGTGGGTCCTGCGATGCGGCGCGGGCTGCGGCCCGGCGCCCTTGCGGCGCTTGCGCTTCCTGGCCATCAGCGCGCCTCCCCGGCCAGCCTCGACTCGACCACCTGCCCGGCGTGGAAGCCGCGCAGCCCGAGCGCCGACGGTGACGCTCCCGCCAGCGCCGCCTTCGGGATGAGGCCGATCAACTCGCTGTCGCCGACCTCCACGCCCAGGCGCTCGGCCTCGCGCCGCACCGCCGCCACCGCGGCCGAGGGCGAGGTCTGACGGTAGTCCTCCAGGTTCATCGACACCTGGGCCGCGCCGGCCTCGGGCAGGTAGAGGCCCAGCGCGCGAACCTCGGGCAGGCCGCCGCCGGCCTCGCGCACCCTGGCGGCGATCGCGCGGGCCTGGTCGAGCGTGGCGTCGGGCAGCCAGACGTTCCACGCGATCAGCGGGGTGCGCACCCCCACCAGCGCGGCGCCGGCCGTGGGGTGCAGGCGCGGCGGCCCGGCATCGGGCACCAGATCGCCGCCCTCGAGCGCTCGCTCGAGAGCCGGCAGCCCGCCCGCCCGGAAGTGGTGCGGCCGGTCGCGCTCGGCGTCGGTTGCGACCTCGCCATACAGGAACACGGGCAGGTTGAGCTCGTCGCCAAGTCGCTGCGCGAGGCCGGTGGCGATCTCAGAGGCCAGGGGGAGGTCGCTGGGCTCGAGCGCCACGATCGGCACGACGTCGAGCGCCCCGACCCGCGGGTGCACGCCCCGGTGACGACGAAGGTCGACCAGGTCGACGCAGGCGCCGGCCACCTCAACCAGGGCGTCCTGGAGCGAGAGGGGCTCGGCCACCAGGGTCAGCACGCTGCGGCCGTGGTCGGCGTCGGAGTGCAGGTCGAGCAGCCGCGCGCCGCCGAAGCGCACCGCTTCCTGCAGCACGGCGAGCGCCGCCGGGTCGTCGCCCACGCTCACGTTCGGCACGGCCAGCGAGGGCCCCCCGTCGCCGACCGGCGACTGGGCCGGCTCGACGACGGGGGCCGCCGCTTGAGCGCCGTTTCCCGCTTCCCTATCGTTCACCAGTGAACTACCTTGGCCGTCCTTCTCCGCCTGACCACCTTCCTACGTCCGTACCGGACGCAGGTGATCCTCGCCGCACTCTCGGCGGTGGGGCTGATGGCCGCAGCCCTCACCTTGCCATACCTGACGCGGCTGGTGATCGACGAGGTGCTCCAGGAGGGACGCCGGGACCTGCTGTGGCCGATCGTGGGCGCCACGCTCCTCCTCGTCCTCGTGCGGTCCGTGCTGACGGCGGTGCGCCGGGTCCTGGCGGGCGGCGTGAGCCTCAGCGTGGAGGTGGATCTGCGCGCCCGCCTGTTCGCGCACCTGCAGCGACTCTCGCTCTCGTACTTCGACCGCATGTCGGTGGGACAGCTGATGTCACGGGCGTCGAACGACCTCACCACGGTCCGCTTCTTTCTGGGCTACGGCCTGGTGTTCCTGTTCACGCAGGCGTTCACCCTGGTGCTGGTGACGGGCCTCATGCTGCTGATCGACTGGCAGCTGGCGCTGCTGTCGCTGGCCATGGGCCCGGCGCTGCTGGCCATCGCGTGGGTCTACACGCGACGCAGCAGCCCGGTGCTGCTGGACGTTCAGCAGCGTGCCGGCGAGGTGGCGCAGATGGCCGAGGAGAGCGCGGTGGGCATCCGCGTCGTCAAGGCGTTCGGCCGCGAGGACGAGCGCAGCGCGGCGTTCGGCGACACCGCCCGCCGGGCGTTCGACCGCAACATCGACGCCGCGCGCCTGCGCGCCCGCTACCAGCCCGCGATGGCCTTCGTGCCTGTGGCGGGCCTGGCGATGGTCCTGCTGGTGGGCGGGCTCCAGACGATCGACGGCCGCCTGACGCTGGGTGCGTTCGTCCAGTTCTACCTCTACCTCACGATGCTCATGGCGCCCTTCCGGTCGCTGGGCATCCTGGTCGGAAACGCGCAGCGGGCGATCGCCGGCGGCACCCGCATCTTCGAGGTGCTCGACGCGCAGCCCGAGATTGCCGAGGTCGAGGGCGCACACCCCGTCCCCGCCGGCGGCGGCCGAATCACCTTCGAGAACGTCTGGTTCGCATACGACGGCTCACCGGAGCTGCTTCGGGGCGTGGACCTGGACGTCCCGGCCGGCCGCACCGTGGCGCTCATCGGTCGCACCGCGTCGGGCAAGACGTCGCTCACCCAGCTGATCCCGCGCTTCTACGACCCGACGGCCGGTCGGGTGCTGCTGGACGGCGCTGACGTCCGCGGCCTCCAGCTCGATCCGCTTCGCCGCGAGGTCGCAGCCGTCACCCAGGAGCCCTTCCTGTTCTCGGCGAGCGTGCGCGACAACATCGCCTTCGGAAGGCCCGACGCGGACGAGCAGGCCGTGCGCCGCGCCGCGCGCATGGCCCGTGCGGAGGGCTTCATCGACGCCCTGCCGAACGGCTTCGACACGGTGATCGGCGAGCGCGGATTCACGCTCTCGGGCGGTCAGCGACAGCGCGTCGCCATCGCGCGCGCGATCCTGGCCGATCCCCGGGTGCTGATCCTCGACGAGGCCACCGCGTCGGTGGACGCCTCGACCGAGCGCGAGATCCACGCGGCGCTGGCGGCCGTGATGCGCGGCCGCACCACGCTGGTCATCGCGCACCGTCTTTCCACCCTCGCCCTCGCCGACGAGCTGGTGGTGCTGGAGGAGGGCCGCGTGGCCGCGCGCGGGACGCACGCCGAGCTGTTCGCGTCGAGCGAGCTGTACCGCGAGATCCACGACGCCGGCCTGGCGCGCTCGGAACTGGTGGGGCGCGAGTCGTGACCGTGGCCTCACCGCCGGGCGGCCGCGAGACCACCGCCGGCCCGCCGCCCAGTCGCAAGCTCCGCAAGCTGGCCCCCTACTTCCGACCGTACCTCGGCCGCACGGTCATGACGGTCGTGCTGATGCTGGTCGTCACCGCCGCCGTGCTCGCGGTGCCGGCACTCGCGCAGGTGGGCATCGACGACGGCATCCGCGCCGGCGACAGGATGGTGCTCGTCGTGGTGGTCGCAGCGTTCGTCGCTGTCGGCGCCGTGGGGTGGGCCGCCGGCAGCTACCAGACCTACCTATCGAGCTGGGTGGGCCAGCGCGTGCTGCTTGATCTACGCACCGACACCTTCCGCCACCTGATGCGCCTGCAGCTGGGCTATCACGAGCGCACCCCCACCGGGCGCACCGTCAGCCGCCTCACCAGCGACATCGAGGCGCTGAACCAGCTGGTCACCGAGGGGGTGACCTCCCTGGTCATCAACGGCCTCACGCTGGTGGGGGTGGTGGCCATCCTGTTCGCGTACGACGCGCAGCTGGCGCTGATGGCGTTCCTGATCTTCCCGCCGCTGGCGATCGGGACGGCGGTCTTCCGTACGGTCTCCGCCAAGCTGTACCGCCGCACGCGGGAGCGCGTGGCCGACGTGCTCGCCTCGCTCCAGGAGAACCTCTCAGGCATGCGCGTGGTGCAGAGCTTCGGGCGCCAGGACGAGGCCGCCGTCGCCTTCCGGGCCGTCAACCAGGACTACCGCCGCACCCACATGGCGTCGGTGCGGCTGTCGAGCGCCTACTTCCCGAGCGTCGAGGCGCTGTCGGGCGTCGGCACCGCCATCATCCTGTACTTCGGGGCCACCCGGGTGCTGAACGCCGACATGACCGTGGGCGTGATGATCGCCTTCTTCGGCTACCTCTCCAGCTTCTTCGACCCCATCCAACAGCTCTCGCAGCTGTACGACACGTTCCAGGCGGCCATGGCCGCCCTGGAGAAGATCTTCGGGGTGCTGGAGACCGAGCCGCAGCTGGACGACGCGCCGGGCGCGGTGCCACTGCCGCCCATCGCCGGCGAGGTGGAGCTGCGCGGCCTCAGCTTCGGGTACGCCGACGAGGAGGTGCTGCACAACGTGGACCTGCACGTGCTGCCGGGCGAGACGCTCGCGCTGGTGGGCCCGACCGGTGCGGGCAAGTCGACGCTGGCCAAGCTCATCGCGCGCTTCTACGACCCCGACGCCGGCGATGTGCGCATCGACGGCCACGACCTGCGCGAGATCACCCGCGACAGCCTGCGCGCGCAGCTGGCCATCGTGCCGCAGGAGGGGCACCTGTTCGCCGGCACCATGGCCGAGAACCTGGCCTTCGGTCGGCCCGAGGCCACCGAGGCCGAGGTGCGGGCGGCGTGCGACGCCGTGGGGGCGCTCGAGATGATCGAGGCGCTGCCACAGGGCTTCGACACCGAGGTCGGCGAGGGCGGCGCCAGGCTGTCGTCCGGCCAGCGCCAGCTGGTCGCGTTGGTCCGCGCCCTGGTCGCCCAGCCGCGCCTGCTGATCCTGGACGAGGCCACCTCGTCGGTGGACCTGCGCTCCGAGGGGCTCATCGAGGAGGCGATGCACACTCTGCTGGCCGGCCGCACCGCCGTGGTGATCGCCCACCGCCTGTCGACCATCCGGAACGCCGACCGCATCGCGGTGGTCGACGGCGGCCGCATCGTGGAGCAGGGCACCCACGACGACCTGATTCGTGCGGGCGGCCACTATGCCGATCTGTACGCCGACTGGGAAGCCTCGGTGGCCTGAGGTTCAGCTGAGACCGTGGGGGCCTGTGGTAGCATCGCCGCTCCCGTCTTGGGGGATCGTCTAGCGGTAGGACGCCGGGTTCTGGCCCCGGTAGCGGGGGTTCGAATCCTCCTCCCCCAGCTGCCGGCCACGAAGCCGGCGAACCGATATGGCGCGTTCGTCTAGGGGCCTAGGACGCCGCCCTCTCACGGCGGTAACGCGGGTTCAAATCCCGCACGCGCTACCTGTTCAAAGCCCCGTAATTACGGGGCTTTCTTGGAGAGCGGTGGCCTCCTCGTGAGCAGGCAAGTGGCGACATCGAGCGGCATTGTCGGCCCGATTGCCACTGGGATTGACACTGGTTCACCGGGTAACGGTCGTCCCGCGCGAGGTTCTGAGACCCTTCGCGAACGCGTCACGGAGGGTACCCATATCTCGCACCCCCGCCCCTTTGCGAGGCGGGGCACCCCCTCCTACCCCCCGGTGGGCCGCAGGGTCGGCTGACGGCGCCCACGGGCACCACCACGACCGGGCCGGGGCTTAGCCAGGCGGGCAGGGGGTTAGGCTCGGCACCGACCCCCAAGCCACAAGGAGGTTTCACATGCGGATCCCATCCGTGCTCGCCGCCGGCGTCGCCGGTGCCGTGCTCGCCACCGGCGGCCT
>JAUVPZ010000026.1 GCA_030598395.1 Miltoncostaeaceae bacterium | reverse complement strand
GGTGGATGACGAGCCGATCGGTGCCGCCGATCTCGGCGGTTCCCACGCGCAGGTCCAGGTACCGGATCCCGGCGCGGAGCTGCTTGCCCAGCGAGAGATTCTGCGCCTTGGCTATTTCGGCCGCCCGGCAGGGCTCCGCTTCGGCCGCCTCCAGGATCTGCACGTCCGTGCCCTCGATCCACACATCGGAGCACGGCTCGCTCACCCGGATGTCGACCGCTCCAGAGTCGTGCGTGCCTGGCATGAGGACCGCGGAGAGCCTCGTCTCGGGTCTTTCGCTGAACAGTTCCTGCATCCACCGGTCGGTCTGCACCGACTCGTCCCGCTCACCGGGCGAGCAGGCTGCGACGATCAGTAGGAGGCCCAGACCCAGAATCGACAGCACTCGGCGGGGTGCGAGAATCGCCCAGACCATCTCCACGCCCCCCCGTCGCACGCTGCGGCTCCCTGCCGCACGAGCCTAACGACCACGGAGTGGCCGGTTCGCAGCGCGGCCCGATCCGGCCCAGCGCGGCCCAAGCGCCCAGCGATCGACGAACGGCCTGGCCGCCACGATCTGGGCGTTCTAGGCACAATCGCGCTCTACGCCGCCTCGGGCCTTCCAAGCTGAGGGTCGCGTCGGGTCCATCTCTCCTGCTCGGAGGTCCTGAGCTGCGGATGAGGCCGGCTGAGGGCACCTGCGCGTACCGTGCGCGTACGGGCTTGCCTCCGCCCCCTGCATCTGGGCTCAGTTCGCTCCAGTCAAGAACCCGCATGGCTGCGGTCTTCTTCAGCCTCGCCCAGTTCGCTGCAGAGGCCCTGATGGGACTGTCAATCCGGAGGTCGCGGGTTCAACTCTCGTCACTCCCGCTGTGAGAGCCCTGCTAACAACGCGGGGCTTTTCTCTTGGCTGGGCCGGTGCATGGGTGACGCCCGAAACGCAATTCAATGCATCTGGGCGCAGTGGGGGGGCGCCGGGACGGTGGGGGAAACGGGCTCCGGCGGCCCGCCCGCGCGAGGGTTCTGGACCCCTCGCGTTGGTGACGGGTAGGGAACCCATAACAACGCACCCCCGCCCCCGCGCAGGCACCCGTACCCCCCCACCCCCCGGTGGGTCGCGCCCTGACCGCCGCTTCCCGCCGCCACCCCGGCTCGCCGGAGGGCCTCGCCGATGACCCGGGCCGGGAGGACGGGTCGTGAACCGCCGACCGGGGCTCGACCTGCTCGCACCGGTTCTCGCGGCGGCTGTCAGGTCCACAAGCAGCCCAGGGGTCAGGCGAGGTGCTGCCCCACCTCCTCCACGACCTGGGACTCGGGCGCACCGAGGACGCCAGCGGAGCGCATGATCTCTTGGCTCGTACTGTCCTTCAGGAAGTCCTGAAGCGCTGCCGGCTCCCAGTCGAAGATGATCCAGACTTCGTTCTCTTTGTCCCGGTTGCGGAAGACCGTTGAGCCGCGCGAGCCGAACGCCGCGCGCTGCTCAGCGCCGCGGGTCCGAAAGACCTCCCAGAATCGGTCGAAGTCCTCGACGGTCAGCTTGGCCAGAACCTTTTCACTCATTGGAACCCCTCTCACCCCTGAGGCTGGCTCTCTCGAATAGCTCGAAGGTAGCGGGCCCCCGGGGCGACATGAGCCGCGGCCGCGCCCTCGATGCCCCGGATCTCAGGACGCGCCAGCTATCGCGTCGTGAGTCCGCCGGTACAGACGCCGATGCAGTCGTCGTGCTTGAAATTCGCTCCCTACCGCGACCCCGGTACCCCTTCGCGCGGAGGAGGAGTCGGGGTCCGAGAGTCGGGTGCTGAGGCGGTCGCGAGGCGATGCCAAGTCAGCTCATTGTCGGGTCGCCACGACCTCGAGGATCTCGGCCTCGACGTATGTCGTGGCGTCGGTGGCGCGGTTGTGCGTCGTCCACAGTTTCTCCAGATCCGCGCGCAGCGCTTCCTGCCCGCTGGGGTCGAGAGCAGCGTATGCGCGCTCGGTCGGGCCATAGTGCTTGAGGTAGTGCTCAACAACCGCCGGGGGATCAAAGGGGTACCGAAAGGGGTAGATCCGCCTTGTCAGTCGCAGATCCGCGATCCCATCGGAGAGCCGCTCGCGCACGACGGCTTCCTCGCCCCACTTGAGCGGCGAGGGCATGAGCGGTGGAGGCGGAACGTGCCGCGCCACGCTCTTGAGGAACAGACCGATGAAACCCTCGGGCGTCCAGTTGGCCATGACGATCCGGCCCCCGGGCCGGCAGACCCGCACAAGCTCCGCTGCGACCCGCTCCGGCCGTGGTGCGAACATGGCGCCGATGAGGCTGATCACGAGGTCGAAGGAGGCATCCTCGTAGGCCAACAGTTCAGCATCCCCTTCATCGAACTGAATTCGGAGGCCCTCGGCCTTGGCTCGCGCGCGTGCCTGCTCGAGCGATTGCGGCGCAATATCGACCCCCGTCACATGGGCACCTGCCCGGGCCGCCGGCAACGCCGCTTGGCCGGACCCGCACGCCACATCGAGCACGCGCATTCCTTCCTCAATGGAGAAGCGTGCGAGGAACTCTTCGGCGCTCGACTGGACATACGAAGCGACAGCGCCATAGTCGCCGGAGTTCCAGGTGGTTGCGAGGCGGGACTTCAAAGCATCCATCTCTGGGGCTGCGTCGCTCACGGCGGCCTCTTCCATCTTTGGGCGCAGCCGTTCATCGTATCGCCGGACTACTCAAGAACAGGGGGTTGCCCATCCCTTCGCACCCCCTGCCGAACCTCGGCGGCCACCCTGACGTCGGAGAAGAGCAGCTCGTCCTCGCTCACTTTGAAGTGCTCCATCGAGGGTCCACAGACGTAGAGCCGTGAGCGCCCTCAGCTGGGGCGTGCTCACCGCCCCGCCGCCTCGTCCATCACCCGCTCGACCTCCGTCCGCTGCGCCTCGGTCAGGAGGGTCAGGTCGACCCGCCCTCCGGGCCCCAGCCCCGTGGCAACTGGTCGACCGCCTGATCCCAGCGACCGTCGGCGCGTTTTCTGTCGAAGACGAGGCTCTGGCCATCACCGAGTTCACGAGAGAGCCTCCGGGCGGCCTCCTGAACTTCCTCCCAGCTGCGACAGACCTCAGGCTCCCGAATCGCGACCATCTCGTCGTCTTCAGTTTCCGTGAGGACGGTGACGACGAACTGCCCCGGAGCAACCTCGTCGTTGGTCAAGGCGTCGTCCGGGTATTCGTCGTTTGGATGCCAGGCAACGGAGGCAGGCTAGTCGTGTTGGTCGGCGAGAGATGTCACCGCCCCGACAGCTCGTCCATCATCCTCTCGACCTCGGCCCGCTGCTCCGCCGTCAGCCGCTCCAGGCGCCGGATGAGCGCCTCCGCGGCAGGCGGCTCGTCGAGCCCGCGGGCGATGCGCATGAGCTCGTGGTAGACGTCGTCCCGGGCCCGGGTGCTGAGGGGCGCGTCAGGCGTCGTCATCGAGCGTCGCCTGCTGAGGGCGCTCGCAGGTGGGCCGAGTCAGCAATTAATGGGCAGTTTCGCCGCTGCATCCCGTCGCCATGCGGTGTCCTCGGTCGGCCCGACGTACCCGATATCGGGCCTCCCTGCGTCCTTGCCTCGCTCGGGATTCGCGCGCGAAACATGCGACGAACTTCTGACCCAGGGCACTAGTTGTGCTGGCGCAGCCAGTCGAGCGCGGCCTCGGCCGCCTCGACCTGCGTGTCGCCGCGGAACGGCTGGCCGGTGGTGGACGGCCGCCCGACCGCCACGCGCAGCGCCTGCCAGCCTCCGTCCGGGTGGGGGATGATCTTCAACCGGAAGCCGGCCTCGCGGAAGTGGTCGCGGATGCCGGCCACGTGCAGCGCCTCTTCGGTGGGCCCGCCGGGCTGGCCGGCCGCCGCCTCGGCCCAACGGCGCACCTCAGCCCAGCCCCACACCACCGAGGCGCCCACCCGGCCCGCCGGCGCGGGGAAGCCCGGCTCGGCCAGCGCGCGGGCCACACCGGCGCGGGTGAGGTGCAGGCGCCGCCCGATGTGGGCGCGCGTGACGAGGTCGGTGAGCCCGTCGGCGTGCTCGGCCACGGGCCCACGATAGCGCCACGTGCCGCGCCGGACGGCAGCGCAATGCCCGCGCCCAGCCCTCCGGGCGTCACGGGGTACGAAACCGACTCGGCAAGACTCCGTGTAATCGAGGGTAGGAGCAACCGTTCGACTCCCGGCCAGCCAATCACGGCCCGCACGGCCTCGCTGCGGGCGGCCGCCATCGACGGGCGAGGCGTGAGTCATGCATAGGCCCCCGGCCCGAGCCGGGGGCTACCCCCAAACGGCTCCACTCCACCGGCCAGTTCTGCAACAGTCGTGTCGTGGATGAGCCGCCAGGGCACCCCGACCGGCGCCGCCCGCGGGCGCCCGCTCCCGAGCCTGAGGAGCCCCCTTTCCCCCAGTACCGCACCAGCGGGGGCCAGCTGGCCGCCACGCGGGTCGCCGGCGTCGCCCTGGCGGTCGTGGTGGTCGTGGTCGTGGTCGCCCTGGTCGCGGGGGCCGACGTCAACGACCTGCCCTGGGGCGCGATCATTGGCGTGCTGCTGCTGATCGGCGGCATCTTCATCATCGGGCGACGGCGGAGGCTGCCGCCGGAATGAGGCCCGCGAGCCGCGGCCGGCGCCGCGCGCGACACCATCACCCGCGGCGGCGCGCTGGGCCGCGGGTCGCGTCATGAGCAGCGCGGGGCCCGGCAGCGGAGGCCGTGGTCATGACGCGCCACGATGCCAGCGGCCCGCGTCTGGCACCGGTGGGCGGATCGGGCCGCGCAGGCGCAGGACTCGGGGGTGGACGCCCGCGGCCGAGATCTCGAGCATGCCCACGCTGGGCATCAGATCCTCGTGCGGAATCGCGTCGCGGAAGCGTCGCGCGGCGCGCCCCGCGAGGCCGTCCCAGGCGATGGTGGGGTCGACCTCGGGCTGATAGACCGCGCCGGGGCTGAAGAACAGCACCCCGTCCAGCTCGCGCGCCAGGGCCATGTGGAGGTGGCCGAACACCACCACGTCCACGTCTCCCAGGCGGCGCCGCAGCCAACGCAGCAGGCCCAGCAGCTGCACGCGGCGCGTGGCCAGTGAGAGGACAGCCGCGGGGGCCTCGAGCGCCCGTTGCCGGTGGCCGTGGATGAGCCCTATGCGAAGGTTGCCGATCGTCACCACCGCCGTCCGGGGCAGTTCGACGCCTGCCTTCTGATCGTGGTTGCCCTGCACGGCCACCACCGGCGCGATAGCGCGCAGCGGCTGGAGCGTGGCCGGCTCGGTCAGGTCGCCGGCGTGCAGGATCAGGTCGGCCCCGTCCAGCAGCTCGAGCACCTCCTCCGGCAGCCGCGGCAGCATGTCGCCCACGTGGGTGTCGGAGAGCGCGCCCACCCTGATCCGCCCCTGCCGCCGGCTCATGCGCACCGCCGGGATGCCGATGGGCGTGGCCATGGGTCCCTCCGGACGTCGGCGGCCAAGCGGGCTCCCCGAGAGGCGATCCCCGGCCTGCCCCCGGCCGCCGCAGCCCGCCTCGAGGGCGCGCTGGCCCAGCTGAGCGAGCTGCCCGTCCTGAACACCACCACGCAGCGGGTGCTGTCGGTGGCCGGGGACGAGGACTTCTCGGTGACCGAGCCGGTCGGTCCCAAGCGCGTCCACGTCGCACAACAGCACCGTGCCCCCTGCCCCGCCCGCGAGCGCCTCGTCGGTCCGCGCCAGCCGCTCGAGCTCCTCCCCGGCCCGCCGCGCGAGGGCGAGCGAATCACGACGGCCATCCCCGAGGACGTCCGGGCCACGCTGATGAGCGGGGGCAAGGGCCGCCCCGGCCCGGTGATGAACATGTCGATCTGCGCCGCGGCGGCTCTTGGCGACGCGTGGCGTGCGTCGGAACTGCTGGAGCGGGCCGATCAGGCGCTTCGCGCGGTCAAGGAGCAGCGGCGGGGGGCTCGCCCCCCGGGGACTAGATCCCCACCGCGTGGAAGCCGGCGTCCACGAACATCGTCTCGCCGGTCACGGCTGCCGAGAGCGGGGACGCCAGATAGAGCGCCGCGTCGCCCACCTCGTCGGCGGTGATCGCTCGCCGTAGCGGCGAGCGCTCAGCCGCCTGGTCGGCCATCTCGCCGAAGCCCGGCACCCCGCGCGCGGCAAGGGTGCGGACCGGGCCCGCCGAGATGGCGTTCACACGGATGCCCGCCTCGCCGAGGTCCCAGGCCAGGAAGCGAACGCTGGACTCCAGCGCCGCCTTCGCCACGCCCATCACGTTGTAGCCGGGCACGGCCCGGTGGCTGGCGATGTAGGTAAGGGTGATGATCGAGCCGCCACCCCGGGCGGCCATGTGGGGCTCCACGCGGCGGGCGAGCGCGGTGAGCGAGTAGGCCGAGATGTCGAGCGCCGTCCGGAAGCCCTCCCGCCCGGTGTCGACGAAGCGCCCGCCGAGGTCGTCGGGCAGCGCGAAGGCAGCGCCGTGGACCAGCACGTCGATGCCGCCCAGGCTGTCGGCCGCGGCCGCCACCGCAGCGTCCAGCTGATCGTCGTCGGTGACGTCGAGCGGCAGCACGGGGCCCTCGTTGGCCAGCTCGGCGGCCAGCTTGCGGACGTCACGCTCGGTGCGCTCGTTCTGGTAGGTGAGCGCCAGCCGCCCCCCCGCCGCGTCGAGCTTCCGGGCAATCGCCCACGAGATGCTGCGCTTGTTGGCCACACCGACGACGAGGCCGGTGCGACCGGCCATGAGCTTGGACATCCACCCCTCCCGTTCGGCGCGGCACAGTAGCGAGATTCACGCGATGGCACCGTGCGCCTTGCGAGCGCCCGTTGCCGTCGCGACCATCCGCCCGCGTGCGCCGCCTCCGCCCACTCCTGGCCGGCCTGGCACTGCTGGCGCTGCTGGTGACCGCGGCGCCGGCCGCCGGCCACGCCGTGCTGATCGACTCTACGCCGGTCGCCGAGGCCCGGCTGGCCGCCTCGCCCGACACCGTCGCGCTGCGCTTCAGCGAGCCGGTGGAGCTGCTGTCGCCCGAGGACCTCGACGTGGTCGACGAGCGCGGCGAGGCTGTCGGCGCGGCTCTCGGTCGGGGCGTGCCCGGCGGCGCGAGCGCGATCGAGGTGCCCCTGCGTCCCAGGCTGCCCGAGGGTACGTACACCGTGCGCTACCGCGTGATCGGCGCCGACAGCCACGTGATCACCGGGGTCGTCCTGTTCGGGGTGGGCCCGGGCGAGCTGGCGGGGCCGGTCCTTGCGGGCGGCGGGGCGGGCTCGGGTCCGTCCGAGACCGGGCCCTGGAGCGTCAGCGCGCGCTTCATCGAGCTGATCGCGATCGGGGGCCTGGCAGGCCTGCTGGCCTTCCGCTGGCTGGTGTGGCGGGTGGCCTGGCGCTCGCGGGTGGCGCCGGGGGGCGAGGGGCGGCGACGGGGGCTCGCCTGGGGGCGCGACGTCTTCTGGATTGCCTTCGGCGTGCTGGCGATCGCGGGCGTGCTGGCAGAGGGGTACCTGCTGGTGGTCCACAGCGCCAGCGCGCTGGGCACGGGCGTCGGCGCGGCCGCCGGGGACCTCGCCGGTCTGGGCGACGTGCTGCGCGACACGCGCTTCGGGAGCCTGCTGCAGGTCCGCGCGGCCCTGCTGGTGTTCGTGTTCGTGCTGGGCGCGTTCCTGCTCCGGCGTGAGTACACGGACCCGTCGGGCCCGACGCCGGCCGGGAGCGCGGTGGGCGCCGCGGTGGGCGGGCTGGCGATCGCCGCCGTGCTGTGGCAGCTCTCGGTTCAGGGACACCCCTCACAGGCGCCCCTTCCCTGGCTGTCGACCGGCGCGCACTTCGTGCACCTGGTCGCGGTCTCGGTATGGATCGCGGGTCTGGCACTGGTGGGCCTGACCCTATGGCGGCTGCCGCGGGAGGTCCCAGACGGGGGCGCCGCGGCCGCCACGGCGGTGCTGTCGCGCTTCTCCCGGGTGGCCCTCGTGGCGGTGGCGGTGGCGGTGGCCACCGGGGTCGCCCGCACGGTCGGGCAGCTGGACGACCCGGCCCAGCTCTGGGAGACCTCCTACGGGCGGACGATCCTGGTGAAGCTCGCGCTGCTGTGCCCGATCGCCCTGCTGGCCCTGCGCAACCGGCGGGTGGTGACCGCGCTCGATCGCCTGCGCCGCCCGCACCGCCGGGCGCTGGCGATGGTGCGCCGCGCCGCCGGCGCCGAGCTGGCACTCGCCCTCGCGGTGGTGGTGGCGGCGTCGCTTCTGGTCGCCGAGATCCCGGGGCGTCTGTGAGCCGTCGGCAAAGCCGGGGACGACCATCTCCCGAGCCGCCGGGCGACGGCCGATTGCAGGCGGGACGAGGGCTCGCGTAGAGTTCGCGCGCTGGCCGAAGGCGGCCGAGGCTTGCCGCGCCTTGGCCCTGCTTGCTTTCCGTACAATCCCGCGGTTTCCACCGAACGGGTCTAAAGGAAAGGCACACGAGGTCAGATGAGCACGATCACCACACCCGCCGGGGTCGAGATCCTCGCGGACGTCTCGGATGAGGGCGCCGAGATCCTGACTCCCGAGGCCCTCGAGCTGGTCACCAAGCTGCACCGCGAGTTCGACCGCCGGCGGGAGGAGCTACTGGCCCGCCGCGCCGAGCGCGCACGCCGGCTGGACGCGGGCGAGGAGACGCCCGACTTCCTGCCCGAGACGGCCTCGATCCGCGAGGACAAGAGCTGGCGAGTGGCGCCCGTGCCCGACGACCTGCAGGACCGGCGCGCCGAGATCACCGGCCCGGTCGACCGCAAGATGATCATCAACGCCCTCAACAGCGGCGCCAGCATGTTCATGGCCGACTTCGAGGACTCCAACACGCCCACCTGGGCCAACGCGATCCAGGGTCAGATCAACCTGCGCGACGCCGTCAACGGCACGATCACTCTGAGCAGCGGCGGCAAGGACTACGCGCTGGGCGACGACATTGCCACGCTCATCGTGCGGCCGCGCGGGTGGCACCTCAACGAGAAGCACATGCTGATCGACGGCGGGCAGGTCTCGGCCGGCATCTTCGACTTCGCGCTGTACCTGTTCCACAACGCGCGCCCCAAGATGGAGGCCGGCAGCGGCCCCTACTTCTACCTGCCCAAGCTCGAGAGCCACCTCGAGGCGCGGCTGTGGAACGACATCTTCGTCATGGCGCAGGACGAGATCGGCATTCCGCAGGGCACGATCAAGGCCACCGTTCTCATCGAGACGATCCTCGCGGCCTTCGAGATGGACGAGATCCTCTACGAGCTGCGGGATCACTCGGCCGGCCTCAACTGCGGCCGCTGGGACTACATCTTCAGCTGCATCAAGAAGTTCAAGCGCGACCCCGACTTCGTCCTGGCCAACCGGATTCTGGTCACGATGACCACGCACTTCCTGCGCTCGTACAGCAAGCTGGCCATCAAGACCTGCCACGCGCGCGGCGCCCACGCGATCGGCGGCATGGCCGCACAGATCCCCATCAAAAACGACCCCGAGGCCAACGAGGAGGCCCTCGCCAAGGTGCGCGCCGACAAGGTGCGCGAGGCCGGCGACGGCCACGACGGCACCTGGGTGGCCCACCCCGGGCTGGTGCACGTCGCAGTCGAGGCCTTCGACGCGGTGATGCCGGGCCCCAACCAGGTGGACAAGCAGCTGGACGACGTGCACATCACCGCCGACGACCTGCTGGACTTCGGCCCTCGGGGGCCCATCACCGAGCAGGGACTGCGCACCAACGTCAGCGTGGGCGTGCAGTACCTCGGCGCCTGGCTCAACGGCCTTGGCTGCGTGCCCATCAACAACCTGATGGAGGACGCCGCCACCGCCGAGATCAGCCGCAGCCAGGTGTGGCAGTGGATCCGTAGCTCCAACGGCGTGCTGGACGACGGCCGTGAGATCGACGCCGACCTCTTCCGCACGGTCCTCGCCGAGGAGCTCGAGAAGATCAAGGCGAAGAACCTGCCCGAGCACGGTCCCTTCTTCGACCGTGCCGCCGAGCTGTTCGACCAGATCACGGCCACCGAGGACTTCGTGGAGTTCCTCACGCTGCCGGCCTACGAGCTGATCGACTAGTGCCCCCTCAGGAAACGTTCGCCACGCTCCGCCGGGCTGCAAACCTCCGCGGATGAGGCGTCCTCGGTCATCGCCATGGGGTCCGCCATGCCGATGACACTGCGTCCTGGCCCCGCGGGGTTTTCGCGGGCGGAACACGCCAACGTCCCCTGACGGGGCACTAGCGCCCGTCCAGCCCGTCCGGCGCACGCGTGGCGCGCGCTGGGCGGGGCCGGTAACGTCGCCCCGTGGAGTTGGCGCTGCTGCGACACGGGGTGGCCGAGGCCGCGGGGCCGGCCACCGACTACCGCGATGAGCCCCGCGCGCTCACCCGGCAGGGGGCCGACCGCGTGCGACGCGCGGCCGAGGGCATGGCACGCCTGGGCCTGCACCCCGATCTGCTGGCCACCAGCCCACTGGTGCGCTGCTCGCAGACGGCCGACATCGTGGCCGCCGCGCTGGGCGTCGAGCCGGCGCACGACGACCGGCTGCGCCCGGGAATGGACCTCGACGGGGTGGCCGAGCTGCTCGCCGAGCACCCCAACGCCGCCAGCGTGATGCTGTGTGGCCATCAGCCCGGGCTGTCGCGGCTGGTGGCCGACCTGATCGGAGGGGGCAACGTGGAGTTCAAGAAGGGCGGCCTGGCGGTGCTGTCGGTGATGGCGCTCCGCCGCAACGGCGCGGCGCTCCTGGCCCTCCACCCGCCGCGGGCGCTGCGCCGTCTGGCGGCGTCGGCAGAGACCACCCGGACGTGACCAGGGCTCCCGTTGCTCGTCTTCAGCTACGCGTCAGGCCGCCGCGACCAGCACGATCAGACCGCGGCGCGTCTCCACCACCAGCGCGCCCCCGGGCCGCCCGCCTGCCGGCCGCAGCACCCCGTGCGCACCCGACTGCTGGGGCTCGGGGTCCCAGCCGCTCGCCTGAGCGGCCACGCTGGCGAGCCGGGCGAGCACGGCCTCGCTCCCGTCGGCGCGGCCGTCGAGGCCAAGCCAGACCGCGTCCTCGCGCAGGTGCTCGGCGGCCGCGGCGACGTCACCCGCGTCGAGCGCGCTCAACAGCGCCATCAGCGCCGGCCGCGCGACCCGCTCGCGGTCGGCGTCGCTGGGGTGCCGGGGTGCTCCGATCGCTACAAGACCGAAGCCGGCTCGATGGAGCGGCCGAACAGCGGCACGAGCTCCTCGGAGAGCATCTGCGGCGCCGCGTCGACCAGGTAGGCCACCAGGTCGATGCGCTCGTCCCGAGCCTTCTCGGTGAGCTCGTTCCAGCCGGCGGCCTCGTCAGAGCCGCCGACGGCCAGGTCGGCCATGGTCATCGCCACCTTCTCGGCCACCCGCGGGTTGCTGAGCTGGTTGTGGGCGTCGACCAGCAGGATGAGCCGGATCCAGCCCTGGCCGGCGTGTTCGCGCGCGTAGCGGGTCCACTCGGGCGACAGGTGCGGCTCGAGCCGCACGACGAAGAACTCCCAGGTCTCGGGGTTGGTCACTAGTGGAGCACTACTAGAGGCGCCGCAGGAGCTCGGCCTTCTTGGCCTCGAACTCGTACTCGCTGATGAGCCCCTCATCACGCAGCTTGCCGAGCTCGCGGATGGCGCCGGCCGCCGCCTGGGTCGAGTCTGGCCTGGGTGGCCGGTTGCTGGTACGGGAGCCGCCGCGCGCCCAGCCCAGGTCGTCGGCAGCCTGGCGGGCGAAGTCGCCGGCCTGCTCGATGGCCTTGCCGAACTCACGGGCGATCTGGTCGAGCTGCTCACGCAGCTCATCATTGGAGTCAGACATGCGGCCTACTGTAGCGAGCGCCGCCGGCACGGCGCCGGGCGGCTGCTACGGTGTTCCGAGATGGTGAACCGGGAAACGACCCCGGTGCGGGACCAGCCGGCCCACGAGGCCACACGCGCCCTGCTCGCCGCCGCCGACCGGGCCGCGCGGGAGCGTGAGCGCCACGCGGCCGAGTACGGCCTGTCGGACGCCAAGCTGGCGCTGTTGGCGGTCCTCGACTGCTGTTCCGACGGCCAGGCGTGCCTCTATGCCCTTGGCGACCAACTGGGCGTGACGCGCCCCAACGTCACCAAGCTGGTGGACGGCCTGGAACGCGGCGGCCTGGTGGAGCGGCGCCCTCACCCCGCCGACGGGCGCATGGTGCAGGCCTACCTCACCCCTGAGGGCACCACGCTGGTGCGCGAGGCGTTGCCGGGGCGGACCGAGCGCATGGAGCGCCTCTGGGAACCCCTGGACGACGACGAGCTCGCCCAGCTCACGCGGCTGCTTCGGCGTCTCGCCGCGGCTGCGGAGCAGCGCCCCGCCTCGCAGACGACCTAGCGGGCTCCCACGTCGAGATAGTCCCGCTCGCCGGCGCCGGTGTAGACCTGGCGCGGACGGGCGATCTTCTGCTCCTTGTCGTCGAGCATCTCGTTCCACTGGGCCAGCCAGCCCGGCGCGCGCCCGATGGCGAACATGACGGTGAACATCTCCTCAGGGATGCCGAGCGCTTCGTAGATGAGGCCAGAGTAGAAGTCGACGTTGGGGTAGAGGCGCCGCTTGACGAAGTACTCGTCCTCCAGCGCGATGCGCTCGAGCTCGAGGGCAATCTCGAGCTTGGGGTTGACCCCGGTCACCTCGAACACGTCCTCGCAGGCCTTCTTGATGATGCTGGCGCGCGGGTCGTAGTTCTTGTAGACGCGGTGGCCGAAGCCCATCAGGCGCTCCTCGCCGCCCTTCACGCCCTCCATGAAGTGGGCGATGTCGGCCTTGTCGTCGATCCGGTCCAGCATGCGCAGCACGGCCTCGTTCGCGCCGCCGTGCAGCGGGCCGTAGAGCGCGCCGATGCCGGAGGCGATCGCCACGTAGGGATCGGCCTGCCCCGAGCCCACCGCCCGCACCGTGCTGGTGGAGCAGTTCTGCTCGTGGTCGCCGTGGAGGATGAGGAGGACGTCCAGCGCACGCACGACACGAGGGTCGGGCTCGTACGGCCCGTCGCCGACCTGGAACATCATGGTGAGGAAGTTGGCCGAGTAGTCCAGGTCGAGGCGAGGCTGCACGAGGGGCTGCCCGGCGTTGTGGCGGTACGCCCAGGCGCCCAGCGTGGGCATCATCCCGATGATGCGCACGATCTGGCGACGGCGCACCTCCGGATCGGCGACGTCCTTCGACTCGGGATAGAGCGTGCCGAGGGCCGCGACCGCCGACTGGAGCATCCCCATCGGATGGGCGTCGTGGTTGAACGCCTGCATGATCCGACGGACCGATTCGTCGACGAACGACGCCGCGGTGAGCTCGGCGGTGAACGCCTCGAGCTCGGCGGCGGTGGGCAGGTCGCCCGTGAGCAGCAGCCAGGCCACCTCGACGAAGCTGCTCCTTTCGGACAGCTGCTCGATGGGCACGCCGCGGTAGCGCAGGATGCCGCGCTCGCCGTCCAGGAACGTGACCGCGCTGCGACAGGAGGCCGTGTTCATGAAGGCCGGGTCATAGGTCATGAGGCCGAAGTCGTCCTCGTCGACCCTGATCTGCCGCAGCTCGGTGGCCCGGATGGTCCCGTCGGTGATCGGCAGCTCGTACGTCGCCCCCGTCCGGTTGTCGGTCACCGTCAGGGTTTCGGTACCCGAGGCGGCGCCGCTGTCGGCGGCGGTCGAAGTCTGCTGAGTGGTCATCCGCTGTCCTCGCCGGGGTTTCGCACCATCCGGTGCCCGTCGTGCGAACAAGGATTCTACTGAGGGGCCGACCTCCTCGGCGGGGTTGGGGCGCCGGAAGGGACTGTTAGCATCGACGCGTCCGACGATCGGCCCGCCCCGCAACCGCGGCTGGCGATCACTGAGCGAATGGAAAGGAGCGCCGTGGCAGAGGGCGAGACCTCGCTTGCGGTCCTCATCGACTACGAGAACGTGGCCCGGCCGGGTGCCAAGGGCCGCGCCGACTTCGATATCCACCTGGTCCTGAACCGGCTCTCCGACAAGGGGCGCGTCATCGTCAAGCGCGCCTACGCCGACTGGAGCCGCTACCGCGACGCCCGGCACGAGTTGCAGAACGCCGGCCTGGGTCTGATCGAGATGCCCTCGGCGCGCGAGGGCGCCAAGAACCGCGCCGACATCCAGCTTGCGGTCGACGCCATGGAGCTGGCGTACAGCCGCGAGCACCTCGACAACTTCGTCATCGTCAGCGGCGACAGCGACTTCACGCCGCTCGTGGGCAAGCTCCGCGAGCTCGGGATGAGCGTGACCGGTGTCGGCAACCGCGACTCCTCCAGTGAGTTGCTGATCGCCAACTGCGACGAGTTCATCTTCTACGACTCCCTCTCCACGGCCGGCCGCGGCAAGGCGCGCGGCCCCACCGCCGACCCCCCGATCCTGCTACGCGACACGCTGCAGGCGCTTGCGCGTGAGGGCGAGGAGTGGCCGCTTGCCAGCGTGGTCAAGGACTCCATGCGCCGCAAGGCCCCGGCGTTCGACCACAGCGAGCTGGGCTTCTCCACCTTCTCGAAATTCCTCGAGGAGGCCGCCGCCAAGGGCGAGCTCAAACTCGAGAAGGATCCCCGCAGCGGCACCTACCGCGTGGGCCTGCCCGACAACGGCGCGCCCGCGCGCCCGGCCGAGGCGCCGGCCGAGAGCGGCGACGGCGCGGGCCGGCGGCGGCGGCGAGGCCGTCGCGGTGGTGGCGGCGGCGAGTCCGGCGAGTCCGGCGCGACCCCGGCGACCGACGAGTTCGAGGTGGTCGTCACGCCCAGCGGTGACGACGACCCCTCGGCCGACCTGCCGCCGCTGGACCAGCCCATCTCCTATGAGGACATGATCATGCTGGGTCCGTCGCCCGAGTCCGGAGAGGACAACCCGGACCTCATGGAGGCGACGGCCGCAACCGCTACCGAGGAGACCCCGCCCCGGCGGCGGCGCAGACGACGCGGCGCAGACGACGCGGCCGAGGCGAGCGGGGTCGAGGCCGCGGAGGCGCCTGCCCCGGATGCGGGCCACGAGCCGGAGGCAGACGCGGCGCCGGCCGCAGAAGCCCCCTCCGAGGCCAAGGCATCGTCCCGGGTGGGCAAGCGGGTACCACGTCGCGGCGCAACGGCGGCGGCGCCCGCCGAGGCCGCCGAGGAGGAGAAGCCCAAGCGGCGCACCACGCGACGCAAGAAGGCCGACGAGGAGCCCGCTGCCGCCGAGGCCGCCGAGGAGGAGAAGCCCAAGCGGCGCACCACGCGACGCAAGAAGGCCGACGAGGAGCCCGCTGCCGCCGAGGCCGCCGAGGCCGCCGAGGAGGCTCCCGCCACCGCCTGAGCCGCCGCGCCACTGCCTCAGGCGACGATCTCGACGGCCTCCTCGCTGATCGCCTCCTCGGCGGGCGCGGCGCGGTCGATGTGGAACGCCCGGATCTCCGGCGCGTCGCGGTTGGCCAGCGACACGATCAGGTAGAGCGTGCCCGGGAAAAAGGCCAGCTCCACGTCAGTGCGCGACGGGTAGGCCGCCGAACGGGTGTGCGAGTGATAGATGGCCACCAGGTCATGGCCCGCCTCGTCGATCTCGTCCATGATGCGCAGCTGCTCCTGGGGGTCCATCACGTACATGAAGGGACTGCCCTCGGTATTGGCGGCCTCGTAAACCCGGGTGGCCGCCCCGTCCCGCCCGGCGATCATGCCGCAGCACTCGTTCGGCAGGTCGCGGTGGGCGTGCACCACCAACTGTTCGGCCAGCTCGCGCGACAGCCGCATCGCTACCAGAAGACGCCGCGGTCGAGCTCCCGCTCCACCTCGTCGAGCTCGCCCGTCCAGATGCCAGCCGACAGGTACTTCCAGCCGCCGTCGCACACGATGCCCACGACGGTGCCGCGCTCCATGCGCCGGGCGAGGCTGGCGCAGACGTGGATCACCGCGCCGGAGCTGACGCCGACGAACAGGCCCTCCTCGGCGGCCAGGCGGCGCGTCATGACCAGCGACTCCCGGTTGCCCACCAGCAGCTTCCGGTCCAGCTTGGTGATGTCGAGGATGGGCGGGATGAAGCCGTCCTCGAGGCTGCGCAGCCCCGAGACGTCGTCTCCCTGCATGGGCTCGCAGGCAATCACCTGCACGTCGGGACGGTGCTCCTTCAGGCGCTGGGCCGACCCCATCAGCGTGCCGCCGGTGCCCAGCCCCGCCACGAAGACGTCGATCTCGGGGCAGTCGCGCACGATCTCGGCGGCCGTGCCCTCGTAGTGCGCCCGGGGGTTGGCCGGGTTGCCGTACTGGAACGGCATGAACAGGCCGTTCTCGACCGAGAGGCGCTGGGCCTTCTCGACGGCGCCGTTCGAGCCGAACTCGCCGTCGGACTCCACGATCTCGGCGCCGTACAGGCGCAGCAGCTGGCGCCGCTCCTCGGTGACGTTCTCGGGCATGACGGCCACCAGGTGGTAGCCGCGCAAGGAACAGATCATGGCCAGCGAGATTCCCGTGTTGCCGGAGGTGGGCTCCATGATGGTGTCGCCGGGCCGCACCAGGCCGCGCCGTTCGGCGTCCTCGATCATCGACAGGGCCGTGCGGTCCTTGATCGAACCGGTCGGGTTGGCGCTCTCGAGCTTGGCGAGCACCCGCACCGCCGGGTTGGGCGCGATGCGCGACAGCTCCACCAGCGGCGTGTTGCCGATGGTGGCGATCAGGTCGGGCGACACCGCGGTGGGCGGGGGCGCCAGCCCTGTCGGGGGCGGCATCACGGTGCTCCGCCCGCCATCGCCGGCAGGATCAGGACGGTGTCGGCGTCGTCGACCTCGGTCTCGAGCCACGCCAGCAGGCGCACGTCCTCGTCGTTGACGTAGACGTTGACGAACCGGTGAAGCTCGCCGTGCGGGGTGAGCAACTGGGCGCGCACCTGCGGGTGCAGCTCATACAGCTTCTCGAGCACCTCGCTGACAGTGCCGCCCGGAACCTCGATCTCGCGCTCGCCGCCCGCCGCTTGACGGAGGACGGGCGGGATCTTGACCACGCTCACGGGCGGCTCAGGCCCCTACGCCGACCGCCGCGGCGGTCCCGTGACCGACGCCTGCGCACCAGGCCTCGTAGTCGCGGAACTCGAGGACCGCGTCGGGTCCGCAGGCCGGGCACTCCGGATCGCGCCGGACCCTGAGCTCGGTGAAGGTCATGGCCAGCGCGTCGTAGATGAGCAGCCGGCCGGCCAGCGTGTCGCCGATGCCCAGCAGCACCTTGATGGCCTCGTTGGTCTGGATGCTGCCCATCACACCGCAGAGCACACCCAGCACGCCGGCCTCGCCACAGGAGGGCGCCAGATCGGGCGGGGGTGGCTCCGGAAACAGGCAGCGGTAGCAGGGGCCCTCGTACGGCTGGAACACCGACGCGTGGCCCTCGAAGCGCAGGATGCTGGCGTGGATGAGCGGCTTGCGGGTCATCAGCGTGGCGTCGCTGAGCAGGTAGCGCGTGGGGAAGTTGTCGGCCCCGTCCACAACGACGTCGTAGCCGTCGATCAGCTCCAGGACGTTGTCGCGGTCGATCCGCACGGGGTGCACGTCCACCTGGACGTCGGGGTTGAGCGCGTTGATCGACTGGCGGGCGGACTCGCCCTTGAGCTCGCCCAGGCGATCGGTGGTGTGGATGATCTGCCGCTGCAGGTTGCTGGCGTCCACCACGTCGTCGTCCACCAGGCCGATGGTGCCGACGCCCGCGGCGGCGAGGTAGAACGCCGCCGGCGAGCCGAGGCCGCCGGCGCCGATGACCAGGACCTTGCTGTCGAGCAGCTTCAGCTGACCCTCCTCGCCCACCTCCGGGATGGAGATGTGCCGGGCGTAGCGCGCGCGCTGGGCCGGCGAGAGGGTGCGCGGGACCTCGTAGTGGTTGCCGCTCTGCTTCCAGCGGGTAAAACCGCCGGCCAGGCTGCGCACGTTCTCGTAGCCCATCTCGCGAAGCGTGAGCCCCGCCAGCAACGAGCGCTTGCCGGACGCGCAGCTGAGCAGCACCTCCTGCTCCGTTCCGGCCTCGCCCGCAATGCGGCTCTCGAGGAAGCCGCGGGGGATGTGCACCGCCCCGGGGATGTGCCCCTCGTCCCACTCGCTCTGCTCGCGGACGTCGATGAGCACGGGGG
>JAUVPZ010000161.1 GCA_030598395.1 Miltoncostaeaceae bacterium | reverse complement strand
GCTCCGGCCGCGGCCATCACGATGGCGCTCGGCGAGGCCGGCGTCAGCCCCGAGGACGTCGGCTACGTCAACGCGCACGCCACGGCGACCCCGACCGGCGACCCCAACGAGGTCATGGTGCTGCGCAAGGCGCTGGGAGACGAGATCGCGGCCAGGACGCCCGTGAGCGCCACGAAGTCGATGCACGGCCACTGTCTCGGCGCCGCCGGTGGCGTGGAGGGCGTGCTGACCGCGCTGGCCGTGAAAAACGACATGGCCCCGCCCACCATCAACCTCGACCACCTCGATCCCCGGTGCGAGGGCGTGGACCACGTGCGGGGCACCGCCCGCGCCACGCCGGTGGGCGTGGCGGTCTCGTGCGGCTTCGGCTTCGGCGGCCACAACGCGGTGATCGTCATGGGTCGCATGGAGGACCGCTAGTAGCGCCGCACCCGGCTGAACGAGCGCGTGAGTCCGGCCGGTGGAAGCGCCCGGAGGCTCCGAGCTCGTCCACTCCTCGAGCAGGAGGCAGGCCCGCGGCCCTTTGGGTCGCCCGCGCGAGCCGGTCGCGCCCGTGACGCGCGCGCGAAGCGACACACGCACGCGCTGCTAGCGTCATAAGCTGTGGGCGCTCCCGTCGGCGAGCTCGTCAGCCTCGACCACCTGGTCGTCGAGTGGGTTCAGGACATCCGCTGGGGGCCGCTCACCGCGATCTTCGTCCTCGCCTCGGCCTGGTGGGTGAAGGGACTGGTCTTCGCGGCGGTGGGCGGCCTGCGCGATGTCGCGAACCGGACGCTGCTGCCGAGCGCGGGGCTCGCTGCGGTTGCGGCCTTCGGCGTGGCCTCGGTCGCCACGGGCCTCATCAAGGGCGCCGTGGAGCGCGAGCGACCCTTCCAGGCCGACCCAGGGATCGAGGCCCTGGCCGCTCCGAGCGGCTACTCGTTCCCGTCGGCCCACACCTCCACGGCGTTCGCGGCGGCCATGGCCGTGGCGGTCGTCTGCCCGCGCCTTCGCTGGCCCGCCCTCGGGCTCGCCGCGCTGATCGGCGCGTCGAGGATGTACATGGGCGTGCACTACGGCATCGACGTCGCCGCCGGGGCGGTCCTGGGCGTCGGCATCGGAGCCGCCTGTGGCTGGCTCGTGGTTCGCGGTGCGCGGGCCCTTCCCGCGCGCGCCCTCGGCGCCTCGTGAGACACGCCCGTCCGCCCCCAGAGGACCGGGTGGCCGCGCTGGTGACCTGCCACGTGGAGCCCCCGGCGCGAGCGTTTCTCGCGGCCGTCCGCGAGCGGGTGGGCCATCTGCTCGTGGTCGACGACGGCATGCCCCGGCCGAACGGGTTGGTCCTCGACCGGGACGCGGCCACCATCGGTGCCGAGGTCCTTCACCTCGGCAGGAACCGCGGCAAGGGCCACGCGCTCGCCGCGGGGCTGGCGATCCTCGTCGCCCGCTCGGAGTCCGCGCCCGTGGAGGCGGTCGTGGTGCTGGACGGCGACGGACAGCACCGCGCCGAGTGGATTCCCGGGCTCATCGAGGCCGCCGGAGCGGCCGAGCTGGTGATCGGCGATCGGAGCGCCCAGCGCGCCCGAGTGCCGTTCGAGCGCCGGCTGGCCAACCGCATGCACGCCGCGTTGATGTCGGCGATGACGGGCCATCGGGTTCCAGACAGCCAGTGCGGCATGCGGTTGCTGTCCGGGCGGGCCCTGAGCGCCGAGCCGTTTCCGGCCGGGCGCTACGAGTCCGAGACGCGCCACCTCAAGACCTGCCTCGACCGCGGGGTGTCGGTCACCTGGGTGCCGATCCCCGCGGTCTACGAGGACGAGGTCAGCTCGTTCCGGCGGGTGCGGGACTCGCTGCGCGTGACGCTGGCGCTCTTCTGGTGAGCCTGGGGCGCTCGGCGAGCAGCCCGGTCTCCACCAGGGCGACGCCCACCACGAAGACCGCCGCGTAGCCGATCGCCACGCCCCCCAACACGTCGAGGGGGAAGTGCGCGCCGAACGCCACCCGCGAGGCCGCGACGACCGCGAGGTAGGCCAGCATCGGCAGGCGCAGGCGGGGGAAGAGCGCGGCGATCGAGATGGTGAGCGCCGCGGTCACCGCCGCGTGGCCCGAGGGGAAGGAGGCGAACGGGGCCCACACACCTTCGAAGACGCCGGAGGAGGCGACCTCCTCGGGCCGCGGTCGGTCGACGAGCACCGTGACGGCGGTCGACAGCGTGTACGCGAGCGCCCAGGCTCCGAGCACGAGCGCCGCCACCGGGATCAGCCGACGCCGGGTGACCAGCGTCGCGACGAGGGCGATGAGGCTCAGCAGCGCGTAGTTGCGCAGGTGCGGGTTGAGGGCGTCGAACGCCGCGTCGGGCCAGGGCCCGAGGGCGTTGACCGCTGAGAAGAGCGCCTGGTCGGCTCGCCCGAGGGCGGTGTGACCCAGCGCCGTCGCGGCCACCGCTCCGGCCGCCACCGCGCCGACCGCGACGGCGGCGAGCCGGGCGAGCCGGGATGCGCGCGGCCGGCGCAGGCCTGCGAGCGCCCGGGGCCGCGTCATCGCCGGGCCTGGCACCCGCGCCAGCGGAACGAGCGCGCCCACGGTGGCGATGCCGCCCAGCATGAACAGGCTGCGGTAGCTGCCGGTGAACGCGATCATCCAGCCCGCGGCCGGCAGCGCGATGGCGCTGGCGACTGCGCGGACCGAGAAGTACATCGCCGTGTAGCCGCCGGTCTCGCCCTCCGGGATCAGGCCGGAGAAGAGCGGGAAGCCGATGGTCGAGACCACGCCGAACCCGATCGCCGCCCCCAGCAGGCCGACGCCGACGACGGC
>JAUVPZ010000072.1 GCA_030598395.1 Miltoncostaeaceae bacterium | reverse complement strand
GCTCCGGCCGCGGCCATCACGATGGCGCTCGGCGAGGCCGGCGTCAGCCCCGAGGACGTCGGCTACGTCAACGCGCACGCCACGGCGACCCCGACCGGCGACCCCAACGAGGTCATGGTGCTGCGCAGGGCGCTGGGCGACGAGATCGCGGCCAGGACGCCCGTGAGCTCCACGAAGTCGATGCACGGCCACTGTCTCGGCGCCGCCGGTGGCGTGGAGGGCGTGCTGACCGCGCTGGCCGTAAAGCACGACATGGCCCCGCCCACCATCAACCTCGACCACCTCGATCCCCGGTGCGAGGGCGTGGACCACGTGCGGGGCACCGCCCGCGCCACGCCGGTGGGCGCGGCGGTCTCGTGCGGCTTCGGCTTCGGCGGCCACAACGCGGTGATCGTCATGGGTCGCATGGAGGACCGGTAGCGCCGCACCCGGCCGCCCGCCCCCCCCGGGGCCCTCGCGGCCTCGTCTTTCGACTGAGCACCGCCATCTACGGCGCTCCCGCTGCGACGCGCGGCTGGAGCTGGATCGGCGACGAGCGCATCGCGGTGGGAGGGCTGCCGCGCCCCGACGACCTCCCCAGGCTCGCCCGGGAAGGCGTCACCCACGTCGTGAACTGCAGGGCCCGCCAGCAGAACCTGATCTCGCAGGACCTGTGGGCCGAGCGGTCGTTGCTGGGGCCCGAACGGGTCGCGCAGGCGCCGATGTGGGACACGGGTCGCCAGCAGCCGCCTTGGAAGTGGGCCGCAGCCGCGTGCTTCGCGGCCGACGCCCTGGCGGCCGACCCGGCTGCCCGCGTGCTGATCCACTGCCAGCAGGGGCGCCGCCGCTCGGCCATGGTGGCCTACGCGGTGCTGCGACTTCGCGGACGCCCATCACCCGAGGCGGCGCGCCTGATCCTGGAGTACCGCCCGGTAGCACGGATCATCCCGGCCTACCGCGCCAGCGTCGAGGCTTGGCTCAACAGCCTGCCGCAGAGCGTCCTGCCATAATCGACCGCCGATGCCGCCACACATCCACATCTCCGTAGATCGGCTGCGCCGCCGCCGCCAGACCACACAGCCGCCCGCATCCGGCGGTGAGGGCCGGGCCTGCCCCGAATGCGGAACGCACTTCCGGGCCGAGGAACTCGCGCGGAACTCGCGCGTCTGCACGTCGTGCGACTACCACTTTCCACTGTCGGCGCACCCGCGCCTGGACCACCTGGCCGACGACGGCACCTGGACCGAGCTGTGGCCCGAACTGCGCCCCGCTGACCCGCTTCGCTTCGTGGACCTGGAGCCGTATCCGGACCGCGTGGAGCGAGCCGAGCGGTCTGGGCTTCGCGAGGCCATCGTGATCGCCTCCATGCGCATCGGGGGCATCGCCTGCCTCGCCGCGGTGATGGACTTCGGCTATCTCGGCGGGAGCATGGGCGCGGTGGTCGGCGAGAAGCTGACGCGGGCCGCCGACCGAGCGGCCGAGCGCGCCCTGCCGCTGATCGTGGTCACGGCGTCGGGCGGAGCCAGGATGCAGGAGGGCGTCCTGGCCCTGATGCAGATGGCCAAGACGATTGTGGCCGTCGAGGAGCTGCGAGCCGCCCGGGTGCCGCTCATCGTCGTGCTGGCCCACCCCACCACGGGAGGCGTGTGGGCGTCGTTCGCCAGCGTCGGCGACGTGACCTACGCCGAGCCGCGTGCGCTGATCGCCTTCTCGGGCCCGCGCGTCATCGAGCAGACCACCCGTGAGAAGCTCCCCGAGACGTTCGGGCGCGCCGAGGCGCAGCTGGCCCACGGGCAGGTCGACGCGGTGGTCGACCGGCGCGAGCTGCCCGACCGACTGGCGCGCGTGCTGGGCATTCTGCGCCGCCCCGCCGAGCCCGAGCCCGGCGCTGCCGCGACGTGGGCGCGGGAGGGCCGCCAGCGCGCGGCGCGCGCGGCCCAGGCGCTTCCCGCGCTCTCGAAGCGGCTGGTCGGCCGCGGCGGCCCGAACGGCGACGCCGAGTCGACCGTGCACGAGGGCGAGGACGGTTGAGCGATCGGCGCGGCTTCCTGGGGCTTCGCGGCGGCCGGGCGGCCGACGAGGCGGACGAGCCCGATGTCTGGCGCGTCATCCAGCTGGCGCGCCATCAGGACCGGCCCTACCCCCTGGACTACATCGAGCGGCTCATGCCCGAGTTCGAGGAGATCCACGGGGATCGGCTGTTCAGCGACGATCCGGCTCTCGTCGCCGGCATCGGCCGGTACCACGACCGCCCGGTCGCCGTGATAGGGCACCAGAAGGGTCGCGACACCCGCGAGCGCACCGCCCGAAACTTCGGGATGGCCGGCCCCGAGGGTTACCGCAAGGCCATGCGCCTGATGGACCTCGCGGACAAACTCGACATGGACCTCGTCACGCTCATCGACACGCCCGGTGCCTACCCGGGCGCGAGCGCCGAGGAGCGTGGCCAGGGCGGGGCGATCGCTCGCAGCATGCAGCGGATGCTCAGGCTCACGGTGCCCTCGGTGGCGGTGGTGATTGGTGAGGGCAGCTCCGGCGGGGCGCTCGGCATCGGGGTTGCCGACCGGGTGGTGATGCTGGAGAACACCACCTACAGCGTCATCTCGCCCGAGGGCGGCGCGGCGATTCTCTGGCGCGACGCCGCTCGCTCCCGTGACGCCGCCGCCGCCTTCCGGCCCACGGCGGCCAGCTGTTACCGATGGGGCATCGTCGACGCGGTGGTGCCCGAGCCCCCCGAGGGAGCGCACCACGACTACGACGAGGCCGCGCGCCTGCTGGACGGCTACCTCGAGCGGACGCTCCGCGAACTGCGCCGGCAGCCGCCCGATCAGCGCCGCCGGCTGCGACGGGAGCGCTTCCGGCGCATCGGCGCCTACCGAGGCGCCCCGACCGAGGACGGCTCGGCGCCGGCGGTGGGCTCAGGCGACGGCCGCTCGCCCGGCGGCGAGTAGCCGCCGCGGGTGGCGGGCGAGATCTCGAGCTCCTCGCCCGGGAAGGCAGCTTGGTGGAGCACCAGCGCCCGGTCGAAGAGATCACGATTCGTGCGCGCGTACTCCGGCACGACCCCGAAGGCCGAGGCAATCTCACGATGCCAGCGCTGCAGCTCAGCGCTCGGGCGCCGATCGGGATCAACCCGCGCCATGTCGAGCACCAGCGCCAGGAAGCCGCGCAGGGCGGCACGCGGGTCCGGTCCCGATGTCATTCGAGCCTCCCTGCTCGACTGTGTGCGGGGCCCGGGGGCCCGCACGTATGAGGCGACCATCTTGGTCGCTACGGGTCAGTTCGGCGGTGCGCCGTCCGACTTGAGCGCCGGCACCACGGTCTGTAAGTCCGGCCCGCGCCCCAGAACGATCTCCCGATGCCAGCCAAGGGGCTCACCGTCGGCCTGCACCGCTATCGGCTGGTCGGCCGCGACCTCGAGCACCCGCGCAGAGCCCGCCGCCACACCCCGGCTGCCCAGATGCCCCTGGCGTCCCAGCCCACCGGTCACGGCACGGCCCAGCGACCACGGCGTGACGCGCCGTAGCGCCAGCCAGGCCAGCACTCCGTCGAACGCTGCGGCCGGCAGCATGTCGACGGCCCACGGGCCCAGGTAGGTGTACGGCGAGCCCGTCGCCACGGCCAGCGCGCCGTACGTGGCGGCCGGGCCACCGTCGACGCTCACGGCCAGGTGCTCCCGGCGCCCGGTTGCGCGAGCGACCGCCAGCGCGGCGCCGATCGCGAACGCCCCATCGCGCAGGCGCCCCTTGGTCCGAGGGCGCGCCTCCACCCAGTGGACCGCATCCGCGTCCACCCCGATCCCGGCGTTGATGACGAACGGCCGCTCGTCGGGCCCCGCGCGCACGGAGCCCAGCACGACCCTCCGCAGCGACGCCGACTCGAGGGCCGCCACCAGGCGCTCCGGCCCGTCGGGCGCTCTGATCGTCCAGCCCATGGCCCGAGCGAACACGTTCGCGCCGCCGGCGGGCACCGGGGCCATCGCCACGCCCGCCTCGGCCGCCGCCGCAGCGACCTGGGCCACCGTTCCGTCGCCACCCAGCGCCACCACCAGCCGCGCGCCCTGGGCGCATGCGCCGGCGGCCAGCTCGCCCGCATGTCCGGGGCCACGGGTTGGCAGCACCCACTCCAGCCCCAGCGGGAGGAGCGCGGCCGTCACCTGGCTCTGCAGGCCCCGCTGGGCCCGGGCCGCCGCGGGGTTGACGACGAGGGCGACCGGTGTGAGCGGCGCGCCGGTCACGCGCCGTCCGCGAGCGTGAGCTCGAGGCGGGCGAGGTAGGCCGCCACCAGCAGGTTGACGACGCCGGCGGCTTCGACGACGAGCATGTGCGACGCGCGCGGCACCAGAATGCTGTGGGCGATCGGGAGTAGGAGCGCCAGCTCCTCCGACAGGCTCGCTGGCACGAGCACGTCGTCGGCTCCGGCGATCACGAGCACCGGCTGAGACATGCCGCCGACCCGGTCGCGGGCGTCGAACGCCGCGCAGGCTGCGTGGTCCGCCCGAAGCGCCTGGGGCCCCGTCTCGGTGAGCGCGACCAGCGCCCGGCGGGCCAGCGCCGACGTCGGATCCGCAAAGGCGGCGTCGACGAGCCCCCGGCAGGCGGCGGCGAAGTCGTCGGCTGCCCGGGCGTCGACGTCCTCACGCACCGGCAGGCGCGCACCGGCCGCGACCAGCACCAGCCCGCCCACGAGGTCCTGGCGACCGAGTGCGAGCTCGATCGCGACCGCGCCGCCCAACGAGTGACCGACGAGTACCCGCGGCGGCGGCACCGCCTCGACGTCCGGCACCAGAGCTTCGGCCATCTCCGCAACCGACGAGCGCGGCTCGCCGTCGGGGTGCCCCGGGAGCGCCGGCGCCGGGGAACCCGGAAAGCGAGCGGCCTGAAGGGCCCACACCCGAGGGTCGGCGCCCGCTCCGTGAAGGAAGATCGGTGTGGGCGCGGCTATCGGCCCGCCGCCCGCGCGAGCGCCATGGCGACGGCCCGCGCCGACGTGGGCGCGACGTCGAGGCCCGACAGCTGGGCCCGGCCGGGAGGGCGCAGCTCCCACGAGCCCAGGAGGATCACGGGCCGCCCGATCTTCCGTGCCAGCGCGATCTCGGCCAGCGTTCCCCAGGCGCCACCCACCGCGATGACCGCGTCGCCCGACGCGACCACCGCCAGGTCGCGCGCCTCTCCGATGCCCGTGCAGACCACCGTGTCGGCGTAGGGATTCGCGGCGGCGCGGTCGATGCCCGGCAGCACGGCCACCACGCGTCCTCCGCCCGACCGTGCGCCGCGGCTGGCCGCCGCCATCACGCCGCCCAGTCCGCCGGTCACGACGGTGGCGCCGGCTTCGGCGAGCCCGCGGCCGCAGCTCTCGGCCGCGTCGATGGCCGGTCCGCGGTCGGGGGACCCCTGGCCGATGACTGCGATCGCGAGGCCCGCCATGCGCGGAATAGTAGGCTCCTCCGACTGGTAGCCTCGGCCCGGTGGCGCGCCTGCCGTTCGCCGTCGATTTCGACGGCACGATCACGCAGCGCGACACCCTGCACGTCACCGCCGAGGAGGTCATGGAGCGCGAGTTCGCCGAGGTGCGCGCCGACCACTTCCACAGGGTCGCCGCCCGTCTCGAGGGCCGCCCGGCCGGCATGAGGCTTTCGGCATGAGCTGGACCCCGGTGGGATCGGCCGACGACTGGCGGGCCATGGAGGAGCGCGTCCTGGACCGCTGGCGGCGCCAGCGCACCTTCGCCCGCAGCGTCGAGAGGCGGCGGGGGGCCGAGCCGTACGTCTTCTACGAGGGACCTCCCACGGCGAACGGCCCCCCCGGGTCGCACCACGTGCTCTCGCGGGTGTTCAAGGACGTGTTCCCGCGGTTCTGGACCATGCGCGGGCGCTACGTCGAGAGGCGGGGCGGCTGGGACTGCCACGGCCTTCCGGTGGAGCTCGAGGTGGAGCGCCAGCTCGGCATCTCCGGCAAGCCCGAGATCGAGGCCTACGGCATCGACCGCTTCAACACGTTGTGCCGCGAGTCGGTGCTGGCCTACCTCGAGGAGTGGGAGCGCCTCACCGAGCGGATCGGCTTCTGGGTGGACACGGAGCGCGCCTATCGCACCATGGACCCGGGCTACATCGAGTCCGTCTGGTGGAGCATCGCCCGGTTGTGGGAGCGGGGCCTGATCTACGCCAGCGACAAGGTGGTGCCGTACTGCCCGCGCTGCGGGACCCCGCTGTCCAGCCACGAGGTGGCGCTGGGCTACGAGGACGTGGAGGACCCCTCGCTCTTCGTGCGGTTCCCGCTGCGCGACGAGCCCGATCGCTCGCTGCTGGTCTGGACCACCACGCCGTGGACGCTGCCGGCGAACCAGGCGGTGGCTGTCAACCCCGAGATCCAGTATGTCGAGGTGGCGGTGGATGACGAGCGCCTCGTGCTGGCCCAGCCGCTGGTGGCGGCCGTGTTGGGCGAGAACGCCGGGCCGGAACGAGAGGTGGACGCGACCGACCTGATCGGGCGCAGCTATGAGCCGCCGTTCCCCGATGTCGCGGGGCCGCACGCGGTGGTCGCCGCGTCGTTCGTGACGACCGACGACGGCACCGGCCTGGTGCACATCGCCCCGGCCTTCGGCGAGGACGACCTGGCGCTGGGCCGCGAGCACGGCCTGGGGGCCCCCAGCCCCGTGGACGACGAGGGCCGATTCACCGACGACGTGCCGCTGGTGGCGGGGCAGTTCGTCAAGGACGCCGAGGGCGCGCTGATCGCCGACCTCCACAGCCGGGGGCGCCTCCTCCGGGCCGGCACCTACCGCCACTCCTACCCGCACTGCTGGCGGTGCAGCACACCCCTGCTCTACTTCGCACGCCCGTCCTGGTACATCCGCACGACGGCCGTGCGAGACCGCATGCTGGAGCTCAACGACGACGTCGGGTGGCACCCCGAGCACGTCCGCGACGGGCGGTTCGGGCAGTGGCTGCGCGGCAACGTCGATTGGGCCATCTCGCGCGCGCGGTACTGGGGCACGCCGCTCCCGATCTGGCGCTGCGACGGCTGCGACGCCACGACCGCCGTCGGCTCGTTCGAGGAGCTCCGGTCCCGAGCCGTCGATCCACCGGGCGACGACTTCGACCCGCACCGGCCCCACGTCGATCTGGTGCGGCTGCGCTGTGCCGAGTGCAAGGGCACGATGACCCGCGAGCCCGACGTCATCGACGTCTGGTACGACAGCGGCGCCATGCCGTTCGCACAGATCGGCTACCCGTTCTCGGGAGAGTCGCTTCAGGGCAGCTTCCCCGCGGACTTCATCTGCGAGGCGCTCGACCAGACCCGGGGCTGGTTCTACTCGCTGCTCGCCGAGAGCACCCTGCTGTTCGGCGAGGTGGCGTACCGCAACGTCGTCTGCCTCGGCCTCATCCTGGACGCCGACGGCCACAAGATGAGCAAGAGCCGCGGCAACGTGATCGAGCCGTGGACGGTGCTCGACCGCCAGGGCGCCGACGCCTTCCGCTGGTATCTGCTCACGGCGCAGAGCCCCTGGGACTCGTTCCGCTTCTCGCTCGAGGCGACCGATGAGGCCAAGCGCCGCTTCCTGCTGACGCTGTGGAACACCTACGCGTTCCTCGTGACCTACGCGTCGCTGCCCGATGGCTGGGTCCCGGGCGAAGCCGGACCGCCCGCGGCGGAGCGCCCGATCATCGATCGGTGGGCCCTCTCGCGCCTGGACGCCACGGTCGAAGCCGTGACCGAGCGCATGGAGGCATATGACGCCACCGGCGCCGGTCGTCTCATCGAGGCCTTCATCGACGACCTCAGCAACTGGTACGTGCGCAGCGGGCGGCGGCGCTTCTGGAGGGCCGGCCGCGACGGCGGCGACGCCGTCGCAGGCCGCAAGGACGCCCGCGCCGCCTTCGCCACCCTCCATGAGTGCCTGGCCACGTCGGTGTTGCTGCTGGCGCCGTTCTGCCCGTTCGTCGCCGACGAGATGTACGTCAACCTCGTCAGCGCTCACGATCCGGGCGCGCTCGACAGCGTGCACCTCGCCGACTGGCCGCGGCCCGCAGGCCGCCAGGATCCCGACCTCGACCGTGCGATGGCTGCCGCCCGGGAGGCGGTGACGCTCGGACGCGGGGCGCGCGCCGAGTCCAGGCTGAAGGTCCGCCAGCCGCTGGCCGAGGCGGTGATCGCGTGTCCGGCCGCCGTCGGTCGCGCGATGGCCGATCTCGTGCCCCTGGTGGCACAGGAGCTCAACGTGCGCTCGGTGCGGCTGGTGACCGACCCGGACCAGTTGGTCGACGTCTCGCTGAAGCCCAACTACCGGCGCCTCGGGCCGCGCTTCGGGAAGCAGATGCCGGCGGTCGCCGCGGCGGTAGCCGCCCTGCCGGCCGCGGCGGCCGCGCGCCGGCTCGACGATGGCGCGGGTGTCAGCATCGAGGTCGACGGCGTGGAGGCCCGGCTCGAACCCGAGGACGTCCTGCGCGAGGCGCGCCCGGCCGAGGGCTACGTGGTCGGCCAGGGCGGCGGGGTGGCCGTTGGGCTCGCCACCGAGCTGAGCGACGACCTGATCCGCGAGGGCCTGGCGCGCGAGGTGATCCACGCGGCGCAGGGCGCGCGCCGCGATGCGGGCCTGCGCGTGGAGCAGCGCATCCGCCTGCACCTGGACGGCTCGGGGCCGCTGCGCGAGGCCATCGAGGAGCACCGCGACCGGATCGCCGCGGAGACGCTGGCAACGGCGCTCAGCGTCGGTCACGGCGCCCCGT
>JAUVPZ010000143.1 GCA_030598395.1 Miltoncostaeaceae bacterium | reverse complement strand
CCTGTCAGCAGCACCAGCACCGAGAACAGCACGCCCAGCCCCACGGCGATGACGCCGACATCGTCGTGCCGCTGCTGGCGGTCGCGCAGGTAGCGGATCCCCTCCACACAGGCCACGCCGAACGCCACGAGCGACGCGATGGCGATCGCCACGTGGAAATAGAAGATCTTCTGGATGATGCCCTGGTCGGCGTCCTCGGGGGCAACGAAGAAGACCCCGATGACGGCGACCACGGTGAGGATGGCGGTGGCGGTACCGGTGACCGCCAGCCGACGCCCTGGGCTCGTGTCAGTCATCGAAGACGTAGGGGTAGGTGGCGTAGGCGACCAGTCCGAAGACTAGGGCATAGACGGCTAGAAACAGGCAGAAGCCGCGGTATTCGGCCATGTCGTTCGACACCCCCGCGACGGCGTGGGTGGCCCCGGCCGCGGCGATCACGACCGGGACGATCGCCGGCAGGAACAGCACGGGCAGCACCAGCTCACGGGCGCGCGAGAAGAGCGACATCGACCCGAACAGCGCTCCCAGGATGCCGATGCCGGCGTTGGCCAGCAGGCACACGACGAGCAACAGCCCGAGATCGGCGACGAACGCGTCCTCGAGGAAGAAGATGCCGGCCACCGGCACGGCCACCACCTCGACGGCCAGCATGTAGCACGCGATCGCCACGGCCTTGGACACCATCAGGGTCATGCGCGACACGGGCGCCGCGAGCAGGCCGTCCAGCACGCCCTGCTCGCGCTCCGGCGCGTAGGTGCGCCCCACGCCGAGCACGGCCGTGAACGCCAGCGTCGCCCAGAGGATCCCGCCGGCGAACGGCGTCGTCTCGTCGGTGCGCGTGCCGATGGCGAACTGGAAGATCACCATCGCAGCCACGGCGAACAGCACCATCGAGCTGCCCGTCTCGCGCGTGTGGAGCTCGAGGCGCAGGTCCTTGACCAGCAGCGCCCGGAACTGCCGCAGGGCGCCCGCGCTCACCGGACCAGCGCCTCGTAACGCTCGCGGAAGGCGGCCGGGTCGCGGCCGTCGGCGCGCTCGTCCAGCACCACGCGGCCGGCGCGCAGCACCATGACGCGGTCGGCCAGCGCCACGCCCCGCTCCACGTCGTGAGTCACCAGCACCACGCTCCGCGCGCCGCGCTCCTGACCGAGCAGCCCGTCCAGCAGCTGGGCAGCGCGCGCGTCCAAACCACCGTACGGCTCGTCCAGCAACAGCAGCCGCGGCTCGGTGAGCAGCAGGCGCGCCAGCCCGAGGCGCTGCACCATTCCCCTGCTGAAGGCGCGCGGCCGGTCGTGGGCGCGCGCCAGGAGGCCCACGCGGTCGAGCACGTCGCCGATGCGCGCCCGCGAGGCCCCGTACAGGTCGGCGAACAGCTCCAGGTTCTGCCAGGCGGTGAGGTCCAGGTAGACCAGCGGCTCGTGGGCGAGATAGCCGATCAGCCCGCGCGCGCGCCCGGCGTGCTCGGGGCAGTCGTGGCCGGCCACGCGCAGCTCGCCCTCGTCGGGGCGCAGCAGCGTGGCCATCATGCGCAGCAGGGTGGTCTTGCCCGCTCCGTTCGGGCCCAGCACCGCCAGCGCGGCCCCCTCGGCCACGGCGACATCCACCCCGTCCAGCGCTCGGCGCTCGCCGAAAGCCTTGACCAGGCCGCTGCCCTGGATCAGGAGAGCGTCACCTCGGCCAGGACGAAGACCAGGTACACCACCGACACGAGCGCGTTGGCCGAGCCGAACGCCTTCTGGATGCTGGCCTCGTCGTCGGGGCGCACGATCATGTTCTCGTAGGCCAGGATGACCGCGATCACCGCGATGCCCAGCAGGTAGATGGCCCCCGCCCCGGCGAGCAGCCCGCCGGCGGCCAGCAGCACGACCGCGGCCAGATGCGACCCCCGGGCGAACCACAGCGCCGCGGTGGCGCCGAAGCGAGCGGGAATCGCGTGCACGCCGCGGGCGCGGTCGAAGTCCACGTCCAGCAACGCGTAGATCGCGTCGAACCCGGCGATCCACGCGGCCACGCCGGCCCCGAGGATCAACGCGGCCGGCTCGACCTCGCCGGTGACCGCGATCCACCCGCCCACCGGGGCCATGCCGATGGTGAACCCCAGCATCAGGTGGCAGGCCCACGTGAAGCGCTTGGTGTAGGGGTAGATCACGAACGCGGCCACGGGGATCGGCCACAGGTACCACGTGAGTGGTGGCAGCTGGCTGACCGCCAGCAGCAGCACGGCCAGCGAGAGGGCGGCGAAGACGGCCACCTGCCCGCGCTGCAGACGGCCGGACGGCAGCTCGCGCCCCGCCGTGCGCGGGTTGAGCGCGTCGATGGGCGCGTCGATGAGGCGGTTGAGCGCCATCGCCAGCGAGCGGGCCCCGGCCATGGCCAGCACGATCCAGGCCAGCCTGCCGATCGACGGCACCGCATGCCGCGCCAGCAGCGCGCCCGCAAGGGCGAATGGCAGCGCGAAGACCGTGTGCTGGAACCGCACCAGCCCCAGCAGGGCGGGAACCAGGCGCAGGCCGGCTGCCGGGGTGACCGCGCCCGGGGAGGTGGTCACGGCAGGGATCCTACCCCGACAAGCGCGGGCGGAGTGCGGCGTACACTCCTGGAGTGCATCGCCGCGTCTGGAACGTCGCCCACCGCGGGGCCTCGGCCGAGGCCCCCGAGAACACGCTGCGGGCCTTCGAGCTGGCCGTCGCGCAGGGAGCCGACGTGGTGGAGGCCGACATCCGCCAGAGTTCCGACAACGCGCTGCTCGTGTTGCACGACGCCACGGTCGACCGCACCACCTCCGGCGAGGGGCCCCTGGCGGCCATGACCGCCGCCGAGGCGCGAGCGATCGACGCCGGGGAGGGCCAGCGCATCCCGCGGGTGGAGGAGGTGCTCGAGGTCGCCCGCGACCGGGTGCGCGTGAACCTGGACCTGAAGGAGCTGGAGGCGGTGGAGCCGGCGGTGGCCGCCGTGCGCGAGGCCGGCATGCTCGGCCAGGTCACCTTCATCAGCTTCCTGCCCGAGGCGTGGGACCGCGTGGCCGAGCTGAGCCCCGAGAGCCCGCTGGTACACCTGGTGGAGTCGGCGGCGGGACTCGCCGGGCTGGCCATGGGCGCGGTGGGAACCCAATCGGTGGGGGCCGGCGTGGGGATCCCCGCCGAGCTGGTCAGCTTCGAGCTGGTGGAGCGCATGCACCGCCACGGCTTCGGCGTGTTCGCCTGGACGGTGGACGACGAGGCCCAGATGAGGCGGCTGGTGGAGGCCGACGTCAACGGCGTGGTCACCAACCGCCCCGGCGCCCTGGCCGAGGTGCTGCGCCAGATGCGCGGCGCCGCCTAGCAAGCGGGCGGCCGTCAGGCCGGGGCGACGGCCGGGCCGTAGCGGGCCGGCACGCCGGCGACCAGGCCCCAGAACTGGTCGCCGTGGTCGAAGTGCCACCACT
>JAUVPZ010000145.1 GCA_030598395.1 Miltoncostaeaceae bacterium | reverse complement strand
TGGGTGCTCGAGCGGTGGGAGCCGCCCGAGTCGGCCGGGGTCTAGTGTCCCGAGCCAGAAATACATAGGCAGTTTCGCGGCTGCATCCCGTCGCGACGCGGTGTCCTCGGTCGGCCCGATATTCGGAGATAGCGGGCTTCCCTGCGTCCTTGCGTCGCTCGGGATTCGCGCCCGAAACATGCGACGAACTTCCGGCTCAGGACACTAGTAGGGGCTGTCGGCCGGCCTTCGGGCCTACTCCAGATCGGCCGGCCCGGCGTCCACACCCAGCACTCGCGCCGCCGCTCGGCCGGTGAGGCCGTAGATCACCACGGTGAGCACGATCACCAGGAAGGTGATCGACACCAACCTGTCTGCCCCGGGCACCCCTGCCGCCTCGAGCTGCAGCGCGAAGACGGACGCCATCGAGGCGGCCACGATGCCTCTCGGCGCCATCCAGGCCAGGAACGCGCGCTCGCGCAGCGCCAGCCGTGAGCCCAGGGTCGACAGCGCCACGCACAGCGGGCGCACCAGCACGATGAGCACGCCGACGAACGCCAGCCCCTCCAGCCCCAGGTCGATGAGGCTGCCACGCTCGATGCGCGCGGCCAGGATGATGAACAGCACCCCGGTCAGCAGGCCGCCGATGATGTCCTTGAACTCGGCGATGTGGTCCACCGAGACCCTGCGCTGGCTCCCCAGGATGATGCCCATCAGCACCACCGAGATGAGACCCGTGTCCTCGCGCAGTTGGTCGGGGATGGCGAACGCCAGGAGCACCATCGCCAGGGTCACCAGCACCTCCAGGTGCCGGTCCAGGCGGCCGCGGCTCAGCATCCACAGGAGCAGGACCGCCCCGATGGCGCCGAACACCAGGCCCACCGACGCGCTCACCAGAAAATCCACCGCACCCGTGACGCTCCGGAGGCCCTCCCCGGTGGTGATGGCGTGGAACACGAACACCGCCAGCACCGCACCGATCGGGTCGATGAGGATCCCCTCCCAGCGCAGCACCTCGCCCACCCGGCGCCGGGGTCGGACGAAACGCAGCAGCGGCAGCACAACGGTGGGCCCGGAGACGATGAGGATCGCTCCCAGCAGCACGTTGAGGTCGTTGTTGAGGTCGAACAGCGGCACCGCCACCAGCGAGGTGAGCCCCCACGTGATGGCGATCCCCGCCGTCAGCAGGCCCAAGACCGCGCGGTGGGCGCCCTCGGGCACCACGTCCAGCCGCAGTCCCAGGCCCCCGTCGAACAGGACCACGGCCACCGACAGCGACACGAGGGGCACCAGCAGGTCGCCCAGCAGCTCGTCCGGGTCCAGCAGGCCCACGCCGGCCCCGGCGGCGAAGCCGAGCCCCAGCAGCAGCACGATCGAGGGCACGCCGGTACGGGCCGCGATGGCCTGGCCGGCGACCGCCAGCGCGACGATCAGGGTCAGCTGAAGGAGGTCGGACTCGATCAAGCGGGGTGGATCATGCCCCGTGCCGCGGGGCTATGCGGCGCGACGGCCCAGCGCGGCCAGGCGTGCCCGACGCGCGCCCGGCAGCGTGACCACCACGACGCCGCGCTGAACCCGCCGGCGCCGCACCGCCCCGAGGGCGGGCGTTCCGGTGAGCGCGATGGCGACCACCCCGGCCACCAGCGCGGCTGCGGGGGCTCCCGCGACGGCCGACATCCCCGCCAGCCCGGCCAGCGCGGCGCCCGCCACGATGCGTAGCGCGGTCACGCCCGCGCCCGAGCCGTCGCGCGCGGCACCCGCCGCCGACCACGCCACCAGGGCTCCAATCGCCACGCTCGCCGCCGCCGCCACACCGATCACGTCGCCCTCCTGCGCTCGCCCGGGGTTGGCTCACTTGGCGGCGGCCCGGTCCGCCCCTCTACGCCGCAACGAAGCCGCAACGGCGGGCTCGGTCCGATAAAATGCGGACATGGCCGACATTCCCGACGAGCTGGTCGAGTCGCTGAAGACGCTCGACCCCGACCTGGCCGAGGGCATCACCGACGCCCTCGAGCCGGTCGCCTCCGAACTCGGTCCTCGCGAGGTCGCGGTGCTTCAGCGCCTGGTCAACGGCATCAACAGCGGCGCGCCGGCGTCGGAGCTCAACGCCTTCGTGCGCCTGCTTCCGGTCACGGTCAGCCGCGCCGTGCAGCCCGCCATCGAGCCGGTTACCGCGGGCTCCTAGTAGTGCTCCACCCCTGCCTCAGGTTGCCCGGGTCGCCAGGCCGGAGGCGTAGAGGCTGCGCGCCAGGGCGATCGCATCGTCGCCCGTGGCGCAACGCTCGCGCAGGTCGGACCACGACAACACCGCACCGCTCCAGGGGCTGGAGCGCCACGCGGCGCCCTCGGGCAGCGGGCCCTCCGGGCGGTCGGTGAGGACGTAGAGGTAGGGCTCGGGGTCGGTTTCGTCGCCCGGGCTGATCCCGCAGGTGACGCGGCGCGAGTCGAACGCCTGGTCGAAGTGTTCCGGCCACAGCTGGATGTTGCTGGCGTCGGGACCGGCCTCAGCGCGTGCCCGGGCCAGGGCGTTGGCGCCGAAGGCGAGGAACGTGCCGAAGCCCTCGGGCGGCGCCGGCAGCGGAGCCGCGTCGAACGCGCCCGGGTCGATCCGCAGGGCGACGCCCCGGGCCGCGAACTGCTCGGCGATGAACGCAGCCGCGTCGCGGGGGCTCAGTCCGTCGAGGGGCGCGCCCGCGTCCTCGGGGGCCGGGAGCACGACCAGGCGTGGGGTGCCCGGCTCGAGCCGCACCCCGGCCTGCAGCCACGCGTCCTCCGGAAAGCCCGGCGTCAGGTAGCCCCCCGCCGCCCCGCGTAGGCCGATGCGGCCGGTGAGCCCCTGGCGGGCGGCTGAGACGACCTCGGCGATGCGCTGCAGGGCGTCGCGGCGGGCCGCGTAGCCCGCGCCGCCGAGGTGGGGGAGGGCGTTCGGGAAGATGAGCCCCTCGCGCCGGGCGAACGCGCGTGCGTCGGGATGGCGCTCGGCCAGCGCGGCCCAGGAGGTCGCTCCGAGCCCGGCGCCGATGTCGCCCCATCCCACGGTGCCGGCGTCGGGCATCAGCGCGATAGTGAGGTCGGCACCGAGGGGTGGTCGCACGACATCGAGCGGGTCGCCGGGCTCGGGGCCGCGGTGGTCGAAGCCGCGCACCGCGACGGTGCGGGCGGTGCCGTCGGCACCGACGAACGTGATGACGCGGCGGTCGTGCTGCACCGACGTCACCGACCCGCCCGCAAGCTCGGCTGCGAGCGCGGGGTGGTCGGCGAGCCAGCGGGCGAACCTTCCGGTCACGCACAGCAGCGTAGCCCGAACGCCCGATCTTGGCCGCGCCGGGCGCGCGGGATAGCGTTCCGGCCCCGTGAGACCC
>JAUVPZ010000013.1 GCA_030598395.1 Miltoncostaeaceae bacterium | reverse complement strand
GTTCTCGGGAAAGCACCTCGATCCGACGCCGTCGCAAGACGACGGAGCTCATGTTCGCGCCGAAAGCGAAGTAGTGAGAAGCGGCGTCATCTCGCACACGCGAACCCTGTGTGCATTCGGCCGTTGCGCACAGAGCATTCATCCGTAGGTCGCGGTCTCGAACCGTAGAACCATTCCCTGTCGCTCGCCAGAATCCGGTCTTCCAGGAGAATAGGGAACCCGGCGCACGGCCCGCAGGCAACCCGGTTCCGGCAGAAGGCGGCGATGCGGCCCGGGTGCCGCCTGTCCCGGTCAAATACTCGGAACTTCCCGCCGTCGTTTAGCTTCTCCGATTGCCGGCCTGCTCGGGCTACGCTGTACGCTCGGGGCAGCGCAGTGGCCACAAGGCCTGTCGGAGAACCGGATCGCTGGCTGTTCTTCCCATCGGTCCGCCCATCGCTTGCCGGTCTGCGGAGATGGCTTCGGGCCGAGATGACCTTATTGACCGGCACAGCGGCTGCGGGCACTCGCCCGGCCCCGGGCTACACTCCGCGTTCCCATCCTCGGAGGCCGCCCTCGATGGCCCGCCCCGCGCCGGCGCCGCTCTCCGCCTTCCTCCCCACCTCGGCGGAGGAGATGCGCGCGTGCGGCTGGGACCAGCCCGACGTCGTCTTCGTGAGCGGCGACGCCTACGTGGACCACGCCTCCTTCGCGGCCGCGATCCTCGGCCGCTGGCTCGAGCACCACGGCTTCCGCGTCGCGATCCTCGCCCAGCCCGACTGGCGCAGCGCCGAGCCCTGGCGCGCCCTCGGCCGGCCGCGGCTCTGCTACGCCGTCAGCGCCGGCAACATGGACTCGATGATCAATCACTACACCGCGAACCGGAAGCGCCGGAACGCCGACGCCTACTCACCCGGCGGGCGGATCGGCCTGCGCCCGGACCGGGCGACGGCCGTCTACGCCCAGCGCTGCCGCGAGGCCTTCCGCGGGGTCCCCGTGCTGACGGGGGGCGTCGAGGCCTCCCTGCGGCGGGTCGCCCACTACGACTACTGGTCGGACCGCGTGTGGCCGAGCAACCTCGTGACCTCGAAAGCCGACCTGCTCCCCCACGGCATGGGCGAGCGCACCCTCCTCGCCATCGCCGGGCGCCTCGACGCCGGCGCGAGCGTCGCCGACCTGCGCGACCTGCGCGGCGTCGCCTACCTGCTCGGCCGGAGCGAGGCCCTGCCGGAGCACCGCTTCGACGACGAGGCCGGGGACGGACGCACCGTCGTCCTCCCCTCCTTCGAGGAGGTCTCCGGCGACCCGCGCGCCTTCGCCCTCGCGACGCGCGTCGTCCACGCCGAGACGAACCCCCGGAACGCGCGGCGCCTCACCCAGCGCCACGGCGATCGCACCCTCGTCGTGAACCCGCCGGCCCTCCCCCTCTCGGAGGCGGAGATGGATGCCGTGCACGGCCTGCCCTACACGCGCGAGCCCCACCCGCGCTACGCCGCGGAGGGAGAGACGATCCCCGCCTGGCAGACCATCCGCGACTCGGTCCAGATCATGCGCGGCTGCTTCGGCGGCTGCACCTTCTGCTCCATCACGCTGCACCAGGGCCGCACCGTCCAGAGCCGGAGCCGTGCGTCCGTGCTCGACGAGATCCGCGCGATGGCGCGCCGGCCGGGCTTCTCCGGGCACGTGAGCGACCTGGGCGGTCCGACGGCGAACATGTACCAGATGCGCTGCAGCCGGCCGGAGGTCGAGGCGGTCTGCCGGCGCCTCTCGTGCGTGCACCCGAAGATCTGCAAGCTCCTCGACACGAGCCACGCCCCGACCGTCGCGCTGATGCGCGAGAGTCGCGCGGTGCCCGGCGTGAAGAAGGTGCACGTCGCGTCGGGGATCCGCATGGACCTGGCGCAGGACGAGCCCAAGTACCTCGACGAGCTCGCGCGTCACCACGTGGGCGGCCACCTGAAGGTGGCGCCCGAGCACGTGAGCGACCGCGTGCTCGCCCGCATGAAGAAGCCCGGCCGGGCGAGCTTCGAGCGCTTCATCGAGGCCTTTGAGCGCAGCTCGCGCCGCGCGGGCCGCGAGCAGTACCTGGTGCCGTACTTCATCGCCAGCCACCCCGGCTGCAACGTCGGGGACATGATCGAGCTCGCGGTCTTCCTGAAGCAGCGCGGCTACCGCCCGCGCCAGGTGCAGGACTTCATCCCTGCGCCCATGGACATCGCGACCTGCATGTACTGGACGGGCCTCGACCCGGAGACCCTCGAGCCCGTCGAGACGGCGCGCCGCCTGCGCGACCGCACCGTGCAGCGCGCGCTGCTTCAGTTCTTCGCGCCCGAGAACTGGTTCGTCGTGCGCCGGGCCCTGGTCGAGGCGGGTCGCGAGGACCTGATCGGGGAGGGGCGGGACTGCCTGATCCCGGCGCGTCCGCCGCGCGCCGCCCGCGAGGCGCGCCGGCGCGCCGGCGCGGAGCGGCCCGCCCCGCCGGCGCGGATGCCGCCGGCCACGAACAGCACTGTGAGCAGCCCGGCCGCCAGCCCCACCCACAGCTGCCAGGCCGTGACGGGGTTGCTGGCGAAGATTGCGTAGAGCAGCAGGACCGCCACCACGCCCACCAGCGCGAGCGCGCGCTGGCGCGGCGGCGCCAGGTGCACCACCCATGGGGAGGCGACGGCGATGAGGAGGAGGAGAATAGTGTCCATGTGCTCTGAGGAAGGCCGGAATTCATCAGACTAACGCCCTGGCCGGCGGCCTTCCAGCCAGCCGGCTGCCGTCGACCGGCATCCACCTTGAACAGGGCGATCCGGACGACGAACTTCGCCGCTCGGCCGTTGCGGTGGTGGACGGCTCGGGGCGTCTGGAGCACCTCGAGCTCGTCCAGTTCGACGACCAGCTCATCGGCGCGGTGCCGCCCTCAGCCGTCGTGGCGGTGGACGCTCCGCTCGCGGTTCTGAACGAGAGTGGCCAGCGTGACCTGGAGCGCGTGCTGGCCTGGTGCGACGCCCCGCTGTTCCCGACTTCGCGGCGGCGGCTGCACCGGCTGCACGGCCGGCTGCGCGGGGTCGACCTCTCGCCCTCGCTCACCGGCCTGGGCGACGTGGTCGAGGCGGCACCAGATCTGGTGCTGCGACAGCTGGCCTGGGCGCGCGAGCGAGAGCCCGGCGCGGCGGCGCTCGGGCTGGGCTCTTACCGGGAGCGGTGGCTCGGGGTGCGCGCGCCTGTCTACCGGCCCAGGGGGCGGGCGCGGGCCCGACCTGCCGGGCTGACGCCAGCTGCCGAGCTGCTCGCCGGCGTGCTGGACCTCGGCGGCTGGCGGCCCTCCGGGTCGCCCGATGACGCCGGCGCCCTGCACGACGCAGCCCGCCTCGACGCGCTGGCCTGTGCGTACGTTGCGCATCTGCTCTCGAGGCGACCGCACGAGGCGCTCGTGCTCGGCACGGCCGAGCGCGGCCGCATCGCGTTTCCGGCCGACGACAACCTCCGCGAGCGGGTGCGGATCAATCTTCAGCGGCTGCGATCCGAGGGCCAGGTGACGATCTGACCCGGCCGCGGCGACCGGCAATTCGTGATAGACGTTGCGAGGGCGCCTGAACTGGCGCCCCTTCTCGACATCAACCCGCCGAAGAAGGGGGCGAAAGATGGGCAGCGTCTACCGCGTAATCGAGGTCATCGGTACCAGTGCCAAGTCGTGGGAGGACGCCGCGGCGGACGCCATCAGCACCGCGGGCGACTCGCTGCGCGACCTTCGCGTGGCCGAGGTGACCAAGCTCGACCTGACGGTGGGACCGGACGGCAAGGTGGAGCTGTACCGCGCCCGTCTTGCCCTCTCGTTCAAGTACGAGAAGGGCGACTAATGCCCCGTCAGGGCACGTTGGCGTGCTCCGCCCACGAAAACCCCGCGGGGCCAGGACGCACTGTCATCGGCATGGCCGACCCCGTAGCCAGCACGAGGCTGCGCGAGCGCCTCGCGGGCCCCGAACCAGGCGGCTAAGACCTCCAAGCGCGGCCGTGGCGCGGCGATGGCGTACGCGGTCGACGCCGTGTGCATTCGTCTCGCGACCTCGACGTCTGGGGCACCCGGACGGCTGAGCCCGGAGCTCTCCTCAAGGCGCCCGCCACGCTACTCGTCGTCGGCGCCTCGTCCTCGCCCGCCTGGACCTCCTCCGCAGAGGCGTCGCCGACCTCGAGCATTCCCGATACCTGGGGATCGGCGATCTCCGTGAGGACACGCTGCAGACCCGTCTGGGTGGCGGCGAGGTGCGTGGTCAGAACCTCGCGCGCATCGGCCAGTTGCCCGATGATGCGCTCCTCGCGCTCCTTATCCTGCTCGAGCTGGTTCGCGACCTCGCGCGCCCGCACCTGCGCGTCCGAGATGACCTCCTCGGCGAGCGTCTCGGCCCCCTTTATCCTGGCGGCTGAGGTGTCCTCAGCCTCCTGGCGCATCCGCCGGACCTGCCGTTCCGTCGCCCCCTGGAGCTCCCTGGCAGCCTCCTCGGCCGCCCGCGTGACCTCCCGGCTGCGCACCTCGACCTCCACGCGCATCGCCTCCGCGTCGCGGGCCGCCTCCTCACGTGCGAGCACCGCGGCCGCCTCGGCCTCGCGCCGCGCCGCCTCGGCGTCGCGCCGCGCCTCGGTCGTGATGAAGTCCGCTGACTCCTGGGCGTCGCGCCGAATCGTGAGCGCCTTCTGCTCCGCCTCACGGCGGATGCGCTCGCCGTCCATCTTCGCGTCGCCCATCGTCCGTTGAGCGTCGGCGGCCGTCGACGCCTGGAGCTGATCCGCAGTCTGTTGCGCCTCGTTCAGCACCTGCGCGACGCTGTCGCCCACCATGCCCATCAGGTCGTCGGGATCGACGGGAGCGTTCGCCGACGCTTCGAGCGCACTCGCGGCCTCATCTCGCTCCTGCTGCGCCGACCCGAGCTCCCGTTCCAGCTCACCGACGCGGGCCTCCAGCTCGGCGGCCCGGCCCCGCAGGGCGACGCCCTCATCTCGCAGGGCGGCGTCCTCAGAGCCCCTTGTCTGCGCCGCTTCGAGCTGCGTTTGCAGGCGATCCCGCTCGCGCCTCACGCCCTCCAGCGCGTCCGCCGCGCTGGACAGCAATGCGTCCACCTCGTCCTTGCTGTAGCCCCGGCGCGCGGTGGGAAACTCGGCCTGCCTCAGCACCGTGGAACTCAGTTGATCGCCACTCGCTTCTGCCTCGGGCGCCTTCGATGACGTCGACATGGCGACAAGTCTCCCCCGCGGCGGTTGCCGGCGCAAGGGCGAGTCGACCGAGAGTGTGCGGCTCGCAAGACAAGAGCCCGTGGCCGGCAGGGCCCGCGGGCTCGGATCGGATCGCCAGGCGGGTTTTGTGCTGGGCCGCCTCGACCGCCTCCTGACGGGCGCGCACGACCTCCCACAGGCGATCCTCGACGCGCGTCACGGGGGCGGGCGCGACGACCGCGGCCGGTGGACGACGCACTCTAGCGCGACCGGCTCGGCGGCGGAGAGCGCCGCGCGCAGGTCGTCATGGTCGGCGTAGGCGCGGTCGTCGATGACGCGCGCGGCCACCGGCAGCTCGACCTCGTCCACGCTGAACGGATACGGCTCGCAGGCGCAACTCGTCGGGCCCGTCGGGGTGAGGATGAGCTCGGCGCCGGGGTCGTCGCCGACGCGGCGGGGTACCTTCGCCAGGCGCCCAGGGCGGCCCGCGGGCAGCGCCCGCCAGACCAGGTACAGGCTCAGCAGGTCCCACGCCTGCAGCAACCGGTAGGCGGCCCATGCCCAGTCCGCGTCGACAGCGCCGCGAAGTCGCTGCTGGAGCGCCGACTGCTCGTCGAGAAACGCACGCACCTCGGGTCGGCGACGGGCGCGCGGGCTGGGCGGACCATCCAGCCCGAGGCGCCGCTCGTACAGCCCCTGCCCGTGCATGCTGACCAGCAGCGCCGCCCCTTCGGAGCGATCGAGCGCGTGCCGGATGCCGTCGCGGTACAGCGCGACGTGCACGGCCCGGTCGAGGTCGGGGAAGTCGACAGGTCGGCCGGCATCGTCGACGCACGGTGCGTCCTCCCACCGGCGCCAGCCCTCGTCGTGCCACGCGCTGGCGTCGCGCAGGGGCCCGAAGGGCTCCGGCCGGGCGAAGTGCTTGTTGCCCCACGCGTCGGCCATCAGGGCGCACTGGTGCTGGTGGTCGACCTGCCGCACCACCACCAGGCCCTCGGGCCGGGGCGAGACGATCACGCAGGCGTCATCGGACGGACCACTCCTCCACGAGGCCCCCGAGGTCGCGGTCGAGGAAGCCCTGGCCCGAGTTGAGCACAACCGCGTCGGCGCCGGTGTCCCAGGGACGCCGCGCCGCGATGGGCCGGCACAGGTACAGCTCGTCGCCAGCGCGGGTGACCGCCACGTAGAACAGGCGCTCCTCCTCGTCGAGCCGGCCCTCGCTGACCGACCACCCCGAGGGGAACGAGCCCGCCTCGACCTGGAGCACGAAGACCACCGGCCACTCTAGGCCCTTGGCCTGGTGCACGCTGGAGAGCGCCACGCGGCGGGCCGGGCCCGAGACGTCCTCGTCGGCCTCGACCCGCTCGGCCAGCTGCATGTCGGCGAGGAAGCGCGCCAGGTTGGTGCGCCGGGCCGCCACCTCGGCGAGGCGGGCGAGATCGGCCTCGCGGTCGCGCCAGTTCGGGTAGGTGCGCTGCAGGTGGTCGCGGTACCACTGGGAGCGCGCCACGTGCAGCACGATGTCCTCGGGGCGGCGCAGCGCCCGGACTGCGCGCAGGGTGTCGGCCGCCTGCCGCATGCCTCGACCTGCCGCGCCTCCAATCGAGACCTCCAACGCGTGAAGGGGCTCCGGGGCGTCTCGGGCCGACGCGAAGGCCCGTTCGGCGGTGCGGCGGCCCACGCCGGGGAACAGGCTGAGCGCGCGCAGCCAGGCCAGCTCGTCGCGCGGGTTGTGCCGCAGACGGCAGAAGGCCAGGGCGTCCTTGACGTGCGCGCTCTCCACGAAGCGAGCGCCCGAATAGAGCTCGAACTCCACGCCGGCCTCGGCCAGCGCCAGCTGCAGATCCATGGAGTGGTGGTGTGCGCGATAGAGGACAGCGATGTCGCCCGGCTCGCGCCCCTCGGTGATGAGATCGGCGATGCGCTGCACCACGAAGGCCGCCTCGTCCTCGACCGAGGCCAGGTGCGCCACCACGGGGGGCCCTTCGCCGGCGGCGCGCTGCGCTCGCAGACGCTTGCCGTAGGGGTTCCCAGCCGGCAGCGTGGCCTGAGCGAGCGCCACGATCTGCGGCGTGGAACGGTAGTTGGTGGAGAGCGGGAACGAGCGCGTGCCCGGCTGGGCGGCGAAGCGGTCGACCACGCCCGGGTCGGCCCCGCGCCACGAGTAGATCGACTGGTCGGGGTCGGCCACCGCCACCAGGTTGGCGCCCGCCGCGGCGAACCGCTCGACCAGCTGCGCCTGCAGGGAGTTGACGTCGTGAAGCTCGTCGACCAGGACCCAGCGGTAGCGGCCCGCCACTCGCTCCAGAGCGGCGGGATGGTCGTCGAGCAGCCTGCTGGTGAGCACCAGCAGGTCGGCGTAGTCGACCGCGCCCATGCGCGACTTGCGCTCTGCGTAGCCCTCGGCGATCGCCAGCAGCTCCTGCACGCGGTCGGCCAGGCGGGGGTTGCCGTCGACGATGACCTCGGCAAGCGGTCGCCCGCTCTCGGCGGCCCGCCCGATCATGCCCGCGACCGCGGCCGGCTTGGGCAGCGACGGGCGGCTGGAGCGGTCGGCGAGGGCGGCGTCGCGCGCAGCCGCCACCAGGTCGGCCTGGTCCTCGGCGTCGAGGATGGTGAACGGCGCCGGCAGCCCCACCAGCCGGCCCTCGCGGCGGAGGATGCGGTGGCAGATGGCGTGGAAGGTGCCCGCCGTCATCCGCGCCAGCGGCACGCCCGACAGGCCCTCGGCCCGGGAGGTCATCTCGCGGGCAGCGCGCCGCGTGAAGGTGACCAGCATGATCGACTCGGGTGGCGCGCCGCCCTCGATGGCGTGGGCCAGGATGGCCACGATGGTGCGGGTCTTGCCCGATCCCGCCGAGGCGAGCACCAGCGCCCGGCCGCGCGCGCCCTCAACCGCAGCGCGCTGCTCGGCGTCGAGCATGGCGGCGAGGCGCTCGGAGATGTCGCCCCGGCCGTCGCCGCGGGGGCGCAGCCGGTAGACCCTGCGCTCCACCGGGTCCACATCGAGCGGACGGCGGGGGGCGTACCGATCGCGCGCGTCCTTCTGGGCCTCGATGTGGGGCAGCGTGGGCGGCGCGGCCTGGTGTCGCGGGTAGCCCGGCGGTGTCAACGGCGCCCCATCATCGGACCGCCGAGGGTAGCCCTGACGTCGGCCGGACGATCCAACAAGAGGCCTGAGGAACACCTGGCCGCAGCGGTCGGGCCGCCGGGACCGGCCCGCGGCGAGCCTAGAGCCCGCGCATACGCGCCAGGCGCAGCAGCCCGATGAGGCTCTTGGCATCCTGCACCTCGCCGTCGAGCAGGCGGGGCAGGTCGGCCAGCGGGCGGCGCTCCACCTCGATCGACTCCTCGGCCGAGTGCATGCTGGAGACCTCCGACAGATCCGTGGCAAGAAAGCAGTGCATGTACTCGGTGATGACCGCCGGCGCCGTGTAGAAGCCCCCCAGGTTCTGCCATGTGGCGGCCCGGCGGCCCACCTCCTCGGCCAGCTCGCGCTGCGCCGCCTCTAACGGGTCCTCGCCGACGACGTCCAGCTTGCCTGCCGGAAGCTCCAGCGTGGTGCGCTCGACTGCGTCGCGCGGCTGGCGCACCAGCAGCACGTGGTCGTCCTCCACTGGCACCATGACCACGGCGCCCGGGTGGTCGAAGACCTCGCGCTCAACCACCAGGCCGTCGGGCCGGCGGTAGTGGGACACGCGCAGGTTGAGGATCTTGCCCCGGTAGATCTGCCGGGTCTCGACCGGCGGGTCGAGCTTCACACCGAATCCCTGGCGGCCTCGATGAGCCCCAGCGTGACCCTCACCATGCGCTCGAGCGAGTCGACGCTGATGTGCTCGTCCGGAGTGTGGACGGCCACCATTCCGTTGCACAGGTTGACCGCGGGGAAGCCGTTGGCGATGAAGGCGTTGACGTCGGACCCGCCGCCGGTGGTGACCTGTCGTGGCGCGTAGCCCTGGGTCGCGAGCACCTGCAGCGCCATGGCCACCTGGGGGTCGCTGGCCGTGAGCCGGTAGCCGCCGAACACGTTGTCAACCCGGGTCTCGAGGTCGACCTCGCACTCGCTCGCGGCCCAGGTGAGCGTGTCGAGCATGGCGGTGACCTGCGTGGCGAGGGTGGCCGGCTCGTGGCTGCGCGCCTCGGCGGTGAGCTCGCAGCGCTCGGCCACGACGTTGGTGGCCGTGCCGCCGCGCAGGACCCCGACGTTGGCGGTGGTCTCGGCGTCGATTCGCCCCAGCGGCATGCGGGCCACCGCCCGGCTGGCGGCCTCGAGCGCGCTGCGTCCCTCCTCGGGCGCGATGCCGGCGTGGGCCGCCTGGCCGTGGAACGTGGCCTGTAGCGAGCGCAGCGACGGGGCTGCCACGACGATGTCGCCCACCGGCCCGGTGTGGTCGTAGACGAAGCCGAAGCGGGCCTCGAGACGCAGCGGGTCGAAGGCCGCAGCGCCGCGCAGACCGATCTCCTCGCAGGGGGTGAACACCAGCTCGACGCCGGCGTGCGCGCGACCCCCCTCCTGGACGGCCCTCATGGCGGTGAGCAGCACCGCCACCGCCGACTTGTCGTCGCCGCCGAGGATGGTGGCATGGCGGTTGCGCAGCACGCCGTCCTCAGCGCAGACCTCGATGGGCCCCACGCTGGGCACGGTGTCGAGGTGGGCGCCGAACATGATGGGCACACCGCGCTCGGCGGTGGCCGGAAAGCGGGCCACGATGTTTCCGCAGCCGGCGGGCAGCCGGCTGGCCGCGTCGTCCTCGTCGACGTCACAGGCGAGGTCGGCGAGGTCGGCGCGCACCGCGTCGGCCACCGCCCCCTCATCGCCCGACGGCGAGGGGATCTCGCACAGGCGCGCCATGAGGCGCGCTACCGGGGGCAGCCCAGCGAGCGGGCCGGTCACGCGCCGACGGCAGCCTCGGGCGCATGCGCCCCGGCCGCCTGCGCGGCGGCGGCGCCCACGAACTCGCGGAAGAGCGGCTGCGGCCGGGTGGGCCGGCTGGTGAACTCGGGGTGGAATTGCGACGCCACGAACCAGGGGTGGTCGGCAAGCTCGATGATCTCGATCAGGCGCCCGTCGGGGCTGGTGCCGCTGGCGATGAGCCCCCGCTCCTCGAGGCGCGCGCGCAGGGCCGGATTGACCTCGTAGCGGTGCCGGTGGCGCTCGTACACGACCGCCTCGTCGGCGTAGGCGGCGCGCGCGCGCGAGTCCGCGGCGAGGTGCACCGGGTCGGCGCCCAGCCGCATGGTGCCGCCGCGCTCCTCGATCTGGCGCTGCTCGGGCAGCAGGTCGACGACCGCAAACGGGGTCTCGGGGTCGAACTCGCTGGAGTTTGCGCCGGCCATGTCCGCGGCGTGGCGGGCGAACTCGATGACCGCCAGCTGCATGCCCAGGCAGATCCCCAGGAACGGCACCCGACGCTCGCGGGCGTAGCGCACGGCGCGGATCTTGCCCTCGATGCCCCGCCCGCCGAAGCCCCCCGGCACCAGGATGCCGTGCGCCCGGCCGAGCCGCTCCTCGAGCATGGGGTCCTCGGCGTCGACCCAGTCGATCTCGACCTCGGCGCCGTGATGGATTGCGCCGTGCTTCAGCGCCTCGGCGACCGAGAGGTAGGCGTCGTGCAGCTGCACGTATTTGCCGACCAGCGCGATGCGCACCTGCAGCTGGCAGGCGGCGATGCGCTCGACCAGCTCGTGCCAGGGCGCGAGGTCGGGCGCCTCGCTGGTGAGCCCCAGCCTGCGGCAGACCGCGGACGCGAAGCCCTCGGCCTCGAACATGAGGGGCAGCTCGTAGATGTTGGGAGCGTCGACGGCGGAGATGACCGCCTCCTCCCCCACGCCGCCGTAGAGGGCGATCTTGGTGCGGATGCCGGGGGTGAGCGGACGATTGGACCGCAGCACGAGGACGTCGGGCTCGATGCCGATGCGGCGGAGCTCCTGCACCGAGTGCTGGGTGGTCTTGGTCTTGAGCTCGCCGACCGAGTCGAGGAAGGGCACCAGCGTGACGTGCACGAAGGCCACGCGCTCGCGGCCCACGTCGTTGCGCAGCTGGCGGATGGCCTCGAGGAACGGCAGCGACTCGATGTCGCCCACCGTGCCGCCGATCTCCACGATGACCACCTGCGCGCCGGAGCTGGCGCCGGCCTGGCGGATGCGCGACTTGATCTCGTCGGTGACGTGCGGGATGACCTGGACCGTGGCGCCCAGGAAGTCGCCGCGGCGCTCGCGTTTGATGACCGTGTCGTAGACCGAGCCCGTGGTGACGTTGCTGAGCCGGCTGAGCCGCTCGTCGGTGTAGCGCTCGTAGTGGCCGAGGTCGAGGTCGGCCTCGGCTCCGTCGTGGGTGACGTAGACCTCGCCGTGCTGGAACGGGCTCATGGTGCCCGGGTCGACGTTGAGGTAGGGGTCGCACTTCTGCAGCGAGACCCCGATGCCGCGCGCCTTGAGCAGGGTGCCGAGGCACGCCGCCGAGATGCCCTTGCCGAGCCCCGAGACGACACCCCCGGTCACGAACACGTAGCGCACATCCGAGTCCATCGCCCGTCCTCTCCTCACCGGTCGCCAGCCCGTCTCAGGATAGCCCGGCCTCCGGCCGGCGGCGTCTGCCCGCTCAGCTCTGAGGCGGGGCGCTCATGCGGCCCGTCGCTCCAGTAGCTCCTCGGCGTGACGGCGGGCGCCCGCGTCCTCGGGCCCGGCGCCGAGCATGCGGCACAGCTCGTCCACCAGGTCGTCGCCCGCGAGGCGCTCGATGGTGGTGACCGCCGCGCCGGCGTCGTCGAGGCCCTTGGCCACTCGATAGTGGGCGTCGGCGCGGGCGGCGATCTGCGGCAGGTGGGTGATGGCCAGCACCTGCCCTCCGGCCGCCATCGCCGCGAGGCGGTCCCCCACGGCGCTGGCCGTGGCCCCCCCGATGCCGGCATCGATCTCGTCGAAGACCCAGGCCGGCGCTCCCTCGCGGGTGCCCACCGCGTGGAGCGCCAGCAGCACGCGCGACAGCTCGCCGCCCGAGGCGACCCGCGCGAGCGGCGCCTCCGGCAACCCGGGGTTGGCGCGCAGCCAGATCTCGCACGCCTGGCGCGGCGGGTCGACGCTGTGGTCGTCGGCGAGCCGCACCGAGATCCCGGCGTCCGGCATCGCCAGCGCAGCAAGCTCGCCGCCAGCCGCCTGGGCCAGCAGCGGCGCCGCATGGGCGCGGAGCTCGGCGAGGCGCTCGGCGGTCTCGTGCGCCTCGCCCGCGATGGCCGACCGCTCGGCGGCCAGGCGGGCGCCCTCGCCCTGCCCCTGGTCGATCGCCTGGAGCACCTCCCGCGCCTCCGCGGCGCGGGCCAGTAGCGCGGCGACGTCGCCGCCGTGGCGGCGGACCAGCCGCACGTAGACGTCCAGCCGCTCCTCGACCACGACCAGGCGCCCCGCCTCGGCGTCGAGGCCGTCGATGTAGGCGCGCAGCGTGAGCGCCGCCTCCGAGAGCGACGCCTCTGCGGCGGCCAGCTCGGCGCGGGGCTCGTCGAGTGCGGGGTCGACCGGGAGCAGCGGCTCGATGGCGCGAAGCGCCTCGCCCACCGCCGCCAGGGCGCCGGCGCCGCCGTCCTCCGAGCTGACCGCGGCTGCGGCGGCTCCCGCGCCGCCGGCGAGCCGGTCGGCGTGCAGCAGGCGCTCGCGCTCGGCCCGAAGATCGGCCTCCTCGAAGGGGTCGAGGCCCGCGGCGTCCAGCTCGGCCACGAGGGACTCCAGCTCGCCGCGCTCCCGCTCGGCTGCCGCGGCCCGCGAACGAGCGGCGGCCAGCTCGCTGTCGAGGGCCGCCGCCCGCCGTCGCAGCGAGGCCAGCTGGGCTGCGAGCGACAGGGCCTCGGGACCGGCGAAGGCGTCGAGCGCGGCGAGCTGGGCCGCCGGGGTGACCAGACGCCGCGCATCGCCCTGCGCGGAGAAGCGCACCAGCTCGCCCACCAGCGCTGCGACGACCTCGCGCGGCACTGCCTGGCCCTCCACCAGGGCCCGCGCGCGGCCCTCGGCGGGAACGCGACGCGCCACCAGCACCTCGCGCTCGTCGTCGACCAGCTCGCGGGCCGCCAGGGCGGGATGGTCGGGCTCGAGGGCGTCCCAGAAGCCCGGCGGCGGCTCCAGCACGGCCTCGGCCAGCGCCGCGCGGCTACCAGGCCGCACGGCGTCGCGATCGGCGGGGCCGCCGGCCAGCAGGCCCAGCGCCCGCGCGAGCACGGTCTTGCCGGCGCCCGTCTCGCCGGTGATGGCGGCCAGGCCAGTGGGGAACTCGAGCTCGGCCCGGCGGATCACGGCCATGTCACGGATGGTCAGGGAGCGAAGCAACCGGCTGCCCTACGGCGAGAGGGCGCGGCCGAACTTCTCCCGGTAGCGCCGGAAGAAGCTGGCCTCGGGAAAGATGGCCAGGTGCACGTTCCTGCCGCCCAGCGTGACGGTGAGCGATCGGCTGGGGCGCAGCGCGCCCACCAGCTGGCCGTCGACCAGCAGGTCGGCCTTGTCGACCACCGAGCTGTTGGTGACGGTGAGCGACTCCTCGCCGCCGATGACCAGCGGGCGAGTGTCGAGGTGGTGCGCAGCGATGAACGTGACCACGAAGCACCGCACTCGCCAGCTGACCGTCGGTCCGCCCGCGGCCAGGTTGTAGGCCGTCGATCCCACGGGGGTGGAGCAGACGAGGCCGTCCGCGCGCACCGTCGCCACCGGCTCGCCGTCGACCGCGTAGGTGAGGTCGGTGATGCGCGCCTCACCGCCGCGCAGGAGGGCAAGGTCGTTGACCGCATCGATCGGACCGTCGCTGGAGTCCACGTGCAGAGACGGCAGGCCGATGATGACGTAGTCGCCCTCGAGCGCACGGCGCAAGCCGCGTTCGAGGTCCCTGGGCTCGATGGAGGTCAGGAAGCCCACGCGACCGTGGTTGACCCCGATGACCGGCGCGCCGGATCCGGCTTCTCGCGCGAGCGCGCGGAGGATGCTGCCATCGCCGCCGAGGACCAGGATGAGGTCCTCGCCCCCCGGGACCAGCTGCACACCGTCGCGTGACTGGTAGGGCGCGAGGGTGGGGTGCTTGACCACCTCGGCGGCGGGCACCAGCACCTGCACGCCGGCCTCCTCGAGCAGGGAGAGCACCGTGGGGAGGGTGCCGCGCGTGACCTCCGGCGCGCGATGGGTGAGCAGCACCGCCCGCTTCGTCGGCGCCGCCTGGGCGGCCGTGATCGGGGCATGGTCGCGTGGGGCCGCCTGCGCCACTAGAGCATCTCCGCGAGACGGGCTTCGAGGTCGAAGCCGGCACCCTCGGCGCGCGCAGGGTCGACCGCCAGGAGGAAGAGCTCGCGGTTGCCGCGCGGGCCCGCCAAGGCGCTCTCCGCCGCGCCCGCGATGCGCCCGCCGGCGCCGCGGAGCGCCGCCGCCACCCGATGCACGGCGTCGGCGCGGGCCTGTGGGTCGCGCACCACGCCGCCCCGGCCGACCGCCTCGCGGCCCGCCTCGAACTGGGGCTTCACCAACACGAGCGCGCGCCAGCCGGCGTCGAGGCACGGCGCCACCGCCGGCCACACCGCCGACACGGAGATGAACGCCAGGTCGCAGGTCACCAGGTCGGGGGCATAGGGCAGATCGCCCCGCGTGACGTACCGGGCGTTGCGGCGCTCGAGGACGTGGACGCGGGTGTCCTGACGCAGTGCCCACTCGAGCTGGCCGTAGCCCACGTCGAGCGCCACCACCTCGGCCGCCCCATGCTGCAGCAGGCAGTCGGTGAACCCGCCGGTGGAGGCGCCCAGGTCGAGTGCTCGCGCGCCGGCAACGTCGACGCCGAGGTCGCCTAGCGCACCCGCCAGCTTGTGGCCTCCCCGCGAGGCGTAGGGCCGCGCCTGCTCCACCTCCAGCATCACCGCGTCGCTCACCGCCACACCGGGCTTGGCCGCGGGCGTGCCGTCGACCCGCACGAGGCCGGCCATGACGGCGGCGCGGGCCCGCGCCCGGCTCGGAGCCAGCCCGCGCTCCACGAGCGCCACGTCAAGACGGGTGCGAGGCACTGCCCCACGATGATAGCCCTGGGCACGGCGCGCCCCAGCCGGCCGGGAGCCAGCCGCGAGCGCGAGGGTACCGGGTCAGGGGTTCGTCGCATGTTTCGCGCGCGAATCCCGAGCGAGGCAAGGACTGAGGGAGGCTCGATACCGGGAGTATCGGGCCGACCGAGGACGCAGCATGGCGACGGGATGCAGCCGCGAAACTGCCGCGCATCTCTGACTCGGGACGCTAGGCGCTGACGATCTGCGAGGTCGGCGCGCGAAGCGCAGAGACCGTGCGCGCAGCGACCGCAACGGGCGTGAGGCCCACCTCGTCGAGCAGCAGCTCCCGCTTGCCGTGGTCCACGAAGCGGTCGGGCAGCCCGAGGCGCAGCACGCGGGCGCCGGTGTCGTCCAGCGACTCCAGCACGGCCGAGCCGAAGCCCGCCAGGGAGGCGTGGTCCTCGATGGTGACCAGCAGCTCGTGGCGGCTGGCCATCTGGCGCATCAGCGTGGCGTCGATGGGCTTGCAGAAGCGCGCGTTCACCACCGTGGGCCGCGTGCCGAGCTCCTCGGCGACGACATCGGCCGCCTGCGCGGCCAGCTGGGCGCCGAAGCCGTAGCCGATCAGCGCGACCTCCTCGCCGGCCTCGAGTACCTCGGCCTTGCCCACCGGCAGGGCGCGTGGCTGTTCGGGAATCTCGGCCCCGGACCCGGCCCCGCGCGGGTAGCGGAACGCCGAAGGGCCGTCGAGCCGCAGCGCGGTGTGCAGCATGTCGACCAACTCGGCCTCGTCCTTGGGGGCCATGATGGTCATGCCGGGAATGGCCCGCAGGTACGCCAGGTCGAAGGCCCCGTGGTGGGTGGGGCCGTCGTCGCCCACCAGTCCTCCGCGGTCGATGGCGAACACCATCGGCAGCTCCTGGATGGCCACGTCGTGGACGATGGGGTCGAAGCCGCGCTGCAGGAACGTGGAGTAGATCGCACAGACGGGCCGGTAGCCCTCGATGGCCAGCCCGCAGGCGAACACCACGGCGTGCTGCTCGGCGATGCCCACGTCGTAGGAGCGCTCGGGGAAGCGCTCGAGCATGTGGCGCATCCCCGTGCCCTTGGCCATGGCGGCCGTGAGCCCGACGACGCGCGGGTCGCGCTCGGCCTCGGCCACCAGCGCCTTGCCGAACACCTCGGTGTAGGCGGGCGGGCCCGACGACTTCTTCTTTGCCTTCCCGCTCTCGATGACGAACGGCGTGGCGCCGTGCATGGCCTCGCCGTCGCCCTCGGCTGGCGTGTAGCCCTTGCCCTTGGTGGTCTTGGCGTGGATCACCACCGGCCGGTCCATTTCGAGCGTCTGCTGCAGCGCACGCCGCATGGCGCCGATGTCGTGACCGTCGACCGGGCCCAGGTAGGCGAAACCGAGCGCCTCGAACAGCGCGCCCGACACGAACCACAGCGACTTGGTGGCGTCGCGGACATGACCGCCGAACTCGATGGCGCCGGGGATCCTGGCGAGCCGGTCTTCGAGCTCCTCGCGAACCTTGGTGAGCGTGGGATCCACCCGCACGCGCTGAAACATCTTGGACAGCGCGCCGACGTTGGGCGAGATGCTCATGCCGTTGTCGTTCAGCAAGACCTTGATCGGCAAGCCCAGCGCACCGGCCTGGTTGAGCCCCTCGTAGGCCATGCCGCCCGTCAACGCGCCGTCGCCGATGACCGCCACCACGTGGCCGTCCTGGCGCCCGGTCTGGCGCTGGGCCGCGGCGAGACCTGCTGCATACGAGATCGACGTGCTGGCGTGGCCGGCGCCCATGATGTCGTGCTCGCTCTCCACGCGGCGCAGGAAGCCGCTGGTGCCGCCGTACTGGCGCAGCGTGTCGAAGCCCTCGAGGCGGCCCGTGAGCAGCTTGTGGCCGTAGGCCTGGTGCCCCACGTCCCAGATGATGCGGTCGCGCGGCGAGCGCAGCTCGCGATGCAGCGCAATGGTCAGCTCAACCGTTCCGAGGCTGGCGCCAAGGTGCCCGCCGGTGGTGGAGACCGTGTCGATGATGGCGGCGCGCATCTCGACGCCAAGCCGCTCGAGGTCCTCATCCTCGAGTTCGTGGAGGTCGAACGGCTCGTCCAGGCGGGCGAGCAGCGGGTAACGGTCGGCGATCTCGTCACTCATGGCGCGAGCATCCTAAACGCTGGCGGGCACCCGGGGCGACCCCTTCGCCTGAGAACATTGCTAGAGGGAGGGGGGGTCCGAGCCCTCCCGCAGCGCCCTGGGCAGCAACGCCGCGATCTCGCCCGACAGCTCGAGCGCCTCCTCGGCCAGGGCTCGGGACCGCGCCGGCGGGAGGTCCTCGGCAGCAAGCGCGGCCGTGAGCTGCTCCAGCCGCTCCACCGCGGCGCGCAGGGCCTGGCTGGCCTCGGCGCCGCTCACGACGCCGACCCAGCCCGCTCAGCCTCCACGCGCCCCAGGATGCCGTTCACCAGGCGATGGGCGTCCGGCCCGCAATACCGCTTGGTCAGGGCCACCGCCTCGGCGATCGAGACGGCCGGTGGGATGTCCGGCCAGTCCAGCATCTCGTGCAGCGCCACACGAAGGATGTTGCGCTCCAGCGGCGCGAGGCGCTCGGCCGTCCAGCCCTCGGCGGCGTCGGTGATGATGGCGTCCAGGTACGCGGCGTCCACCGAGACCCCGTCCACCAGGGCCCGGGTGAACTCATCGACCGCATCCCCTTCGTGCAGCCGGTTCTCCTCCAGCTCCGCGAGCGGGAGGCCCGTGACGTCGCGCTGGTAGAGCAGCACGACCGCGTCGCGGCGCGCGGCGCGCCTGCCGGCGGGCGCGCTCACGCGGCGAGCTCCAGGGCCGGCAGGTGGTCCGCGCGCTCGAGCAGGTAGGCGGTGGTGTAGCGGCCCTCCACGAAGGACGCCTCGCCGGCGATCTCCTTCAGCAGCGGGAGCGTGGTGGGCACGCCCCCCACCGCGCACTCGCCCAGCGCCCGGCCGAGCCGGGCCACGGTGCGCGCCCGGTCGGGGGCCCACACGCAGACCTTGGCCAGCAGCGAGTCGTAGTGCGGAGGCACGTTCTCGCCGGGGCGCACGTGGGTGTCGACCCGCACGCCGGGCCCGCCGGGCATGCGGAACTCGCGCACCCGTCCCGCCCCTGGACGGAAATCGCGGGCGGGGTCCTCGGCGTTGATGCGGCACTCGATCGCGCTGCCCACCATCTCGGCGCGCCCGGTGCGCGAGAGCAGCCCGCCGTCGGCAACGCGAAGCTGCTCGGCCACCAGGTCGAGGCCCGTGACCAGCTCGGTTACCGGGTGCTCCACCTGAAGGCGCGCGTTGAGCTCCAGGAAGTAGAAGCCGCCGGCGGCGTCGACCAGGAACTCGAGCGTGCCCGCCGAGCGGTAGCCCCACACCCGGACCGCGCTCTCGCAGGCCGCGTGCATTGCCTCGCGGGTGGCGTTGGGCAGGTTGGGCGCAGGGGCCTCCTCGACAAGCTTCTGGTGGCGCCTCTGGATGGAGCACTCGCGGTCGCCGCAGTTGAGCACACCCCCCAGGCCGTCGGCGAGGATCTGCACCTCCACGTGGCGCGCGCCCTCGAGCATGCGCTCCACGTACAGGGAGCCGTCGCCGAACGCGGCCGAGGCCTCGCGCTCGGCCAGCTCGAATGCCGCGGGGAGCTCCTCGCTGGACTCCACGCGGCGCATTCCCTTGCCTCCACCGCCGGCCGAGGCCTTCAGCAGCACGGGGTAGCCGGTCTCCTCCGCCGCCTCCGTGGCCGCCTCGACGTCGCGCACCGGCCCGTCGGAGCCGGGAAGCCCCGGCAGCCCCGCCTCGCGTGCCGCGGCCTTGGCCTCGATCTTGTCGCCCATGCGCGCCATGAGCTCGGGCGAGGGACCCACGAACGTGATGCCCTGGCTGGCACACGCCTCGGCGAAGCCGGGGTGCTCGGCCAGGAAGCCGTAGCCGGGGTGCACGGCGTCGCAGCCGGTGATCTCGGCCGCCGCGAGCACGTGATCGATGCGCAGGTACGACTCTCCCGCCGCGGCCGGCCCGATGCAGACCGCCTCGTCGGCCAGCTCGCGTGGCAGGGCCTCGCTGTCGGCCGTGGAGTAGACGGCGACGGTGGGCACGCCCAGCTCGCGCGCGGTGCGGATGATCCGCACGGCGACCTCGCCCCGGTTGGCGACCAGCAGCTTCACGGCTCGATCAGAAACAGCAGTTGGCCGTACTCCACCGAGTCGGCGTTCTCGACGCAGATCTCCCTGATGGTCCCGGCGCGGTCGGCCGTGATCTCGTTGAACAGCTTCATGGCCTCCACCAGGCAGAGCGTCTGGCCCACCTCCACCTGCGTGCCCTCCTCCACGAAGGGGTGGGCCTCGGGCGACGGCGCACCGTAGAAGGTACCCACCATCGGGCTCTCGACGCGCAGCAGCGCGCGGGAGTCGTCGGCCTCGTCGCTTTCCGCCTGCGGAGCGGTCCCTGCAGCCGCGGGCTCCGCACGTCGCACGGTGACGCGGGCGCCGCTGACCTCCACCGAGACCTCGGCCCCGGAGGAACCCTCGACGACCTCGATCAGCTGCTCGATGAGCCCCCGGTCGACCAAGGCCGGCGCGTCGCCGCCGCTGTCGGCCTCGGCCCCGAACGAGCCGCGCCTGGCGAGGATCCGCTCGGCCTCCTCGCCGAACAGCGCCCACAGCACCAGGTCCTCGTCGCTGGCGCCGGACGGCGCCAGCCGAGCGAGGTCGACAAGGCCGGGCGGCGGCGCCGGGGGGCCGGGGTCCTGTGCCTGCGCCGCGGCCACCGCCTCGGGGTCGACCGGGCCGCGGAGGCGGCCCGAGCGACCGAGCGCCGCCTGCAGCAGCGGCTCCTCGATGCCGTCGTACCGGCAGCCTTCGATGACGTGCCGTGCCGCCTGCGCCAGCGCGGACGAGCCCAGCGGGTAGGCAAACGTGATCGCGCCGAGCTCGGTTACCACGCGGGCGGCCTCGTCGGCCACGGCGCTGAGGTTGCGCGAGAGCCCCAAACGGCCGAGGCGCGCCACGAGGCCCACCTCGAGCGAGGGCGGGATGGTGACCGCAGGGCCGAACAGCGTGCCGGCGGCCTGGCGGAGGCGGTCGGCTGGCAGCATGGGGCCCACGATGCGCGCCGCGCGGTCGAGCCCGCGGCGATCGCACTCGAAGACGCGCGCGCCGCCGGTGAGCGCAGCCCGAAGCGTCTCGGCCGACGGACGCGACGACACCAGCGCCACCGCGCCAGCCGAAGCCTGAACGGCCTCGGCGCCGGCCTCCACCGCTGCGGTGGCGAGCATCGGGGCCATGCCTCCGGGCGCCTGCACCTGGACCTCGACGGGGAGGTCGCACACCCCGGCCACCGCGCGGAGCAGGGCCGCCAGCGCCGCCGGCGGCAGGTGCCCGGCGCCGTCCGACACGCAGATCGCTACGGCGCCGGGAAGCTCGGCGAGGGCCTGCGCCTCGGCCGCCCACCTGGGGTCGTCGAAGCGCGGCGCGGGCCCGACGATGAGCGACGGCACGAAGTCGGCTCCGGCCTCGCGCGCCGCCTCGGCTCCGGTCAGCAGCGCATCGGGGTCGTTGAGCGGGTCGACCGCGCGGATGCGCGATGCACCGCTCTCGACGGCGCAGAGCACGAACTGCCGCACCACGTCGGGTGCGACCGGGTCGCGGCTCCACAGGTTGCGCCCACCTACCACCACGCCGACCGGCGTGCCGCCGACCTCCCGCACGATCGCCCGCAGCCGGTCCCAAGGGCTCTCGGCGCGCGACACGATGGCGCCGCGGGCGCAGCGCGGGTCCAGCACCTCCAGCACCGATGCGCCGGCGCCGGCAAGCGCCGCCGCGGCGGCTGCGATCTCGTCGGTGCCGACCGCCGCGCCCCAGGGAAGGGGCGCCAGGTCGCGCAGCGTGGCGTCGACGTAGCTGACCGGTCGGCCGGCCACCGGCGGAGGGGTCACCGTCACCCCGCTCAAGCCCGGGTGACGTACTCGCGGGAGCGCGTGTCGATGCGCAAGACATCGCCCTCGTTGACGAACAGCGGCACGCTGACCGACGCGCCGGTCTCGAGCTGGGCCGGCTTGGTGACGTTGGAGACCGTATCGCCCTTGACGCCCGGGTCGGTCTGCACCACCGCGAGCTCCACGAAGTTCGGCAGCTCGACGCGGAACGGCGAGCCGTCGATGAGCAGGGCCTGCACGTCGCTGTTGGGTACCAGCAGGTCCACGTTCGCGACGTCCTCGGCGCGGACGCTCAGCTGCTCGTAGCTCTCGGAGTCCATCAGCACCAGGTGGTCGGCGTCCCGGTAGAGGAACTGCATCGTGCGGCTCTCGGTGATCACCCGCTCGACCTTCTCGCCGGCGCGGAAGGTGCGGTCGACCACCGCGCCGGTGGCAAGGTTCTTCAGCTTCGTGCGCACGAAGGCGCTGCCCTTGCCGGGCTTGACGTGCTGGAAGCTGACGACGGTCGCCAGCTCGCCGTCGAGGTCCAGCACGTAGCCGTTCTTCAGCTCGTTGGTGGTGATCACGCCGCCACGCCGTCCTTTCCGATCAGCTGTTTCGGTGCGCCCGACAGGATCTCAGGGCCGTCGTCGGTGACCAACACCAGATCCTCGATGCGCACGCCGCCGATGCCCTCCAGGTAGATGCCCGGCTCGACCGTCACCACCATGCCGGCCGCCAGCATGTCGGTTGAGGTGGGGCGCAGGCCGGGGCGCTCGTGCACCGCCAGGCCCACCCCGTGGCCCAGCCCGTGCGGGAACGCGTCGCCGAACCCGTCGGCGGCGATGGCTTTTCGGGCCACCGCGTCGACCTCCACGGCCGCGGCGCCGGCGCGCACGGCGGCCAGGGCCGACTCCTGCGCGTCGAGGCACACAGCGTAGGCGCGCTCGAGCTCGGGCGGCGGGTCGCCGGTGGCCACGGTGCGCGTCATGTCCGAGCAGTAGCCCCGGTGCGCGGCGCCCAGGTCGATGACCACCAGGGTGTCTTCCGGAATTGGCTCGGCGGCCGGCAGGGCGTGCGGGTGTGCCCCCCGCGGCCCGCTGGCGACGATGATCGGGAAGCTGGGGTCCTCGGCGCCCTCATCGCGCAGCGCTGCATGGAGGTGGAAGGCCACCTCCCGCTCGGTGCGCCCCACCAGTGGCCCCGCCAGGATCCGGGCCAGCGCGCGGTCGGCGATGCCGGCTGCCTCGCGAATGAGCTCGACCTCGTCGGCGTCCTTGACGGCGCGCAGCGCGGCGACGAGGCCCTCCGTCGGTTGCAGCGCGCGACCGGCGCGCTCCTCCAACCGCCGGTGGCGCGCCACCGACATCGTGTCGGCCTCGAAGCCCGCGGCCGCCTGGGGCCCCAGCTCGCGAAGCGCCTCGCCGAGGTCGCCGAGGAGATCGCGCTCTCCGATCCGGACATCGGCGCCCTGCACGGTGGCCCGGGCCGCCGCCGCGTAGCGGCCGTCGGTGATCAGCAGGCGCCGGTCACGGGCGATCAGGGCGGCGGCGTTGGTGCCCACGTATCCCGTGAGGTAGCGGACGTTGGCGAGGTCGCTCACCACGAGCGCCTCGAGCCCGTCCGCCTCGAGGGCATCGATGAGCCGGCCCTGGCGCAGCGCGTGGCTCACGGGCCGATCACCTCCGCCAGCAGATCCAGCGCGTCACGGTAGCCCTCGGGCCCCTTCCCCCACACCGCGCCGGCCGCGACGTCGCGGATGACCGACGCCCGACGGTGCGGCTCGCGCGCCTCGATGTCCGACAGGTGTACCTCGACGAAGGGCGCCTCGAGCAGCTCGAGCGCGTCGCGGATGGACCACTGGTAGTGGGTCCACGCACCGGGGTTGACCACGGCGCCGTCGACGCTTCCGGCGATGCCGTGGACGTGCTCGAGGAACTCGCCCTCATGGTTGGTCTGAAAGCAGGAGGCGAGCATCCCGCGCTCGGCGGCCCACCGGCGCACCTGCTCCTCCAACTCGGCCAGCGTGAGGGTGCCGTAGTGCTCCGACGACCGACGTCCCAGCATGTTGAGGTTCGGCCCGTGCAGCACGGCGATGGGCCGCCCGCCCTCGGTCACGGCCGCAGCTCCTCGATGGCGGCCACCACCACCTCGAGCGGCGGGTCGGCCAGCGTGATCGGCGAGCCGGGCGCGTCGATGAGCACCATGTTGAGCGCCCGCCCGTCGGCCTTCTTGTCGCGCGAGATGGCGTCCACGATGTCGGGCGTCGCGACCTCCGGACGCAGCCGCGTGGGCAACTCGTGGCGGGCCAGGACCGACGCGGTCCGCTCGCGCCAGCCGGGGTCGAGGCCGGCCGTCTCGACGGCCACCCGCAGCGCCGTGAGCAGGCCCAGGCTGATCGCCTCGCCGTGCCGGTAGCCCTCGTACCCGACCGCCGCCTCGATGCCGTGACCCACGGTGTGGCCCAGGTTGAGCGTGGCGCGGATGCCGCCGTCGCGCTCGTCCTCGGCCACCACGGCGAGCTTGTGCTCCACGCAGCGACGGATCAACTCGATCAGCTCGGCCTCTGGGCCGGGCAGCGCCGGCCACGACTCGACCAGCCCGAACAGCTCCTCGCCGTCCAGCAGGCCGTACTTGACCACCTCGGCGAAGCCGCACGACAGCTCGCGCGCCGGCAGCGTCTCGAGGGTCGTCGTGTCCATGACCACCAGGTCGGGCTGCCAGATGGCTCCGACGTAGTTCTTGCCCTCGGGCAGATCGACCCCGGTCTTTCCGCCCACCGCCGAGTCGACCATGGCCAGCAGCGTGGTGGGCACCTGCACCAGCCGCACCCCGCGCTGGTAGGAGGCGGCGACGAAGCCGGCCAGGTCGCCCACCACGCCCCCGCCAAGCGCCACGATCGCGTCGGCGCGGCGCAGCCCGGCCCGCGCGGCGTCACGGCAGAGGCGCTCGGCCTCGGCCATGGTCTTCGAGCCCTCGCCCGGCGGAACCTCGGCGAGGACCACGCGCAGGCCCGCGGCCTGGAGCGAACCCGAAAGGCGCTCCGCCAGCGCGGCCACGTTGCCATCGAACACCAGCAGCACGCCGTCGCCGGCGGCGCGGCCCGCCCACAGCGGCCCCACGCTCTCCAGCGCGCCGGCGCCGATGTGCAGCGGGAACTCGTGATCGCCGATGCGCGCCCGCAGGGCGACCTCGCTCGCCGGCTGGCTCACGCCTCCACCCCCGCCGCGGCCCATGCCGCCACCTCGTCGACCACCTGGGCCACCGGCCGCGAGGCGTCCACCACAAGATCGGCCGAGGCCCGGTAGTTGGGGTCCCGTGCCTCCGCCCGGCGCGCGAACCGGCCGGGGTCCCCCGCCAGCGGGCGGTCGCTGCCGGACACGCGCCCCCAGGCAACCTCGGCCGGCACCTCCAGGTACACCACGCGGGCCGAGCGCGCCAACAGGCTCCGCGTCTTCGCGCTCTCGACGGCGCCGCCGCCCAGCGCCAGCACGCCGGCATCGTCGCCCAGCATGTCGCGGAGCACCCGCTCCTCGGTGCGGCGGAACCACAGCTCGCCCTTGGTGCTGAAGATCTCCGGGATCCCGAGGCCGACGGCCTCCTCGATGGCATCGTCGGCGTCGACGAAGGCCCGCCCCAGCCGGCCGGCGACCTCGCGGCCCACCGTGGTCTTGCCCGCCCCCATGTAGCCCGTGAGGGCCAGCCAGCGCGGCACCTAGTGCCCCGTC
>JAUVPZ010000043.1 GCA_030598395.1 Miltoncostaeaceae bacterium | reverse complement strand
GGTACGGGGTCAAGGGCAGAGCGGCCGTCGAGGAGCTCTTGAGTCGCCGCGTTCCTCGCGAGCGCATCGCGGTCATCGACAATCAGCAGTTGGCCGTCGAGTCAGCCGGAGCAGAGGGGCTGGTGGCACTCCTGGGCGACGCCGCCCGCAGCGAGGTGCTCAAAGAGGCCGGCCTCGTCAACGCGCAGGCCCTCGTCGTGGCGCCGGACACCGACCAGGCGGCGGTGCTCATCACGCTCACAGCCCGTCAGATCCTCTCGGAGGCAGGCAAGCGGCAGGTCACGATCGTCGCGGCGGCCCGTGAGGAAGAGAACGTGGTCCTGCTGGAACAGAGCGGAGCCGATCAGGTGATCACCTCGGCCGCCACCGCCGGCCGCCTCCTCGGCCTGGCGACCGAGGCCAAGCCTGTCGTCAAGGTCCTGGAGGACCTGCACCGCACTGGTGTGGGGCTCGACATCGGCATGCGCCCGGTCGAGCCGCACGAGTTGGGTCCAAGCTCCCGGCTCAACTCGGACCAGCTGCTGGTCGGGGTCGTCCGCCGGGGAGAGACGATCAAGTTCTTCGACCCGCGTGCGCAGCAGCTCGAAGCGGGGGATCGGCTGCTGTACCTGCATCCTTCGCGAGAGGACGAGGAGCGACCGGGGCCTGCCCTGGCCCCCTCCGCCGGCGGCTCGGCGGGGGGCACCGGCGCTTCCTGAGCGGGCCCGAGGGGTTCTCGCGGTTCACTCGGCCGTGGCCGCCCCCTCGCCGCTGTCGCCGCGGGCGACGTAGTCCTCCACCAGCAGCAGGTTGGTGGCCCCGGCCCGCTGCACCACCGCCAGCAGGTCGGACATGGTGGACACCTCCTCCACCTGCTCCGTGACGAACCACTGCAGGAACGCCTGCGTGGCGTGGTCGCGTTGCTCCACCGCCATCGTCGCGAGGCCGTTGATGAAGCCGGTGACCGCCTGCTCGGACGACAGGCTGAGCCCCACGGCGTCCTCGGCGCTCTCGAAGGTGGCCTGCGGCGGCGCGAGCGCCGGGATGCTGACCCGGGCGCCGACGTCGCGGATGTAGCCCAGGAAGCGCAGGGCGTGGTCGTGCTCCTCCTGGGCCTGAGCGTCGAAGAAGGCTGCCAGCTGCGGTAACGCCTCGGCGTCGAAGTACGCCGCGATCGACAGGTACTGCAGGTGCGCGGCAAGCTCACGCCCCAGCTGGGCGTTGAGCCCGTCGGCGATGGCCTGATCGACTGGCATGTGCCGTTCCCCCTTCGCGTCGCGAGAAGTCTAGTGCCGGACCGCCGGCCGGGGTAGGCTGGCGCCGTCCCGGCGGGCGGCCCCGCGGCCTGCGGGGAATGTCATCGCGACGGCGCATAGATAGGCTGCCGCCACTACGCCACCCCCCAAGGAGTCCTCGACATGCGCATCATCAGTGGCCGGCGCGTCGCCGGCATCATCGCGGTAGGCGGTGCCGCCGCCCTGATCGCAGCCGGCTGCGGTGGCGGGGGCGACAACGGCGACAGCCTCAGCAACGCGGAGTACATCGAGCAGGCCGACGCCATCTGCGCTGCCTTTGAACGCCAGCTCGACGCGATCGACGAACCGACCTCCGACGCCGGCTTCGTGCCCTTCCTGCGTGCGGTGCTGCCGATCATTCGCGCGCAGATCGACGAGCTCCGCGCGCTGAACCCGCCCGCCGACATCGAGGGCCAGGTCAACGAGGCGCTGGACCTTCTCGACGAGCAGGCCGAGATCAGCGAGGAGGCCATCAACCGCGTGGAGGACGGCGGTGAGGACGCGGAGGCCGTGGCCGCCGACGTGGGCCCGCGGCTGCAGACGGTCAACGACGAGGCCGAACAGATCGCCGACGACATCGGCCTTCAGGAGTGCGGCAGCGACGAGGCCGACACGACCACCGGCACCGCCCCGGCCACGACGGGCGACGAGCCGGCCACGGCGCCCACCACCGAGGCCGACCCCGGCACCACCGAGGCTGCGCCCACCGGTGAGGTCGCGCTCTCGCAGTTCACAGGCGACCTGGCGCAGGCGTCATCGGCGCTGGGGGGCTTCGGCCGCGCGCTCACGAGAGCGGTAGCCGACCCGAGCGACATCAGCTCCCTGGCGCCGGACCTCCAGAGCAACGCCGACCGCTTCCGAGAGGCCATCGACGCCATGGGCGGCTACACCGTCGACAACTCCGCGGCCGAGACGCAGCGCGCCCGGCTGGTGGCGGCGGGTCCGGAGGTCGCCGACGTGCTGCAGCAGATGGTGGACGCGGCCGAGGACAACGACATCCAGGCTCTGGTCGGCCTGACCCCTGACCTGACGGAGGCGGTCCGGGAGTTCTCAGCTAGCCCGTAGTCAGACGCGGACCGGCGACCGGCCTCGCCCGCGCGGGGCCGGCCGTCCCTGCGCGCGCGGTAGGCTCGGCGGGCCGTCGCCCGGGGAGCGATCGAGGGATGCGCATGATCCGACGCCGCAACGTCGTGGCCGCCGTCGCCGCCGGCGCGGCGGTGGCCGTGCTGGCTTCGGCGTGTGGCAGTGGTGGCGATGACGGCGCACCGACGGCGGGTACGACCACGGCCGACCCCCAGTCCGCACCACCTCCGACGGCCCGCGGCGACAGGGTGGTGGGCACCGCGGTCTACGCGCGCGACCTGACGGCCACCGCGACCGCGCTCAGCAGCTTCGCCGGGGCCCTTCGGACCGTGGACACGCCGGCCGAGCTTCGGCAGCTGATCCCCGGGCTGACCTCCGACCTGGACCGCCTCGACTCGGCCATCGGGCGCATGGCGCGCTACACGGTGGACAACGCCCGCGCCGAGGAGCAGCGCGAGCGCCTGGTGCGCACCGGCCCGCGCCTGGGCGACCTGCTGCGCCGGTTCATCGCCGCCGCGGAGGAGGGCGACGGGGCGGGCATCCAGGCGCTGGTGCCGCAGATCCGCGACGCGATCGGCGACTTCGCCGCCTCACCCGGCGCGCCCTAGAGTCGGGTGGCCCGGCGGGCGCGCTCGGAGCGCGTGGCGCCCACCAGGGCGCCGACCACCAGCACGGACCAGAACAGCGCGTAGCCCAGGCCGCGGCCCGCTGGTTGGTTGAGCAGGTAGACGTGCACCGCCCACAGCAGGGCCACCGAGATGGGCGCGACCACCGCGATCTGGACAACGACGTGAAGCTCCTCCCACCGGCGCAGCCAGCCCGGTGGCGGCGTTCCCGTGCTCACGACACCAGGATAGCCGGGAGCGCGGCGTGGAGAGTGCTCCGCTCCGGAGGTGGCTTGATGATCCGGCGCGCGAAAACCGAGCGGGGCCAGGACCCAGGTGAGGTCAATGGCGGCGCCTATTGGCCGAGCCGAGGACACCGCACCCGCGACGGTTTGGAGCCGCCGGATCGCAGGAGAACTTCCGGAACGGAGCACTAGGATGCGCGCCGTGACGGGCGGGCCCGACGCAACTTGGGATCGGTTCGCCCACTGGGCGGCGGTGCTCTCTGACCTCGCGGGAGCCGCCGGCCTGCTGGGCTGGGACCGCGAGACCGGGATGCCGCCGCGCGGTGCCGAGACCCGCGCCAGCCAGCTCGGCACGCTGGCGGCCATCCACCACCGCGAGTTGGTGCGTGAGGACGCCGGCGACCTGCTGGAGGCCCTCGGCCGGGGCGGCACGCTGGGGCCCGACGAGCAGGCCATGGTGGCCTGGGCGCGCCGCGAACGCGATCGCGCCGTCCGCGTACCCGAGGCTCTCGTGCGCCGGCTGGCCGAGGCCCGCTCGCGGGCCGTCACGACCTGGATCGACGCGCGCGAGCGCGACGACCTGGCGACCTACGTCCAGGCCGTGCGCCCGGTGGTAGCCCTGAAACGCCAGGTGGCCGAGGCCGTCGGCGGGGGTGCCGAGCCCTACGACGCCCTGCTGGACGAGTTCGAGCCTGGCGCGCGGGCCGCCGAGCTGGCGCCGCTGTTCGAGCAGCTCACCCAGCGGCTGCGGCCCCTGGTGGAACCTGCGGCGGCGGCCTCGGGGCCGGCCCTGCCCCGGCGGTCATGGCCGGCAGACGCGCAGATGTCCCTCGCGCGCGAGGTGGCGGCGGCGGTGGGGTTCGACGACGAGGCCGGGATCATCGCCCGCTCGGCGCACCCCTTCACGGGTTCGCCGGGACAGGGCGACGTGCGCTTCACGACCCGGGTCAACGAGCACGATCCGTTGGTCAGCCTGGGCGCCGTGCTGCACGAGGCTGGCCATGCGCTGTACGAGCAGGGCCTGCCCGAGCGCTACGCGCGCACCCCGCTGGCCGACGCGCCCAGCCTGGGCGCACACGAGTCACAGTCACTGTTCTGGGAGAACCACATCGGGCTGCAGCAGGGCTTCTGGCGCTACCTGGAGCCGGCGTTGAGGCGTTGCTTTCCCGGCGCGATGGACGGGCTCGGGGCCGACGCCATGGCGGCCGCGGCGCGCCGGGTGGAGCCCTCGCTCATCCGGGTGGAGGCCGACGAGGTGACCTACAACCTGCACATCGCGCTGCGCTTTGAGCTGGAGCGCGGCCTGATGGGCGGGACGCTGGACGTCGCCGACCTGCCGGAGGCGTTCGACGACGGCATGGAGCGGCTGCTCGGGCTGCGGCCGCCGACCGCCGCCGTGGGGGTCATGCAGGACATCCACTGGCCGGAGGGCCTGCTGGGCTACTTCCCCACCTACACGCTCGGTCACCTGTACGCCGCACAGCTGGCGGCCGCGGCCGAGGAGGAGGTGGGCGACCTGGACGCCCTCAGCGCGGAGGGTCGCTTCACCGATGCCCTGGCGTTCCTCCGGGAGCGGGTGCACCGCCACGCCCGCACGCTACCCACGCGGGAGCTGATGTCAGCGGCGACGGGCCGCGAGCTGGGCATCGAGCACTTCCTCACCCACCTCGAGGAGACGTACCTGCTACCTGCGTGAGCGCGCCGGGGCGCGCCGCCTGGCGGCCGTCGCGGGGGCCCGCTGCCGCGGCGCCGTCTCGTACGCCCTCAGCGCCGCGCCCACGATGCCCGCCTGGTTGGCGAGCTGGGCCGGCACCACGCGGGGCCGGGCGTCGACGAACGCCAGGAACTTGTCGGGCTTCTTGCTGATGCCGCCCCCGAGGATGATCAGGTCCGGCCAGAACAGCCGATCGATGAGCGCCAGGTACTCGTTGAGCCGCCGCGACCAGCGCTTCCAGGACAGGCCCTTGCGCTCGCGCACACTGGCGGCGGCCCGCTCCTCGGCATCCTTGCCGCGCATCTCGAGGTGGCCCAGCTCGGTGTTGGGCACCAGCTCGCCGTCGATGAAGAGCGCCGAGCCGATGCCGGTGCCGAGGGTGAGCACCATCACCACGCCGGACTCGCCCCGGCCCGCTCCGAAGCGCATCTCGGCCAGGCCTGCCGCGTCGGCGTCGTTGAGCACCACCGCAGGGCGACCGAGCGCCTCCGAGAAGGCGTCGCGCACGCCCACGCCCACCCACTCCTTGGCCAGGTTCGCGGCGGTCATCACGTGCCCGTCCACGATGGCTGCCGGCAGCCCGATGCCCACCGGCCCGTCGCCGGGCAGCGAGGCGATGGTCTCGCCCGCGGTGGCGACCACCGCCTCGGGCGTGGCCGGGTGGGGCGTCAGCAGGCGCACGCGGTCGCTCGCGAGGCGGCCCTCCTGCACGTCGACCGCCGCCGCCTTGATCCCCGTGCCGCCGATGTCGATGCCGATGGCCGACGCACTCATGCGGGAACCGCCTCGGTGTCGTAGTTGACCAGTGAGCCGATGTCGTAGCCGCGCAGGCGCTCGCGACCCGGAAGGAAAGCCAGCTCCGCGATGAAGATGCACCCCACCACCGTGCCGCCGAGCTCCTCGACCAGCCGGCACTTCGCCTCGGCCGTGCCGCCGGTGGCCAGCAGGTCGTCGTGGATGAGCACCTTCTGACCCCGGCTCACCGCGTCGCGGTGCACGGCCAGGGCGTCGGTGCCGTACTCCAGCCGGTACTCGTGCTGCACGGTGCGCCAGGGAAGCTTGCCCGGCTTGCGGGCGGCCGCGAAACCGATGCCAAGCGCCTGCGCCAAGGCGCCGCCGAGGATGAAGCCCCGGGCCTCGGCGCCCAGCACGATGTCGGGCTGGCGCTCGCGACCCCACGCGGCCATGGTGTCGACGCTGGCCGTCAGGCCCTCGGGGCTCTGGAACAGGGGCATGAGGTCGTAGAACACGATGCCCTCGCGCGGGTGGTCGGGGATCTTGCGGATGTGGGCATCGAAGTCGAAGGACACTAGTGCTCCGTTCCGGAAGTGGCTTGACGATCGGGCGGAGGAGAACCGAGCGTGGCCAGGACGCGGGTGAGGCCGATGGCGGAACCTATTGGCCGAGCCGAGGACACCGCTACGCCTCGATGATCTGGCGCAGCTCGGACAACAGCATGAGGTGGCGCATGTGCGAGGCCAGGGCGGCGAGCGACTCGACGGCCTCGACAGCCTCGCGGCGCCGGTCGGGGTTCTTGGAGCGCAGGCCGGTGATCACCAACTGCTCCACCAGGCCGGCCTCGCGCTCGGCTGCCACCCGGAACAGCCGCAGGTGGCGCGGCTCGACGCCATAGGAGCTGAGCTCGAGCGCCGTCTGCACCACCTCGCGCTCGGTCTCGTCGAAGCCCTCGCCCCCGTCGCTGATGAGCCCGTACTCCTCGAGGGCGCGCACCAGCGCCCCTTCCGCGCCGGTGCCGCGGGCCAGGTCGTCGGTGGTGTAGCGGCGGGTCGGGGCCGGCTCGGTGAGCTGTGCCCGCTTCAGCTGCTTGGCCTGGTTGGCGACGCTGAAGGCACCGGTGGTGGAGCTCTGGAGCTCCTGGCGGATGACGCGCAGCGGCAGGAACTCGTCGCGCTGCAGACGCAGGATGGTGCGCAGGCGCTCCACCTCGAGCGGCGTGAAGAGCCGGTAGCCGCCCTTGGTGCGCTGCGGCGTGATCAGCCCCTGGTCCTCCAGATAGCGGATCTTGCTGATCGACACCGAGGGGAAGTCGGCCTGCAGCAGCTTGCAGACCGCGCCGATCGTGATCGCCTCGTCGTCGTCGTCGCCGGCCCCCGGCAGCTCCGGGGGTACGCCCTCGTCGATCAACCGGCGATGAAGGTGAGGCGGAACTTGCCCACTTGCAGCTCGTCCCGCTGGCGCAGCGGCTCGTCGGCCTCGATGCGGCGGCGGTTGACGTAGGTGCCGTTGAGGCTGCCCAGATCGCGCAGGACGAGCCCCTCGTGAACGCGCACGATGCAGGCGTGGTTGCGCGACACGGTGACGTCGTCAAGGAAGATGTCGCTGGCCTCGGAGCGGCCGATGTTCACGGGACCGGAGGTGAGCGGAAAGATCTGGCCCGAGGAGCGCAGGATGAGGGCAGGCCCCTCCACCCGCGCGCCCGCCGGGGCCAGGCCCTCCTCGACCGCGTCGGCGAGGGCGATGGGCCCGGTGATCTCACCGGTGGCATCGCCCACCTCTACGAGCAGGGTGGCACCGTTCTTGCCGCAGTACCGGAAGTCCTCGTCCTGCGGCCGGCCACATGTGGGGCACTCCTGCGCCACCGCGACGGGCTAACCCTCGCCCTCACCCTCGAGCTGGGCGACATCCGGCAGGCGTCCGGCGAGGATGCGGCTCAGGGCGTCCACGTCGACCACGGAGAGTTCGCCCTCGTCCCTGGTGCGAAGCCGGTTGACCAGCTCGCTCTTGGCCAGCTCGATGCGCCCGTGCAGCAGCCGCCGGCGGTAGGAGATGTCGCGCTCCTCCGCCGTGAGCTCGCGGATCAGGTCCTTCAGTTCGGCATCCGAGAGCTGCGACAGATCAGGGTTTGTGTCCACCAGGCTCCTCATCCGTCGCGGGCCCTCGGGGCCCGCGACCCTCGGGTTGGGGTCGAGAGTCAGATCGTACCGCTCGAGTTGACCGATTCTCGCGTTGCTCGAGCTCCATAATTCGCCAGCGTCGCCAGCGCGGCCGCCACCGAGGCCCAGAACAGGGCATCGATCCACGGCTCGTCCGAGAACAGGGCCAGCGCGGTGGCCGTCATGGCCAGCGCCGAACTGGCCTTGCCCGCCCGGTCGACCGCGGCCGGCGCACCGCGCGCGCGCAGCGCGGCGTACCCGGCGATGCTGGCGACGTCCCGCGCCAGCAGCAGCGCGGGGCCGGCTGGGTGGATGCGCCGCATGCCGATGAGGCCGGCGAGCCCCACGGCCAGCAGCAGCCGGTCGGCCAGGGGGTCGGCCGCGCGGCCGAAGGCGGTGTGGGCGTCCAGCCGGCGCGCCAGGAAGCCGTCCAGCAGGTCGGTTGCGCCGATGCCGGCGAACAGCACGGCGCCGGCCGGCGACGTGGGGCCCTTCGCCCGGGCCAGGACCGCCGCCAGAGGCGGCAGCGCGGCCAACCTGGCCGCGGTGACGGCGTTGGGCAGCCAGCGAAGGGAACGGCGGCTCAGCGGCACGCCGGCGCTCGATGATCGGGGCGAGAGGATTTGAACCTCCGACCGCCCGGCCCCCAGCCGGGTGCGCTACCAGACTGCGCCACGCCCCGTCGGCGGCTGACGTTACCACAGGCCATGGGACGGGCTACGCCTGCGAAGACCACAGCTCGCGCAACGCGTTGGCGGCGGCGCCCAGCGCGATCTCGCGCTGCTCGCGCCCGCGACGCACCTGGACCTCCAGTGGACCGTGCGGCAGCGTCCGCTTTCCCACCGTGACCCGAAGCGGGCAGCCCAGCAACTCGGCCTCCACGAACTTCTCGCCCGGCTTGGTGTGGACGCGATCGTCGTACAGCACCTCCAGCCCGCGCTCGGACAACTCATCGTAGAGGCGGTCGGCGTAGCCGGCGGCCTCCGAGCCGGGCGCGCCGATCAGCACCAGGTGGACGTCGAAGGGCGCGATGGCACGCGGCCAGATGATGCCCGCCTCGTCGTGTCCCTGCTCGATGGCGGCGGCCGCCACCCGGGCCGGCCCGATGCCGTAGGAGCCCATGATGATGTCCTGCTCGTGGCCGTCGGCGTCGAGGTAGCCGGCCCCGAGCGCCGCGGAGTACCTGGTGCCCAGCTTGAAGATGTTGCCGATCTCGATCACCGGCTCGAGGACCAGCGGCGTGCCGCAGCCGGCGCAGGCCTCGCCGGGAAGCACCTCGCGCAGGTCGGCGGTCGCGGCCGCGAAGTCGCGCCCCAGCACCACCCCGCGCAGGTGGACGCCGTCCCGGTTGGCGCCGGTGACGTAGTGGCCGATCGCCAGGCTGTGGTCGGCGACCACGCGTACGCCGTCGAGCCCGACGGGCCCGAGCGAGCCGGGGTCGGCGCCGAACCACCCCCGGATCTCCTCCTCGTGAGCCGGGCGGTGCGGCCCTACCTCCCGGGCCAGCTTGGTGTCATGCACCTGGTGCTCGCCGCGAACCAGGGCCAGCACCGGGCCCCCGTCCGTCACCACCACCACGCTCTTGGCGTGGCGCGCCGGCGGCAGGTCGGTGAACGCCGACAGCTCGGCGATGGTGCCGATGCCGGGGGTGTCGAAGGGCTCGGGCTCGGCGGGGGTCGCTCCGAAGTCGGGCTCGATGGGGACCGAGGTGGCCAGCTCGACGTTGGCGGCGTAGTCGCACGCCGGGCAGCGGGCGATGACGTCCTCGCCCGCGGGGCTGGGCGCCATGAACTCGTGGGCGCCCAGGCCGCCCATCATGCCGACGTCGCTCTCCACCAGGTGCCACGCGATGCCGCAACGGTCGAAGATGCGGGCGTAGGCCTCGCTGTGCGCGGCGTAGGAGCGTTCGAGCCCGGCCTCGTCGCGGTCGAGGGAGTAGGAGTCCTTCATCACGAACTCGCGCACCCGCAACATCCCGCTCTTGGGGCGCGGCTCGTCGCGCAGCTTGGTGTGCATCTGCCACCACGACTGGGGCAGGTCGCGGTAGCTCTGGATCTCGCGCGCGGCATGCCAGGTGATGATCTCCTCGTGGGTCATCCCCAGCACCATGGCCCGACCGCCCCGATCCTCGAGCCGGAACTGCTCGTCCAGTGGGTAACGGCCGGTGGCCTCCCAGATCTCGGCGGGGTGCAGCAGCGGCATCACGATCTCCTGCGCGCCGATAGCCTCCATCTCCTGGCGCACGATCGCCTCCACGCGGCGAAGGACGCGCAGGCCCATGGGCAGCACGGTGTAGAGCCCCGCCGCCAGCTGGCGCACCAGGCCGGCACGCACCATCAGCACGTGGCTGACCGCCTCGGCGTCGGCCGGAGGGTCGCGAAGGGTCGGCCACAGCCGCCCGGACAGCCGCCAGGAGCCGCCCAGCGGGGCCGCCGGCATCGCCCACCCGCCCTCGCTCACCGCGCGGGGACCCCGGCCTCCAGCGGGTAGCGGCGTTCCACGTAGTCCTCGACCATGGCCATGAAGTCGTCGGCGAGCGTGGCGCCCTCCAGCGTGCATGCCTTCTCGCCGTCCACGTAGACCGGCGCCCGCGGCTGCTCGCCGGTGCCGGGCAGGCTGATGCCGATGTCGGCCGCGCGGCTCTCGCCGGGGCCGTTGACGATGCAGCCCATCACGGCGACCTTGAGCTCGGCGGCGCCCGGCCGCTGGGCCTTCCACACCTCCATGCGTTCGTCCAGGCGCCCCTCGATGCGCTGGGCCAGCTCCTGGAAGAGGGTGCTGGTGGTGCGCCCGCAGCCGGGGCAGGCGGTGACCTCGGGCCGGAACGAGCGCATCCCCAGGCTCTGGAGCAGCTCCAGGCATATCTTGACCTCGAGCGAGCGATCGCCACCCGGCTCGGGCGTGAGGCTGGCGCGCACCGTGTCGCCGATGCCCTCCTGCAGCAGGATGCCGAGCGCGGCAGTGGTGGAGACGATGCCCTTCGACCCCATGCCGGCCTCGGTGAGCCCCAGGTGCAGCGGGTAGGCGCAGCGGGCGGCCAGCTGGCGGTACACCGCCACCATGTCCTGCAGCCGGCTCATCTTCACCGAGATGACGATGCGCTCGGCGGGCAGACCCAGCGTCTCGGCAGCCTCGGCCGAGCGGAGGGCGCTGTCGATCATGGCCTCGCGCAGCACCTCCTCGGCGCTGTGCGGCGCGGCGCGCTGGGCGTTTCGGTCCATCAGCCGGTCGAGCAGCTCGGGGTCCAGCGATCCGGCGTTGACGCCGATGCGCACGGGCCGCCCGTGCTCGATGGCGACCTCCACCATGGTGGCGAAGTTGCGGTCGTGGCGGGCGCCACGGCCCACGTTGCCCGGGTTGATGCGGTACTTGGCCAGCGCGCGGGCGCATTCGGGGAACTCCGTAAGCAGCGTGTGGCCGGTGTAGTGGAAGTCGCCCACCAGCGGCACGTGGCAGTCGTGCTCGTCGTGCACCCGGTCACGGATCTCGGCCACGCGCGCCGCTGCGGCCCGGTTGTTGACCGTGATGCGCACGATCTCGGATCCCGCGGCCGCCAGCTGGGCCACCTGCGCGGCCGTGGCCCCCGGGTCGGCCGTGTCGGTGTTGGTCATCGACTGCACCACCACCGGGGCTCCTCCCCCGACGGTGACGCCGCCGACGTCGCAGGCGTGGCTCTCGCGGCGTGGGGCGCTCACGCCGCCAATCTTACGGCCCCGGCCCCAGGACCTCGTCGTTGACGATGGCCTGGACGTCCTGCTGCGCAATTAGCACACCCACGAAAATCAACAGCACGAAGCCCACCAGCGAGAGCCGCTCCACCAGCCCCCGTGGCACCCGCCCTCCGCTGAGCTTGTCGATCGCGGCCACCGCGATGTGACCGCCGTCCAGCGGCAGGAACGGCAGCAGGTTGAAGATCCCCAGCGCGAGGCTGATGAGGGCGATGAAGCGCAGCACCACGATGAGGCCCTCGTCGGCCAGCTGATCCGCTGCCGCGCCGATGCGGATGGGCCCCGACACCTGCTCGCGGGCCTCCTGGTCGGTGAACACCCGGCCCAGCGTCTCGCCGCTGAGCACGATGACCTGCTGGGTGAGGTCGCCCGCCTCCACGAGCCCCCCGACGGGCCCGAAGGCCTGGGTGGACCCCCGCTCGCGCGCGAAGACGACGCCCAGGCCCGGCACGGGCTGCCCGCCCTCGTCGAGCACCGGGCTCCCGTCGGGCCCGACCAGCGGCGGCAGCGTGACGGTCCGCTCGACCCGGCCCCCGCCCTCGCGCACGTAGGTCACGGTGACCTCGTCGCCAACCTCGTTGCTGCGCAGTCGGTTCACGATCCGCTCGACGTCGCCGGCACCGCCACCGTTGATGGCCACCAGGCGATCGCCGGGCTGAAGGCCGATCTGCTGCGCGACGGAGTCCTGGCGAACCTGGTCGATGCCGTTGCTGAGCTGGAACGTCGGCACGCCGATCCAGAAGGTCACCGCGAACAGCACGAAGGCCAAGAGGATGTTCACCGCGGGGCCCGCCAGGATCACCGCGATGCGCTTCCAGGGGGCCTTGCTGTCGTAGGCACGCACCCGCTCCTCCGGCGTGAGCGTGTCCGGGTCCACGTTGAAGCCCATGATCTTCACGTAGCCGCCCAGGGGGATCCAGCCGAACGCGTACTCGGTCTCGCCACGCTGCACGCGCACCAGCGGCCGGCCGAAGAAGATCGAGAACTTCTCGACGCGCATCCCGACCCACTTGGCCACGACCATGTGGCCGGCCTCGTGCACGAGGATCAACGCGATCAGCGCGAGGATGAACCAGGCCAGGTTCACGCCGAGCACGCGAGCACCCCCTCCTCGGCCGCAGTACGGGCACGGCGGTCGGCGTGCAGCACCGTCTCCAGGTCGGCGGCCGCCTCGGTGGGAACCGCGACCAGGGCCGTCTCCACCACATCGGCGATGGCCAGGAAGCCGATGTGCTCGTCGAGGAAGGCCGCCACCGCCACCTCGTTGGCCGCGTTGAGCACCGCCGGCGCGGTGCCGCCGGCCCTCCCGGCCTCCCTGGCGAGCGCCAGGCAGCGGAACGTCTGCTCGTCGGGCTCCTCGAAGTCGAGGTGCCGGCCCACCAGGTCCATGGGCGGGCGCCTGGGCGGCGGCTCCGGCCAGCGCAGCGCGTAGGCGATGGGCACCCGCATGTCGGGCGGCCCGAGGTGCGCCAGCAGCGACCCGTCGTCGGTGCGCACCATGGCGTGCACCACCGACTGCGGGTGCACCACCACCTCCATCTCCTCGTACGACAGGTGGAACAGGTGGTGGGCCTCGATGAGCTCAAGGCCCTTGTTCATCAGCGTGGCCGAGTCGATGGTGATCTTGGCGCCCATGTTCCAGGTGGGGTGGCGCAGCGCGTCCTGTGGCCCCACCTCCTGAAGATCATCGGCAGCTCGGCCGCGGAACGGACCCCCCGACGCCGTAAGCAGCACCGTCTCCACGCGCTCGCGCGGCAACTCGGCCAGCAGCTGGAGCAGCGCCGAATGCTCGGAGTCGACCGGAAGTAGGCCGGCCGCGGGGCGCGCGCGCCCCGCGGGCCCCAGGGGACCCCCCCCGACCACGCGCGCCATGGTGGCCCCCCCCACCCGC
>JAUVPZ010000086.1 GCA_030598395.1 Miltoncostaeaceae bacterium | reverse complement strand
TGATCTACGCGCGTTGCACTCCGGTCGAAGTGGCCTCCTATCTGGGTCACGAGGACCCGTCATTGACGATGAAGCGCTACGCCCACCTCTGGCAGGGCCAAGAGGCCGTGGCAGTCAAGGAGATCGACAGGGTGCTGGCGGGTGACGACGGGGCCTGACGGGCCCTGAGTGCGCGCCAGTTGCGCGCCAGTGCGCGCCAGTGGCGAGCGGATTAGAGCGGTCTTGAGCGGAGAACGGGCTCCGAGTGCGGCTGGCCGAGAACCCGCATGGAATGACGGAAACCGTGATGGGGACGGGGGGACTCGAACCCCCACGGCCGCAGTGGCCAACGGTGTTTGAGACCGTCGCGTCTACCGATTCCGCCACGTCCCCGTGCTGTGGCGCCTTTCGTCGAGTCTAGCCGCGGGCTCCGGCGCGACCGCAGGTCAGGAGGAGTGGGCGCCGATGGAGTCGGACTCCGGCTCCTTGCGGGCCAAGCCCTCCTCCCGGGCGACCTCGACCACCCTGGCGGCCACGGCGGGCGCCACCTGACGGTTGAAGACGCTGGGGATGATGTATTCGGGGTTGAGCTCGTCCTCGCCGATGCAGCCGGCGATGGCCCGCGCGGCCGCCACCTTCATGGCCTCGCTGATCTGCGAGGCGCGGCAGTCGAGGGCGCCGCGGAAGATCCCCGGGAACGCCAGCACGTTGTTGATCTGGTTGGGGTAGTCGGACCGGCCCGTGGCCATGACCGCGACGTGGGGGGCGGCCAGCTCGGGCATGATCTCGGGCACCGGGTTGGCCATGGCGAACACGATGGGGTCGTCGGCCATCAGCCGCAACTGCTCCACGGTGAAGGTGCCGGGCCCGGATAGCCCGAGGAACAGGTTGGCGCCGTCGATGGCCTCGGTGAGGGCGCCGCGCACGCCCTCCGGGTTGGTGTTCTCGGCGTACCACTCCTTCATGAAGTTCATGTTCTCGGCGCGCCCGTTGTAGATCGCGCCGCGTGTGTCGCAGCCGATGATGTTGGTGACGCCGGCGTTCATCAGAATCTTCGAGCAGGCCACGCCCGAGGCGCCGATGCCGTTCACCACCACCTTCAGGTCGGCCATCTCGCCGCCCGTGAGCTTGAGGGCGTTGATCAGCGCGGCCAGCACCACGATGGCGGTGCCGTGCTGGTCGTCGTGGAAGACCGGGATGTCGAGGGTCTCCTTGAGGCGGTCCTCCACCTCGAAGCACACGGGAGCCGCGATGTCCTCCAGGTTGATCCCGCCGAACGCCGGCGCAAGCGCGGTGACCGTGTGGACCAGCTCGTCGGGGTCCTTGGAGTCGATGCAGATGGGGTAGGAGTCGACGTCGCCGAACTCCTTGAACAGCATCGACTTGCCCTCCATCACCGGCATGCCGGCGGCGGCCCCGATATCGCCCAGGCCGAGCACCGCCGTGCCGTTGGTGACCACGGCGACCATGTTGCGCTTGATGGTCAGATCAAAAGCCCTGCTGCGGTCCTCGGCGATGGCCCGGCACACCCGGGCCACGCCCGGCATGTAGGCGGTCGAGAGGTCCTCCCGGTTCTCGAGCGGCATCCGGGTCTCCATCTCGATCTTGCCGCCCTGGTGCATGCGGAACGTGCGGTCGAACGACTCCTGCACGCGCACGCCCTCCACCGACTCGGCCGCCGCCACGATGGTGGTGGCGTGCTCCTGGTCGGTGGCGTCGATGACGAGCTCGCGGATGGTGGAGTGGTAGCTGGTGGCCACCACGTCCACCGCGCCGATGTCGCCCCCCACGTCCGTGATCGCGCTCGCCAGCCGGGCGAAGAGGTCCGGGGTGCCGGACTCCATCTCCACGCGGAGGGTGACGCTGTACTGGGCGCTGGGTGTGGCGGGCACGCGCGTCCCTTCCTCCAGTCCGGACCGGCGGCAAGGATAGCCGGGCGAACGGAGGCCCGGCGTACACTTGCCGCGTGCCCGACGCCGACGCGCCGCAGGCAGGGGGCCGGTTGCTCCTGGTCGACGGGAACAGCCTGGCCTACCGTGCCTTCTTCGCCCTCCCGGACACGATCAGCACCGACCAGGGCTTCCCCACCAACGCGCTCTACGGCCTGGCGGCCATGATGGTGCGCGTCCTGGCCGACGAACGCCCCGGCCGGCTGGTGGTGGCCTGGGACCCGCCCGGCAAGACGTTCCGCCACGAGCTGTACCCCGAGTACAAGGCCGGGCGGCGTGAGACGCCCGGCCTGCTGCGCGAGCAGTCGCCGCACTTCCGACCGCTGATGGAGGCCTTCGGCGCGGTGAACGTGGAGCTGTCGGGCTACGAGGCCGACGACGTCATCGGCACGCTGGCGGAACGCGCGTCGGCCGAGGGGGAGGAGGTCACCATCCTCACCGGCGACCGCGACGCCCTCCAGCTGGTGGACGAGCGCGTTCGCGTGCTGGCCACCGGGAGGGGCGTGACCGACACCACCGCCTACACCCCCGACGCGGTTCGCGAGCGCTACGGCATCGGGCCGGAGCTGCTGACCGACTTCCGCGGCATGGTGGGTGACAGCTCCGACAACTTGCCCGGCGTGCCCGGGATCGGCGAGAAGGGCGCCGCCCAGCTGCTGAACAGCTACGGCGACCTGGAGGGCGTGCTGGCGCATGCCGGCGAGCAGTCGCCCAAGCGCCGCGAGGCGCTCACCGAGCACGCCGGCAACGCCCGCAAGTCGCGCGACCTCGCGGTGATCGACCGCCAGGTGCCGCTGCCGCTCCAGCTGGCCGACGTGCCGCCGCTGGAGTTCGACCAGGGGCGGCTGGCGGCGCTGCGCGAGGCCTTCGAGGAGCTGCAGTTCTCGAGCCTCGCCTCCCGGCTGGGCGAGCTTGGCGCCGCGCCGGGTCCGGTGCCCGCGACCCCCGTGGCCGCGCGCTCGATCATCGGGGTCGAGGTGGCGCCTGAGGAGGTCGCGCTGCGCCTCGGGGGCGACGAGCCAGTGGGCCTCGGCGTGGCCGACGGTCGCTGGGCCGTGGCCGGCAAGGGCGATGAGGTGCTGACCGGCGCCCTGGACGGGGGCGCGGCGGCGGCGCTGGCCGGCGGGCTGGGTGGCCTGGCCGTGGCCTGCCACGACGCGAAGGCGCTCCCCGATGTCCTCCGCGATGCCGGGCTGCGCCCCGCGCACGACACCATGCTGGCCGGGTACCTGCTGGAGCCGCGTCGGCGCGGCTACCCGCTCGAGGAGCTGGCCGCGGACGCCGGCCTCGTCGTGGAGGGCTCGGACGAGGAGGCCGTGTGCGCGGCGGCCCTGACCGTGGATCTGGCGACCGGGCAGTCGGAGCGACTGGACGCTGAGGGGCTCACCGACCTGTTCAGGGACGTGGAGATGCCGCTGGTGGACGTGCTGGCCGACATGGAGCGAGCCGGCGTCAGGCTGGACGAGGCGCGGCTGGGCGAGATCGCCGCGGGGGTTCGCGACCGGGCCGACGAGCTGCGCGACGAGATCTGGCAGCTGGCCGGCGGCGAGTTCGTGATCGAGTCGCCCAAGCAGCTGGGCGAGGTGCTGTTCGAGCGCCTCGAGCTGCCCACGTTCCGGCGCGGCAAGACCGGCTGGTCCACCGATCGCGAGGTGCTGCGCCGCCTGCGCGACAAGCACCCGATCATCGACCTGATCGGTGACTATCGCGAGCTGACCAAGCTCGACAACACGTATCTGTCGGCCCTGCCGGAGCTGCTCGGCGACGACGGCCGCCTGCACACCACCTTCAACCAGACCGTGGCCGAGACCGGGCGTCTGTCGTCGGCCAACCCGAACCTCCAGAACATCCCCGTGCGTACCGAGCTGGGGCGCCAGATCCGCGACGCATTCGTCGCCGAGAGCGGCTGCGTGCTGCTGAGCTGCGACTACAGCCAGGTGGAGCTGCGGATCCTGGCCCACTGTTCGGGCGAGCCCGCGCTGCGCGAGGCCTTTCGGCGCGGCGAGGACATCCACCGCGCCACTGCCGCCGAGGTGTTCGGCATGGACCCCGCCGACGTCGACCGCGACACGCGCGACCGGGCCAAGGCGGTCAACTTCGGCATCGTCTACGGCATCAGCGACTTCGGCCTCTCCGAGCAGCTGTCGATCCCGCGCGACGACGCCCGCGCGTACATCGAGACCTACCTGGACCGCTATCCGCGGGTGCGCAGCTTCATCGACACGACCGTGGCCGAGGCGGCCCAGAGCGGGTACGTGACCACGCTGTTCGGGCGCCGGCGACCCATCCCCGAGCTGACCGGGCGCACCGTGCAGCAGCGGCAGCTCGGCGAGCGCCTGGCGGTGAACACGGTGATCCAGGGCACCGCGGCCGACATCATCAAGGTCGCCATGGCCCGGGCCCACGGCGCGCTGGCCGGTGGCGGGCTACGCTCGACGATGGTGCTGCAGATCCACGACGAACTGCTGATCGAGGCGCCCGAGGAGGAGCTGGCCGAGGCGCGCACGCTGGTGCGCGAGGCCATGGCCGACGCGGCCGAGCTTGACCCGCCGCTGGCCGTGGACGTGGGCGCCGGGGCCACCTGGCGCGAGGCCAAGGCGTGAGCACCGACCCCTACCGCGTGTTGCAGGTCGACCGCGCGGCCTGCCCCCAGGTGATCGAGGCTGCGTTCGGCGCGCTGCGCGAGATGGCCCTGGGCGACGCGTCGGAGGACGCGCCGCGCCGCCTGGCCGAACTGAACCGCGCGCACCGGGTGCTGGTCGACCCGGCGGCCCGCGCCGCCGTCGACCACCAGCTTGGAAGCGCCGCGTGAGCCGCCCCGCCGCCGTCCACCCGCTGCAGCCGCGCTTCGCGCAGGGGGTCACGGGCCTCATCTGCCTGGAGGCGCTGCTGTTCGGCGTGCCCGGGGCGGTGCTGCTTGCGCTGGGCCTGATCGCGCTGAACCTCATCGGTCCGCGCTGGTCGCCGCTGGCCTGGGTCTTCCGCGCCATCGCCCGACCGCCGGCCCGGCTGGAGCCCGCGGCCCCGGTGCGTTTCGCGCAGGGCATCGGGGTGGTGCTCCTGGGCGCCGCTGCCGTGTTGCTCGCCCTTGGCCTGCCGAGTGTGGCGTGGGTGCTGGTGGGGCTGGTCGGGGGCCTGGCGCTGCTGGCCGCCATCACCGGCGTGTGCGTGGGCTGTGAGGCCTATCGACTGCTGCTGCGGCTGCGCCGGAGCGGCGGCGGGCCGGACGCCCGCGCCGACCTGGGCCTGGACGGGCCGGGCCCCTGGCTCGTTCTGCTGACGGCGCCGGGCTGCGCCCGCTGCGGGCCGGCCGCGCGCGAGCTGTCCCGCGAGGCGGGCCCGCGGACCGTGGTGCAGGTGGACCTGGCCCGGCGACCCTCGGCAGCGCGCCTCCCCGTCCGCAGCGTCCCGGCAGCCCTGGCGGTGGGAACCGACGGCCGCGTTCTGGCGGCGCGGGCGGGGCGGCTGGCGCAAGAGGACATGCGCGAGGTCGTGGGGGCGCTTCGGACTCCGGACGGGAGCGGTCCGGCCGGGGGAATCGGGCCTCTATACTCGCGCTCCGGCCAGCCGGCCGCCGAAACGCGACAAGGACAGCCACCTACATGACGATCGAGCTTGACGCCCCAGTGCGCGCCCTGGACGGTCCCGAGTACATCGAGGTCGACGGGGAGCAGGTCCCCAACTACGAGCCCACCATTCCGCTCTTCGATGAGGGCGACGTCCTCAGCGGGCGCGTGGTCCGAGTCGACAAGGACGAGGTCCTCATCGACGTGGGCTACAAGAGCGAGGGCGTCATCTCCCTGGCCGAGCTGTCCATCCGGAAGGCCGTCACGCCCGGCGACGAGGTCGAGCTTGGCGAGATGGTCGACGCGCTGGTCATGCAGAAGGAGGACCAGGACGGCCGCCTGATCATGTCCAAGAAGCGCGCCCGGTTCGAGAAGGCGTGGAAGCGCATCGAGGGCGCGGCGGCCGACGGGCAGCACGTGGAGGGCACGGTCATCGAGGTGGTCAAGGGCGGCCTCATCATCGACCTCGGCGTGCGTGGCTTCCTGCCCGCCTCTCTGGTCGATATCCGCCGTGTGCAGGACCTCGACGAGTTCCTCGGGCGCCAGCTCGAGTGCAAGGTCATCGAGCTGAACCGCAACCGCAACAACGTGGTGCTGTCCCGGCGCGCCGTGCTCGAGGACGAGCGCCGCGAGGTGCGCCAGAAGATCCTCGACGAGTTGCAGCCGGGCCAGGTGGTGGAGGGCGTCATCTCCAACATCGTCGACTTCGGCGCGTTCGTCGACCTGGACGGCATCGACGGGCTGATCCACATCTCCGAGCTCTCGTGGAGCCACGTCAACCACCCGTCCGAGGTGCTGGAGATCGACCAGAAGGTCAGCGTGAAGGTGCTGGACATCGACCGCGAGCGGCAGCGCATCTCGCTCGGCCTCAAGCACACCCAGGCCGACCCGTGGCAGGACGTCATCGAGAGCTACAACGTAGAGGATGTCGTCGAGGGGCGCGTAACCAAGGTGGTCACGTTCGGCGCATTCATCGAGATCCACGCCGGAGTCGAGGGGCTGGTGCACATCTCGGAGCTGGCCGCGCATCACGTGGAGGACCCGCGCGAGGTGGTCAACCAGGGCGACATCCTGGCCGTGCGGGTCATCGAGATCGACGCCGACCGCCGCCGCCTGTCGCTCAGCCTCAAGCGGGTGGCCGACGGCGATGCCATCCAGCACCGGCTGTCGCCGGAGCTGGCGGCCGCGGCGGTGGCCGAGTCCGAGCGCCTTCGCAAGGCGGAGGCGGAGGCGGAGGCGGCCGGCAAGCTCGCTGAGCCCGAGGGCGACGTTGAGCTGGCCGAGGTGGCCGAGGTCGGCGAGGCTCAGGCCCCCGATCTGGCGGACGCCCCGGGGGAGGAGGCCGAGGCCGTCGAGGTGGAGGCCGAGCCCGAGGTTGCCGAGCCCGAGCCCGAGGTCGCCGAGGTGGAAGCCGAGGTCGAGGTGGAAGCCGAGGTCGAGGTGGAAGCCGAGGTCGAGGTTGCCGAGCCCGAGCCCGAGGTTGCCGAGCCCGAGCCCGAGGTTGCCGAGCCCGAGCCCGAGGTTGCCGAGCCCGAGCCCGAGGTTGC
>JAUVPZ010000125.1 GCA_030598395.1 Miltoncostaeaceae bacterium | reverse complement strand
GAGCCCTCGGCCCGCCAGCGCCGCCACCACTTGTACGCCGTGGGCCGGGAGACCCCCATCTCTGCCGCGACATGGGCCACCGGCCGGCCCGCCGCGACCCGAAGCACCAACGTCAAACGACCCCTGGGGGTCAGCCGCGCATTACCGTGCATCTGAGCCTCCGCTTGTGAGCGTGTTGCTGGTCAGCTCCACACTCTCTCGCGGGGGCTCAACTCACGGCAGACCCACTGTCAACAACGTGCGTGGTCACTACAGCTAGTAGCCCTGCTTCTCCATCACGCAATAGAGACGCCGGTATGCGACGGGTCGTACCAGCTTTAGCCGGCGGAGGACCGAGAGCGCGAACCAGAGGGGACGCCGAGGCTTGAGCAGCGCCGCCGGCACGAGGGGCTCGGCGCGCTTCACCTGCGCTCGCGCTCCGCACCGCCGGGCCAGATCGAGGAGGTCCTGGGGCGCAAAGAAGTTGACGTGATCGGTGGTGACGAGGTGCCAGTAGGTCACGCCGTAGCGCTCGAGGTGCCGGTACTCACCGACGTTGGGCACGGTGATGAGCACGTTGCCCCGCGAGACGCGGAGGGCCTCGCGCACGGCCGCTTCGTACTCCGGAATGTGCTCAATGACCTCGAAGAGGATGGCCGTGTCGAACTGACCGTCCTCGAAGGGCAAGCGGGTCGCGTCGCCACGCGTGACGTCGATCCCGCGGGCGGTCGCCTCGGCGACGCAATCCGCGTCGAGCTCGAGGCCGGCCGCCGTCTTCCCGAGCTCCTTGAGGCGAGCGGCGTACGCCCCAAAGCCGCAGCCGACGTCCAGGATCGAGTCGCCTGCCCGCCGCATGGCGAAATCGATCAAGAGCGGAGAGGGAACGCCGTGGGGCAGGCCCTCCGTGTAGATGTCGTCTCTGGTCAGCATCCTGGCGGTGCCGATCGAGCCCGGCGGTCGAGCGGGCGTCTCGGCGACGGGCCAGTGTAACCCGTCCGACCTCACGGTCCGAGCCGTTCGGGACGCCTCTCGGAGGATGGCCGCTTGCTGCCGGCCTGCGAGCGCCTCGTGATGCTCGGTGGACCCGGCGTGGGAGTCGATCGCCACGATCGGCGCTCCGCGGCCCGCGCGGGATCCGACCGCGACGGCGCGGCCCTGCCCTAGATTCCAGCGAGCTCCTCAGCCCGGGTCACCAGCGCATTCGTGGCCGCTGCCGCCCGCTTCTCTTGCTCCGTGGCCCAAGTGCGTCCGGCGGCGATCTCGCTGCGGCACGCCGCGACCATCGCCTCCACCTGTTCCGGTGCCGATCCGCCCTCCTGGGGGCGGCCGAGAGCCGCCGCGGCGGGGTCGAGCGCTTCGGCCAGCTGCTCCGGCCCGATTGCGATCTCGCCGGCGTCCACGGCGCGCGCGGCGTCGGCGAGCCGCTCGGGCGTGAGCGCGTCGAGCGGTCGTCCCGCCTCGGCGAGGTCGCGGATGGCACGGCCCACCACGCCGTGCGCGGTGCGGTAGTCCAGCCCGGTCTCCATGGCCAGGACGTCCGCCACGTCCGCGGCCGCCGCGCCACCGCGCCGCCCCGCCCCGCCCCAGCGCTCGGCGTCCAGGCGCAGGCCCGCCACGACGTCCGCGGTCAGGCGCGCCACCGCCACCGCCTCCTCCATCAGCCGCGGCACGGCGCCGTTCAGCAGGTGGAAGTGGTCGGTGCGCGCCGAGCCGGTGTGGAGCGCCACCAGCATGGCCGCGAGATCGCCCGCGGCGATGCCGGCCTGGGTCCGGATGACCGCCAGCGCGTACGGGTTGCGCTTCTGCGGCATCAGCGCGCTGGCGCGGCAGTGGCGATCGGCCAGCTCGGCCACCCCGAACTCCTGGCTGGCCAGGATCTCGAGGTCCTGTGCCAGCTGCGACTGGTGTGTGGCACCGATGGCCACGGCCGATGCCAATTCGACGTAGCAATCCGTCTGCCAGGTGGCGTCACGGGTGTGCGCGGCGACCGCGTCGAGCCCCAGCAGCTCGGCGAGGCGGGCCCGATCCAGCGGCCAGCGGGAGCCCGCGCTTCCACCCGCCCCCGCCACGCTTCTGCCCAGCCCCTCGTGCACCCGCTGCAGGCGCCCGGCGTCGCGCAGCGCCGGGTAGGCGTACGCCAGCATCAGATGGCCGACCGTGCTCGGCTGGGCCGGCTGGAGGTAGGTGTAGTCCGTGGCGAGGTCGGTGGCACCCGCCTCGCCATGGACCACCAGCGCATCCGCGAGATCCAGCTGAGCCCCCGCCAGGCTCACGGTCTCATCGCGCGCCAGCAGCCTCAGCGCCACCCGCAGCGACTCCCGGCGGGGCCGTCCCGCGCTGAGCCAGCCGGCCGCCGCTGGCCCCACGCGCCGCCGCAGCTCGGCCTCCCGCGCGCTGAAGGCGTCGCCGGCGCTCGGGTCCCAGGGAAAGCTGTCGCCCGGGATCGCGTGGAGCTCGAGGAGCCCGCCCAGCAGCGCGGACGCCACGGCCCCGCCCACCGCGCCAGCCTCGACCAGCATGACCGCGTGCGCCAGATCGGCGGCCGAGAGGTCGGCGGCCAGCCGCGGGCCGTGCGCCGACTCGGCGGCGTACCCCGCGCGCACAAGCTCCGACGCCGCCTCGCCGCGGAGCCGGTTTCCGCGGCCCAGCTCGCCGGGCTCGGTCATCCCCCTCGCCCGCCTCTACTGGGGAAGCTCGTCGACCTCGGTCAGCACCGCGCTGACCCCGGCGACGTCGAGCAGCCGGCGCACCACGCTCGACGGCTGGAAGATGCGCACCGGAGCGGCGCCCTCACGGCTGCGCTCGTTGGCGGCCAGGAGCGAGCCAAGGCCGCGGCTGTCCATGAACGTCACCTCGGACAGGTCGACGAACACCGGGTGCTCGCCCCGCTGGGCGTCGGTGAGCTCGCGCGACACGCGCGGCAGTGCCAGGGCGTCCAGCACGCCGGCCACGCGGACCACCGTCCCGCCCGCGCTCAGTTCCCGGACCTCGACCTGCACGTTGTCGCCGGGCATCGGCGCGGCAGCCTACTACTCAGAGCGGGCCCTGAGGCCGGCATGTAATCTTCCCGCCGCCGGATCGCCGAACCCTGGGAGGACGCCGGTTGCGGGCACTTCCCGCGTGGATCATCGGAATGTTCGCGGTCCTCACCGTGCTGCTGCTCTACTTCGGGATCGAAGACCGTCACGAGTCAGGCAACGCGCCCATCATCATGGGCGCGGCGTTTGCGCTCTTCACGCTGGCCGCCATCGGCGGCAAGCTACGCGGCGAGGAGGAGTAGCGCCGCAGCCCGGGCCGGCCGTCGAGTAGCATCGCGGCGCCCGTGAGCCAGACGCCCTACGAGCTTCCCACCGACCCGGCCAAGCGCCACAGCGCGGCCATCACCGATGGCGCCGACCGCGCGCCGGCCCGGGCCATGCTCAAGGGCACCGGGTTCTCCGACGAGGACCTGGCCCGCCCGATCGTCGGCGTCGCCACCACGTGGATCGAGACGATGCCGTGCAACCTGAACCAGCGGGAGCTGGCGGGGCACGTCAAGCGGGGGGTGCGCGAGGGCGGCGGTACGCCCATGGAGTTCAACACGATCGCGGTGTCCGACGGCGTCTCGATGGGCACCGAGGGCATGCGGGCCTCGCTGGTCTCGCGCGAGGTGATCGCCGACTCCATCGAGTTGGTGGCGCGCGGCCACCTGTTCGACGGCCTGGTGTGCCTGGTCGGCTGCGACAAGACGATCCCCGCCGCCGTGATGGCGCTGGCGCGCCTCGACATCCCCGGCCTCGTGCTCTACAACGGGTCCATCGCGGCCGGCCGCTACGAGGGCCGCGACGTCACCATCCAGGACGTCTTCGAGGCCGTCGGCGCCCACGCGGCCGGCACGATGTCGTCCCGGCAGGTGCACGCTATCGAGTCGGTGGCCTGTCCCGGCGCCGGCGCCTGCGGCGGTCAGTTCACCGCCAACACCATGTCGATGGCCCTCGACCTCTTGGGCATCAGCCCCGCCGGGCTCAACGGCGTGCCCGCGGCGCACCCCGACAAGGAGGAAGCCGCGGCCGAGAGCGGTCGCCTGGCCATGCGGCTGGTGCGCGACGACGTGCGCCCCTCGTCGATCGTCACGCGCGAGAGCGTGGAGAACGCCATTGCGGGGGTGGCGGCGTCGGGTGGATCCACCAACGGCGTGCTGCATCTGCTGGCCATCGCGCACGAGTTCGGCATCCCGCTGCAGATCGACGACTTCGACACCATCGCCGAGCGCACGCCGGTGCTCG
>JAUVPZ010000087.1 GCA_030598395.1 Miltoncostaeaceae bacterium | reverse complement strand
TGGCCGGTCGGCGCCCAACGGGCGACGGCGAGATCCGTGTGGGGGTGGTTGAGCGGCGGCGGCGAGAGGTCTCCGGTCGTCTCCACGAGTTGTGCCGACCCGTCAAAGAGCCCGGCAGGCTCGGGCGGGAGCCCCACGATGGTCACGGTGCGGGTGGCCGAGTACTCGGTGCCGTCGTTGGCCCGGTAGCTGAAGCTGTCCTGGCCCTTGGCGCCGGCGCTGGGGGTGTAGGGCACCGTGCCCGCGCCCTGGTCGATCGTGCCCAGCGAGCCCTTGGAGGGGCCGCCCACGATCTCGTAGGTGAGCGTGTCGCCGTTGGGGTCGGAGGCGTCGAAGGTGATCGTGCTCGTGCCGGAGGTGGCGACCGTCTCGGTGACGTTGTTCGCCGTGGGGGCCGTGTTGGGCACGGTGATCGTCACCGTGCGCGTGGGCGAGTTGGCGATGCCGTCGTTGGCGCGGTAGTCGAAGCTGTCGGCGCCCGTGTAGCCCGCGCACGGCGTGTAGGGCACCGTGCCCGCGCCCTGGTCGATCGTGCCGAGCGTGCCGCTGCTCGGCCCGCCCACGATCTCGTAGGTGAGCGTGTCGCCGTTGGGGTCGGAGGCGTCGAAGGCGATCGTGCTGGCTCCGGAGGGAGCCACGGTGACCGACACCGGGTTGGCGGTCGGCGCGGTGTTCGGGACGGTGATCGTGACAGTCTTGGTGGCCGAGTTGTCGGTGCCGTCGTTGGCCCGGTAGCTGAAGCTGTCCTGGCCCTTGGCGCCGGCGCTGGGGGTGTAGGGCACCGTGCCCGCGGCCTGGTTGATCGTGCTGAGCGTGCCGTTGCTCGGCCCGCCCACGATCTCGTAGGTGAGCGTGTCGCCGTTGGGGTCGGAGGCGTCGAAGGTGATCGTGCTCGTGCCGGAGGTGGCGACCGTTTCAGACACGTCGTCGGCCACCGGCGCGGTGTTGGAGATCGGCACGTTCACCGTTCCCGGGCCAGTGGGAGGCGGAGGAGTCCCACCGGCAGGCGGCGATCGACCTGGCAGTAGGACCGTGCGCGCAGGACTGGGCCACCAGCGCCCGTGCGCGCGGATCAGCGCCCTCACCCGCAGGCCGGAAAGCGCTGGCCCGAGCGTGAGGGAGCGGCCGCGGAGCGGTACGCCTGCCGCGCCGCGAATCGTGCGCCAGCGACCGCCCGGCGCGCGTGATTGCCAGCGGGCGCGGCCCTGCCTGGGCAACGCGACGCTCAGCCGGGCCCCGACGCGGTTGCTTCCAGCAAGCCGCACCCGGGGGCCGATGAGCCGCCGCCGACTCGAAACCCACCGTCCTCCGACACGGGCCTGGGCGCGGATCACTCGCCCCGCGAGGCTGTCAGGGATGAGGAGTGCGATTCCCCGAGCCCGACGCATCGCGCGAAGATCGCGCCATCCGCGCGGGCCAACTCGGACCTGCCAGCGGGCGGCCGTCGGCGACCCGCCCCAGCGGGCCATGAGACGGGCGCCAACTCGTGCGCGCCCGGCGAGACGGACGCCCGAGGTTTCGCTCGGGGCAGCGCGTGCCCGGTCCGGCGCCCCCGCAGGAGCCGTGCTCGCCGGCAGGGGGGCGCTCGCTGCCCGGTCCGACCCGAAGGGCCAGAGGACGACGAAGCTAACGGCGAGGATCAGAGCAGCGAACCCGGTGATCCGCGCACGCGTCCTCCTGCGCCAGTAGCAGGGGACGCGACCGCGTGTCCAGGTCATCGGGCCATCCCCAGAAACAGCGGACCACTTCGCCGACGGGTCGAGACGGTGGCGTCTGCCGCGGATGGGTCGCATTGGGGGTCACCCTATATCCCTCTCTCCTGCCACCTGCCAGAAGCGGGAAACGGGGAAACGCGCGCGCGGGCGGTCATGCCGTTGCTCGCCGTAGCCGCTGAGGAGCGGCTTGCAGTATCGCGCCCAAAACCAGCTCACTTCGGTTCGGCCTAGGGGTTCTCGCCCCCCCCCAAGCCTCGAGAGCAAGCAATCGGCGAGGCGATTTGTGCTTCCGCCAACGAGGGAATCGGGTCGACCGGGTCACGCCCCGGGACGTGACTGCCTCGGTTCGATCCAGAAGCGGAGGCACTCGCTCTCGGGCCAGCTCTCGGTGCCCAACCATCAGCCCACCCGCCCGCACGGACCGCCACCCGTGGGCGCCGCGCGGTCGCTGCGCAGTCCTGCACCCGGCGCCCGGATCGGTGAGCGGCCGCAGGCACACTCCGTGCGGCCACGGATCCGCGGGCGCCCGCGCGGCTGCACAATCCCTCCAAAGGCATCCGACGCGAAGGAGGCGCCGACGTGGATGAGGCCGTGACGCTCCGCCGCCGGCGGCCTGAGCCGGCGCCGTTCAGCTCGTCGGAGATGCCCGACGTGGCCACCGCACATCGTGCACGCCCTTGCGGGCGAGCAGACCTGACAACGGGGGAGCCATGAGTGACTGGATCCACATGCCGTCGGTGGCGGCATCCCGGCCCGAGATGGCCGACGCCCGCGTGGAGGACGCCATGCACCTGGGCGTGGTCACCTGCGCCGCCGATGCACCCCTGACCGACGTCGCGGCCCTCATGGCGGGTCACCGGATCCATGCCGTGGTGGTGGACCAGTCAGGGCCTCGCGACGCCGAGCCGCTGGTCGTCTCGGCCCTCGACATGGCCAACGGCGTCCTCGGCGGCTTCGAGGCGCTCGAGGCCGGCGACGTTGCGGGCTCGCCGACCGTCAGCGTCGGCAGGGAGGCCCCGCTGGTCGAGGCGGTCCGTCTCATGCGCGACTACCAGACTGCACACCTGCTGGTGGTGGACGATCAGGGCGGCCCGATCGGTGTGCTGTCGACCCTCGACGTGGCCCGGCTGATCGCGGTCGCCCACCCGGGCGCCGCGGACGGCGACGGCGAGGAGGGCCCGCGGTGAGGGCCCGGCCGGGCGACCGACTCGTCATCCGGGCTCACCGGGTGGGGGAACGCGTGCTGGACGCGGAGATTCTCGAGGTGCTGGGCGAGGACGGCGCACCGCCCTTCCTGGTGCGCTGGCAGCAGGACGGCCACCTCAGCCACATCTACCCGGGCTCGGACGCCTTCGTCGAGCACTTCAAACCCGACCACAGCTCGGCGACCCTCCCTGTGCCGGAGGCGAGCTGAGCTCCTAGCGGAGCTCGAACCGCAGGCCCACCCCGGTCGCCCCGGCGACCCCGATCTCCGGCAGCCCAAGCGTCCTCATGGCCGCCCGGAGCTGGCTGTTGTGCGGCACCATCTCGGCCGCGAAGCGCTGGACGCCGCAGTCGATGGCGCCCTCCACGATCGCCTCCATCAGCCGGGGACCGGTGGATCCCGATCGCCATCCGTGTGCCGTGAGCAGCAGCGCGTTGGCCACGGCCGGATCGGCCGTGGCCGCCCATGCGGCGACGCCGACCAGGCGCAGCCGCAGTCCCTCGAGCTCGGCGACCCGGGCCTGCTCACCACAGAGGTGAAAGGCGTCCAGCGCGGCTTCCGGGGGCAGCATGGCCTGCACGCGGCGTGACGTTCGGACCGTCCGCCGCTGCAGCGCCGCGAGGAGCTCGGCCACCATCGCGCCGTCTTGACCTCGCGCGGTTCGGACGCGCGGCTGTGCCTGCTCCTTGGAGCCAACGGTCTGGGCGTCTACTGCCGCGGACAACATCTCTTCGCCCACTGTGCCGCCTGAGTGCGGCACCGGGCATCCGGCGGAACCGGGAACCTCGTTGCGGCTGTTCCGCAGCGACTCCGGTTGCGCCGCTGGTTCGCGGGCTACTAGTACTCGCCGAACGCCGTCACGGCGGCCGAGGCCGTCGCCTCGACGCTCCCCGCGGTGTCGACGGCCTGCGCCGACGGCCACGCATCGAATCTCGCGCGCATGGCGCGGGCGACCCCCACGGTTGCGTCCGAGGCCGCGCCGCCGGCCCGATCACGTGCCGCGATGCGCTCGTCGGCGAGGTCCGCAGGCGCGTCGCAACGCAGCTCGATGAGGCGTGCCCGCGCGCCCGCCGCGACCGCCCGGACGGCCTCTCTCTCTCGCTCGGAGCTCCACGATGCGTCCAGGACGACGCTCTCGCCCAGCACGAGCAGTCGCTCGGCGCGGCGAAGGAGCTCCCGGTACACGTCCGCGGTCCTCTCGGGCCGGTAGATGCCCTCCCCGAACCGCGTGGTGCCGCGGGCGTCGTGTGCGAGACCCGCCAGGTCCTTGCGCAGCTCGTCCGAGCGCAGCAGCGCCGCGCCCGTGTGTCGCGACAGCGCGTCGGAGAGCGTGGACTTGCCCGAGCCCGGGGGTCCCCCGACGGCGACCAGTCGCACCTGGGCCCGTCGCAGTCGCGCCAGGCAGATGCCCATCAGGTGGCGCGCGTCCTCGGCCGCGCCCTCGCCGCCCTGGGCGGCGCGAAGACACGCGACCTTCGCACGGACGTGGGCGCGATAGGCGATGTAGTGGTGTGCCAGCGACGCGGGATGTTGCTCGAAGCTGAACTCCCGGTACCAGGCGAGGAGCCTCACGGCCAGGTCGGCTCGGCCGAGCCGCTCCAGATCCATGGCCAGGAAGCCGACGTCTGCCAGCACGTCGCCATGGCGCAACTGGTCGTCGAACGCCAGGCAGTCGAGGATGCGCGGACCGTCGGACAGGCAGAAGATGTCGTCGGCCAGCAGGTCGCCGTGGCCGTCGCGCACGCGTCCGGCGACGACGCGGGCCTCGAACAGCGCCGATCGCCCCAGCACGTAGTCCCGGGCCCGGCGCTCCGCCTCATAGAGCGCCGACGTGTCGAGGATGCCCGCTCCGGCCTCGCGGAGAGCGGCGGCGTTGCGACGCCAGAGATCCCACACTGCGGCCGGCGCGCCGGCCGCGCGGATCGCGGGGGTGCTGGGTGCCGCCGCGTGGAATGCGGCCAGCGACCGCGCGACTGCCCGCACGCAGTCGTCGCCTTCCCCGGCTGTGACCAGCGCGGCCAGGCGGCGTTCGGCGGGCATGCGGCGCATCGCGATCACCGGCTCCCGCGGCCCGCCGCCGCCATCGACCTCGAGGAGCCCCAGGTAGACGTCGGGCGCGAGACGGCGGTTGAGTGCGAGCTCGGCCTCGGCGGCCTTCCGTCGCGCCGCTGCCGTCGTGTGGTCGAGGAAGTCGGTCCGCACCGGCTTGAGCGCCTTGTAGACGCGGTCGCCCACGAAGGCGAGCACCGAGATGTGCGTCTCCGTCGCGGCGGCGGGGAGATCCCAGTCGCCGGGCCAGAGGGGCTCGTCCGTGGTCATTACAACTCGGCGGCCCGCACTCGGCGCGCCGCGGGGCCGGGGAGTTCACTCGCGAGGTCGCGAAGCAGGGCGGCGTAGTCCAGCAGGTGGCGGGCGCTGAGGAACTCGCGCGCCACCCGCTCGTGCGCGACGGCGCCGATGCGCCGACGCTCCTGCGGCGCGTTCAGGAGGCGCTCTAGCGCGTCCGCCAGGCCCGACTCGTCGCGCGGTCCCGACAGCAGGATGCCGCTCTCGCCGTCGACGATCTGCTCGCGCAGGCCGCCGACCGGGCTGGCCACGACGGGCCGCGCCTTCCACATGGCCTCGGCCGCGGTGAGGCCGAAGCCCTCCTCGATGCTCTTCTGCACGACGATCGTGGCGTGTCGCTGCAGGGCGTTGACCATGGCGCCGTTCTCGTCGACGTCCCGCATGGGCAGTTGGACCAGTTGCAGCCGCCGGCGCTGGTCGTGCGGCAGCTGTCGCCAGCGTCGAAGCACCTCGGCGATGACTTCCGGCGCTTCGGGATCGTCGTCGACGGAGGTCACCGACGGGCCTGCGAGGACGAGGTGCGCGTTCCCCAGGGTGTCTCCGGGCAGTCGCGCGAAGGCGGCCATCACGCCCGCGTGGTCCTTCAGCGGGTCCCAGCGCGAGACCTGGAGCACCATCGGAGCCTCCATTGCCGGAGCGCGGCCCAGCCGCACGATATCCGCCGCACGGTCGACCCGACCGGGCGAACCGTCGCTGCGGCGGTAGGTTGCCGCTGCCGGCCCGGGAGGGCCCTCGACGATCCCGGCACGGACGAGGATCGCGCGGACGGCCCCCCCCGCAAGCTCCTGGTTCTTGGGCGCGGGCGGGTCGATGGACGGGCGGATGATGCGGTGCGGTCGGCCCGTACAGCCCGGGGGGACGAACTCGCGCAGGGTGAAGATCGTCAACTCCGCCGCTGTCACGTAGCGCTCGAGGAAGGCCCAGCCGGCGTCGGTCCTGGCGCCTGCGGTCTCCGAGCCGATGTGGCACCGCCACACCACCCGTGCTCCGAGACGCGCCAGCCCCGGGGCGAGCCCGGCTGTCTGCGGGTCGTGGAGGATCACCACGTCGCCCGCCCGCACCACGGCCTCCAGCTCGACGAGGTTGCCCGCCAGCACCTCCTCGTAGACGGCGCGCTCGGCCGAGGCCAGCGGCCCACCGTCCCCGCCGGAGCCGTGAAGCGCGTGGTGGAGCCGCTTGGTGATCGTGAAGAAATCGGGGGAGCCGGCGATCACCAGCCAGCGACAGTCGATACCGGCGCCGCGGGTGTACGCCACCAGCGGACGGAGCATCTCGGCCACCCCGCCGCCGCGTGGAGTTGAGCTGATGTTCCAGACAACGCGTCCCGTCAGATGTTCCCGCACCCATGCCGCCTCGCCGTGGAGGCGATCGAGCTGGTCCTCGGGCGCGTGCAGACGAAGTGCGTCGAGCGAACGGGGGAGGACCCGTTGCTCGCGCAGCCGCGCGGTGGTCGTGGAAGCCGCCACCGGCTCACCGTACGCGCCACGCGCTGCGCACGGATGGGGGTTCTCCCGCACCGTGCCTTCGGCGGGTCCCCATGCCCCTCGCGTCGGCGAGCGAGTAGCATTGTGAGCGGTCCACCACGACATGCGAGGGGCGACCCGGTGAGCGCGCCCTACGAGAACATCGCCTGCTTCATCGATCGCGATGAGGCGTCGATGGCTGCGCTGGCCGAGGC
>JAUVPZ010000063.1 GCA_030598395.1 Miltoncostaeaceae bacterium | reverse complement strand
CGGGGATGTACGAGTCCACGGCCTCCATGAGCTCGAGGATCTTGGGCACCCACTCCTCGTCACCCTCGAGTGCCTTGAGAGCAGACCCGGTGACGATCGGAATGTCGTCGCCCGGGAACTCATATTTCGAGAGAAGTTCTCGGACCTCAAGTTCGACGAGATCGAGCAGCTCGGGGTCGTCGACCATGTCGGCCTTGTTGAGGAACACGACGATGGACGGCACGCCCACCTGACGCGCCAGCAGGATGTGCTCGCGGGTCTGGGGCATGGGGCCGTCGGCGGCCGAGACCACGAGGATGGCGCCGTCCATCTGCGCCGCACCCGTGATCATGTTCTTGATGTAGTCGGCGTGGCCAGGGCAGTCGACGTGGGCGTAGTGCCGGTTCTCGGTCTCGTACTCGACATGCGCGGTGGCGATGGTGATGCCCCGCTCGCGCTCCTCGGGCGCCTTGTCGATGGAGTCGAACGCGACCTCCTCCGTGCCCCCGCTGCCCGCCTCGGCCAGCACCTTGGTGATGGCCGCGGTGAGCGTGGTCTTGCCATGGTCGACGTGACCAATCGTGCCCACGTTGACGTGCGGCTTCGAGCGGTCGAACTTCTCCTTCGCCATGCGATCTCTCCCCTGTGCGGCAGCCGCGTCCACTGCGGGCCGCCACGGCCGTCGGAAACTCTGCCGGCACAAAACGCGCGGCCCTGTGGCCGCGCATGATGAGCCGGGCACTCCGTGGAGCCCGACAAGGGTACCCACCTCATCGCAGCCCTTCAAGCCGCCTCGGGCAGGTGCCGTGACCCGAGGGAATAGAGTGATCCCAGTGGACGTGGCCGCCCTGCTCGCCGAGCTTCGCCGGAACGCGGTCGGCGAGGTGCGCGACGACCCCGCCACCCGCGAGCTTTACGCCGCCGACGCCAGCCTCTACCGGCGCCTTCCGGCCGCGGCGCTGCGCGCCGCCGACGAGGGTGATCTGGACGCCGCGCTGTCGGCCTGCCGGGCGTCGGGCACGCCGGTCACCTTCCGTGGCGCGGGCACCTCCCTGGCCGGTCAGGCCGTGGGGCGCGGGCTGGTGGTGGACTGCTCCTCCCTGCAATCCGTGCACGTCGACCCGGAGGCCCGCCGGGCGCGGGTGGAGCCCGGCGTGGTGCTGGCCAACCTCAACGCCGCCGCCGCCGAGCATGGGCTCACGTTCGGCCCCGACGTGGCCACGGCGTCGCGGGCCACCCTGGGGGGCATGATCGCCAACAACTCTGCCGGGGCTCGCTCGATCGTGCACGGGCTCACCGCCGACCACGTGGAGGCGCTCGAGGTCACGCTCGCCGACGGCACGCACGCCACCCTACGACGCGGCGGCGCCGTGCCCGCGGCGCTGGAGGCCGTGCGACCGCTGGCGGCGGTCGCCGAGCCGCCCCGCCTTCTGCGCAGGGTGAGCGGCTACAACCTCGACGCGTTGGCCGGAGACGATCCCGACTGGCCGCGCTTGGCGTGCGGCTCGGAGGGGACGCTTTGCGCGGTGCGCGCCGCCGAGCTGCGCCTGGTGCCCCTCCCGGAAGCGCGCGGGCTCGCGCTGGTGCCCTTTCCGTCGGTGGACGCCGCCCTCGAGGCGGTGCCGGGCCTGCTCGAGGCAGCCCCCTCCGCCGTGGAGCTGCTGGACCGCTCGCTGCTGGACGCCGGCAACCGCCCGCCCGCCGTCGCGCGCATGCTCGGTGCGGGGATCCAGGCGCCTGCGGCCCTCCTGGTGGAGCACAGTGGCGCCTTCGAGGACGTGGCCGAGCGGCTCTCGGCCATCGACGGCAGGCGCATCACCGATCCGGACGAGCAGGCCGCGGCGTGGGAGGTGCGCCGCTCGGGCGTGGCGCGCGCCATGTCGGCCACGGCCGGCCTGCCCGGCGATCCGCGGCCCATTCCGTTCATCGAGGACCCCGCGGTGCCCCCCGAACGGCTGCCCGAGTTCATGCGGCGCCTTCAGGCCGTGCTCGCCCGCGAAGGCGTTCCCGCGGTCATCTTCGGCCACGCCAGCGTGGGCTGCATGCACGTGCGGCCGCTGATGGACCTGCGGCTGCCCGGTGGCGTGGCCACCATGCGACGCATCGCCGAGGCCACCGCCGACCTGGTGGTGGAGTACGGCGGCTCGCTGTCGGGCGAGCACGGCGACGGCCGCGCCCGAGGCGAGCTGCTGCCGAAGATGTACCCAGAGCGCACGATGCAGGCCTTCCGCGAGCTGAAGCGCCGGCTCGATCCGGACAGCCTGCTGAACCCGGGCGTGCTGGTCGACGCCGAGCCGCTTGATTCAGGCCTCCGGACCGTCGAGTCGCCGCCGCGGCGCCCCCGTGGCACGGCCGTCAGCTTCGCGCGCGAGGGCGGCCTCGCGCGGGCCGGCGAGGCCTGCAACGGCAACGGCGCGTGCCGCAGCGGTGCCGGCGCCATGTGCCCCAGCTACCAGGCGCTGGCCGACGAGCGCCACTCCACGCGCGGCCGGGCCGTGCTGCTGCGCGCCGCCATCGAGGGTCGCCTCGCAGCCGGCCTGGCCGACGACGGCCTGCACGAGGCGCTGGACTTGTGCCTGGGCTGCAAGTCGTGCGCGTCCGAGTGCCCCGCGCAGGTGGACATGACCCGCCTGCGCTCGGAGGCGCTTGCCCATCGCTACCGCGCGCGTGGCGTGCCGCTGTCGGCCCGTGCGATGGGCGCCACGCCCGCCGCGCTGCGCGCGGCGTCGCGGCTCCCGCGCATCGCAGGGGTTGGAGCGCGGGTGGCGAGCCGGTTCGTGGGTCGCCGCCTCCCTACGCCGGCCAGTACCTGGAGGCCGCCGACGGCCTCTCCGGGCGGGACCCCGCTGACCCTGGTGGTCGACACGTTCACCCGCACGTTGCACCCCGAGGTGGGCGACGCGGCTGCCGCGGTGCTGTCGGCCGGCGGCGCCCGCGTGGAGGTGCTCGATGCCGGCTGCTGCGGCAGGCCGCTGTTGTCGGCGGGTCTGGTCGACGCCGCGCGGCGGCGCGCACGTCGCATGCTGAACCGCCTGGCCGCGCGAGCCATCGAGGGTCGGCCGCTGGTGCTGCTGGAGCCCTCGTGCTGGTCGATGCTGCGCGACGACCTGCCCGAGCTGGTGCCACGCGATCCGCGCACGCGCTGGGTGAGCGAGCTGGCGGTCACGTTCGAACAGGCGCTGGACGATCTCGACCTGCCGCCGCTGCGGCCCCGGGAGGGCACGGCCATCGTGCACCGGCACTGCCACGCGCGTGCCCTCGGTGCCGGCGACGCAATCGAGCGGGCCGTCCGCATGGTGCCCGGTCTCCAGGTGCGGGACTCGGGCGCCGGCTGCTGCGGCATGGCGGGCGCCTTCGGCTACAAGCACCCCGAGCTCTCGCGGGCCATCGCCGAGGACCGCCTGCTGCCGGCCGCGCGCGACGCCGATCTCGTGGTCGCGCCCGGCACCTCGTGTCGCCACCAGGTCGCCGAGCTGGCCGGCCGGCCGACGATGCACCCGGCCGAGTTGCTGGCCGAGGCGCTGCCGTGATCTCAGGGCGTCGCGGCCAGGTCGGCCTACCGGCACGGGCTGTCAACGGCGCGGTGTCGGCGATCGTCGGCCGGGCCGGCATCCCCGTGCCCGGCCTGTTCATGCTGCGGCTTCACGGTCGTCGCTCCGGCGCCCTGCACTCCACGCCGGTGATGGTGGTGCGTGAGATGGGCAGCCGCTACCTGGTCTCGCCGCGCGGCGAGACCGAGTGGACGCGCAACCTGCGCGCGGCCGGATGGGGTGAGCTGATGCGCGGCCACCGAGTCGAGCGCGTGCGGGCCGTGGAGGTCCACGGCCGGGAACGCCAGCGCGCACTGCGCGCCTATCTCCGCCGCTACGGCTGGCTCACCAAGCGCATCTTCGGCCTGCCGCGCGGGGCGGTGCAGCCCGAGGACCTGCGGCGCATCGCGCCGCAGCACGGGGTGTTCCGGCTGGCGCCCGCCTGAGTCTCAGCAGGAGCGGCGGATGAACACCTGTGGCAGCGGTCGGGGCCGGCGCCGCCGTTGGCTTCGTCCCGCCGGCCAGCGTCGCCCTTGAGATTCTGAGCATCGAACCCGGCCATCGAGATCTCCCCGGGGTTCTCCGCCGGGCTCGGGCCACAGTTCCAGAGCGTGCCGATGGCGCCCCCCCCCCCGCCCGCCGGCGGCGGGCGTTCGGCGGAGCGGCTACGCGGCGCCGACGCGCTCGCGGATCTCCTGGGAGATGCTCTGCGGCACCTGGGCATAGCTGTCGAACTGCATGGTGAACGTGGCCCGGCCCTGGGTGAGCGAACGCACGGTGGTGGCGTAGCCGAACATCTCGGCCAGCGGCACCACGGCGTTGACCACCTCCAGGTCCTTGCCGCGCACCTCCATGCCGCCAATCCTGCCGCGGCGGCTGGTGAGGTCGCCCACGATGCTGCCCACGTAGTCCTTGGGCGCCACGACCTCGACCGCCATCACCGGCTCCAGCAGCACGGGCTTGCCGCGCCTGGCCGCCTCCTTGGCCGCCATCGAGCCGGCGATCTTGAAGGCGATCTCCGATGAGTCCACGTCGTGGTACGAGCCGCCGATGAGCTGCACCTTGATGTCGACCATGGGGTAGCCGGCCACCACGCCGCCTTCGAGCGCCTCGCGGATGCCCTCGTCGACCGCCGGGATGAACTCGCGTGGCACCGCACCACCCACGACCCTGCTCTCGAACTCGTAGCCCTCGCCCTGCCCGGCGGGCTGCATGTCGATGTAGACGTGGCCGAACTGGCCCCGGCCACCGGTCTGGCGCACGAAGCGGCCCTCGACCTTGTCGACGTCCTTACGGATGGTCTCGCGGTAGGCCACCTGGGGCTGGCCCACGTTGGCGTCCACGCTGAACTCGCGCAGCAGGCGGTCGACGATGATCTCCAGGTGCAACTCGCCCATGCCGCGGATGAGGGTCTGGCCGGTCTCCTCGTCCGTGCGCACGCGGAAGGTGGGGTCCTCGTCGCTGAGGCGGCCCAGCGCCTGGGCCAGCTTCTCCTGGTCGGCCTTGGTGCGCGGCTCGATGGCCAGCCCGATGACCGGCTCGGGGAAGCTGATCTTCTCGAGCACGACCGGGTCGTCGGCGGTGCTGAGCGTGTCGCCGGTGGCGGTGGACTTGAGGCCCACGGCGGCGGCGATGTCACCGGCCGAGATCTCCTCGACCTGCTCTCGGTGGTTGGCGTGCATCATCAGCAGGCGCCCCACGCGCTCCTTGCGGTCCTTGGTGGCGTTGATGATCGAGGTGCCGCTGGCAATGGAGCCCGAGTAGACGCGCATGTAGGTGAGCCGACCCACGTACGGGTCGCTCATGACCTTGAAGGCCAGCGCGGCGAACGGGGCGTCGGGGTCGGCCTCGCGCCGCACCAGCGCGTCTTCTGTGCCCGGCACGTAGCCCTCGGCGGGGCGCACGTCGAGCGGCGAGGGTAGATACGCCACGATGGCGTCCAGCAGTGGCTGAACGCCCTTGTTCTTGAACGACGAGCCGCAGAGCACGGGGGTGATGGCGTTGGCCAGCACGGCGGCGCGCAGCGCCGAGGTCAAGGTGCGGGCGTCGATCTTCTCGCCCTCCAGGTACGCCTCGGCCAGCGCATCGTTCTGGTCGGCCAGCGCCTCGACGAGCCGCTCGCGGGCGGCCTCGGCCTCAGCCGCGATCGCCTCGGGCACGGGGCCCTCGATAACGTCGGTGCCGAGGTCGTCGTTATAGGTGATCGCCTTCATCTCCACCAGGTCGACCAGGCCGGCGAAGTCGGCCTCGGCGCCGATGGGCAGCTGGATGGGCACGGCGTTGGCGCCGAGGCGCTCGACCATGGTGCCCACCGCCTTGGCAAAATCGGCGCCCACGCGGTCCATCTTGTTGACGTAGGCGATGCGCGGCACCTCGTAGCGGTCGGCCTGGCGCCAGACCGTCTCGCTCTGGGGCTCGACGCCCGCCACCGAGTCGAACACGGCGACCGCGCCGTCGAGCACGCGCAGGCTGCGCTCCACCTCGACCGTGAAGTCGACGTGGCCGGGCGTGTCGATGATGTTGATGCGGTGCTCGTCCCAGATGCAGGTGGTCGCGGCGCTGGTGATCGTGATGCCGCGCTCCTGCTCCTGGCTCATCCAGTCCATCACCGCGGCGCCCTCGTGCACCTCGCCCATGCGGTGCGTACGACCCGTGTAGTAGAGGATGCGCTCGGTCGTGGTGGTCTTGCCCGCATCGATGTGGGCCATGATGCCGATGTTGCGGACGCGCTCCAGCGCGATCCTCTTCGCCGTGGTCACTGCCGTCGACACTGCCTCACCTGACCTTCGCTCGCACGCGCCCGCGTGGGCGCAACCTCGGTATCGTCGGCCATCGGCGCGCGTCCGTGAGGAAGCGCGACCGCCGGCCGACAGGGTGGAACTACCAGCGGTAGTGGGCGAACGCCTTGTTCGCCTGCGCCATCCGGTAGAGGTCGTCCTTGCGCTTGTACGCGCCGCCCTGGGAGCCCAGCGCGTCGAGCAGCTCGTTGGCGAGCCGCTCGCTCATCTGCTTCTCGCGCCGATCGCGCGCGTACTGGACCAGCCACCGGATGGCGAGCGTGCGCCCACGCCGGGGGGGTACCTCGATGGGCACCTGGTAGGTGGCGCCCCCGACCCGCCGCGACTTGACCTCGAGCACGGGCGTGACGTTGCGGATGGCCTCGTCCATGACGCCCACCGGCTCGCGGCCGGTGCGGTCGCCGATGCGCTCCAGCGCTCCATACACGACGCCCTCGGCCACCGACTTCTTGCCGTCGCGCAGTACCCGGTTGACCATCTGGGTGACCAGCGTGCTGCCGTAGAGGGGGTCCGCGTCCAGGGGGCGCCGGGTGATGACCGCGCGGCGGGGCATGCCTACCGAGGGGCCTTGGCGCCGTACTTGCTGCGGGCCTTGCGGCGCTCGGTGACGCCGGCGGCGTCCAGCGCCGCGCGGATGACCTTGTAGCGCACGCCGGGCAGGTCCTTGACGCGGCCGCCGCGCACCAACACCACCGAGTGCTCCTGGAGGTTGTGTCCCTCGCCCGGGATGTAGCTGGTGACCTCCTGCCCGTTGGTGAGCCGCACGCGGGCCACCTTGCGCAGAGCCGAGTTGGGCTTCTTGGGAGTGCTCGTGTAGACGCGGGTGCAGACACCACGCTTCTGCGGCGCGCCGCGAAGCGCCGGCGTGGACTGCTTCTCCGGCTTGCGCCGACGGCCCTTGCGGACCAGCTGGTTGATCGTGGGCACGCTGCTCCGTGAGTCGCGCAGAACGACGGTACCCCCAAGTGGGGGCCGCGGGACAGTAGCACGCCTCGAGCGCGCCGAGAAGGTCTCGGGGAAGCGGTTCTGGCCTACGTCGCAGGGGGCAGCGCGGCCAGACGCAGGTCGACCTTGCTCTCGAAGCTCAACACGCCGCCGATATCCATGTCGAAGGTCCAGCGAAGGGGGAGCGACAGCTGCGGCGACCACCAGAGGACGTCGGTACGCGTGCCCGGGTGCGCGCCGCTGGTGACCCCGTCGACCCTGACGACCAGCACGGGATAGCTGCGGCCGCTGACGGAGATGCGTGCCTGGCGAAGCACCCGGCTGGTGGCCTGCACCCGAAGCTCGCCGGCGCGGTACCGGTCGCGCCAACTCTGGCCCACCCGCGGGTTGGCCGGCATGTGCAACGACGGCGGGCGGATGTTGCGCCGGTCGTCGCGGCCGACGCCGATGAAGCGCACCTCGGTGCGCCGCGACACGGCACGGATGGCGCCCGCCTGGCTCACGCGATAGCGCACGATCTCCACGTGCTCCTCACTGACGCGCAGCTCCTCGCGGAAGCCCTCGGCGGTGAGCAGCACCACGTAGCGCGCCTCGCCGGGGAGGCCGCGGCTGACCTTGGCCGGGCCGGCGCCCCCCCGCTCGCGGCCGCGCTGCAGATAGGTGTAGACGCCGGGCCGTGGCACGCCGGGCCGCACGTCGCCGGCCTCGCCGCCACGGGCACGGAAGTCGCGCAGCGCGTCGTCCTCGGCCGCCGTGGTGCTGCTGCCAGCCGTGATCCACAGCCAGGCGCCGGCTCCGATCAGCGCAAGAACGACGAGCAAGCCGATGAGCCGGACGGGTCGGGTGAGCAGTCCCATGACCGGCGCGATCCTACCGGCGCCATCCGGCGACCCCGCGCACGCAACCTCCGTTGCACGCCGCCGTTCGGCGCCGTTGCTACCTTCGGCTGAGTGATCCGGCGCCTCCGCTCCCGCAGCACGGCCCGAGGATGCTGCGCCGCCTGCGCCGCGTCGACGCGACGGCGGCACGTCCAGGGTCTGCGCTCGTGGGCGTGGGTGGGCGCCCTCGCCGCCGTGGCGGGCATGGTGCCCCTGGCGGCGGCCGCAGGAGGCGACGCAGGGCCCGGGCTGGCGTCGCCGGCCGCGGCGGCGGTGCGACTCGTGGTGCCCGACATCGGCCCCACAAGGATCTCGCAAGACGAGACCTCGGCCCCGGAGGTGGCCTGGCGCGACAGCCATGCCCTCGGCACGCCCAACGCCGGCGGCCTACGGTTCGCGGTGCGGCTGCCCGCCCGGGGCGTGGGCTACTACACGTACGATCCCTCGACCAGCGAGGTTCCCAGCCCTGCGTGGCGGCGTCACGGCACCGACCACCTCGTGCGCCAGATCATTGCCGTGGGCACATGGTGGCGCGAGGGCCACCCCAGGCGGCCCCGCCTCGGGATCGGCGACCTGTCGCGGCCCGACGGCGGGCTGTTCGGCGGCCCAGGCGTAGGCCACGCCTCGCACCAGAACGGGCTGGACGTGGACATCCGGCTGCCGCGACGCGACGGTGTCGAGGGACGCGCCGACCCCGGCAACTACGACCGCGAGCTCACCCAGGCACTGGTCGGCCGCCTCATCGACCAGGGTGCCACGCTCGTGCTCGTCGGCCCCAGCCTGGACGTCACCGGTCGGGGGAGCGTCGTGGTGCGCTGGCCCAACCACGACGACCACCTGCACGTGCGCTTCCCCAACCCGGGCTGAAGGCGCTCGGATCGGCCCGGCGGGGGTTGCCCGCCAGTGCCCGCGCGACGTACCCTCCTGGCGTATGCGACGTCGCGTCCTGTCATGTGCCCTCGCCGTCTCGGCCCTCGCGCTGCCGGCGCTGCCCGCGTTTGTGGGCGCGCTGGCCGGCGGCGCCACCGGTGGTGGCGTGGACTCCGACGGAGGCGGCGGCGACTCGGGCTCGCGCTGGAGCTCACGGGCCCGCTGACGCTGCTTACCCTAGCCGCGGCCCAGGCGGGCGGAGGCGGTGGCTTTCGCGGCACCGATGAAGGCGCGCCCGCGCTGAGCAGCGCCGGCGTGGCCATGATCGTGCTGATCGCGGCCGTGGTGCTCGCTGCAGTGGCCCTCCCCACGTGGCTGCGGTTGCAGCGACGCCGGGCGCGCGCGCGCCGCGGCGCGCGCGAGGCGCAGATCACCGAGCTTCACGACGCGCGATTCGACCCCCAGGCCCTGAAGGCGCGGGTCGGCGCGGCGTTCCGACCCATGCAGGCCGCGTGGTCGCGTCACGACGTCGACGCCATGCGGCCGTACGCCTCGGAGGCCCTGCTTCGGCGGCTGGGCGAGGAGCCCGGCGCCAACGGAGGACGCCGGCCCGCCGCCGACGAGCTGCAGCTGGACGAGGTGACGATCGTGCACGTCGACGCCGACGCCGAGGCCGCTCGGGCCGTGGCCTACCTGGCCGGGCACCGGCGCGGCGGCCGTCGCCGCGCGGCGGGGTTCAGACAGCT
>JAUVPZ010000159.1 GCA_030598395.1 Miltoncostaeaceae bacterium | reverse complement strand
GGCCTGGCCGAGACGGTGCAGACGGAGACGGCCTCCGGGCGTCGCGTGCTGGCCTTCGCAGCGGGCGACGTGGCACTGGACGACCCGGGACGCGACGGCCCGCCGCCGCCCGGATTGTCGGTGATGGGGCTGGTGGTGCTGGCCGAGGAGCTGCGGCCGCAGACTGAGGAGACCGTCGCGTACCTGCGCGAGCAGGGGGTGGAACTGCGGGTGATCTCGGGCGACGCGCCCGCCACGGTGGGCGCCATCGCCGCCGACGCCGGGATCGCCACCGGCGGCGGCGTGGTCGACGGCGCGGACCTCCCCGAGGATCCCGGCGAGCTGGATCGGGTGCTGGACGGCGCGCGCGTGGTGGGCCGCATCTCGCCCGAGGGCAAGCGGCGCTACGTGGAGGCGCTGGCCGCCCGAGGCGGGTACGTGGCGATGATCGGCGACGGGGTGAACGACGTTCCTGCCCTGAAGGCCAGCCGCATCGCCATCGCACAGGCCGGCGGGTCGCAGATGGCCCGCAGCATCTCCGACGTGGTGCTGGTGCGGGGCGGCTTCGGCTCGTTGCCGCCGATGATCGCCGAGGGCCGCAAGCTGCTGCGCAACCTGCAGCGCGTCGCCAAGCTGTTCGTGGCCAAGTCGGTGCTGGCGGCATTCCTGATCCTGACCGTGGGGCTGTCGAGCGAGAGCTACCCCTTCGAGCCCCGCCACCTCACCCTCGCCTCGGCGGTGACCATCGGCATCCCCACGTTCCTGCTGGCGCTGGCGCCCAGCGCGGGCCCGTGGCGACCGGACAACTTCCTGCGCGAGCTGGCCCGCTTCGCGGTGCCCGCGGGAACCGCTGCGGGTTTCGGCGTGGTGGCGAGCTACCTGATGTCGCTGAACCTGCTGGGCATGGACGAGGTCGAGGCCAGGACGGTCGCGACCACCGTCCTGGTGGGCGTTGGGCTGTACCTGATCGTGGTCCTCGAGAGCACCACTCGGGTGCGGAGCTATCTCATCAGCGGGCTGTGTGCGGCGCTCTTGGCCCTGTACTTCCTGGCCCTCGCGCTGTCGACGTCCCGCGCCTTCTTCAACGTCGCGGTGCCGGGGCCCGAGATCATCGTCGCCTCGCTGGCCGGCGTGGCGCTCGCCGTGATCGGCCTGCTGCTCACCGATGAGCGCTTCGTGCCGTACCGCCGGCCGGAGGAACCCCAGCCCGGCCCGGCGGGCTCGTGACCACCACCCGGGCGACCGCCAGCGCCAGTGCCACCAGCATCAGCACGGCGCTGACGAGGCACCACGGGCAGATGGCATCGATGATGAACAGCTCCGTCCACGTCAGCCACGATGAGAAGCCGGCGCCCGCGATGCCCACGAACAGCCCGAGGCCCCGCCCGGCCTGGCCCGGGATGAGCGCCGCAGCCAGGAAGCCCAGGTACGTCAGCAGGCCCAGGACGGCCACGGGCACGCCCAAGAGCTCGGCGTAGACGCTCTCCTGCACCGTGGCGCACCCGCTGCCCACGACGCAGGTGGGTGAGTGGCCCGCCGCGCGCACGGCCGTGAGATAGCCCGCCACCGCGAGGCCGGAAACGGCGGCCAGGGCCATCCCGGCGCGAAGCGCGTTCTCCGCGCCGGGGCGCTTCATCCCACTGGCGAGGTCAGCTGACCTCCTCGACAGCCGCGCGGAAGTCCGCCGGGGTCGCCCCCGCCTCGACGACGCGCTCGCCGCCGGGGCCCCTCACGACGTAGTAGGGCGTGCCGCTGCCACCGTCGGCCTTCCACTGGCGATCGTTCTCGAACAGCTCGTCGACGACGTCGTCGCTCTGGAAGTCCTCGTCGAACTGGGCCAGGTCCAGGCCGGACGCGGCCGCGGCCTCCCGCACGATGTCCTCGTCGAGCCAGCCGGAGTTCTCCTCGCCCTGGTTGGCGTAGAGCACCTCCACCACGCGCCACGTGCCGTCCTGCCGTGCCGCCGCCTGCGCCGCGAGCGCCCCGGTCTCGGAGTCGCCCCCCAGGAAGGCCACGCTGCGGAACACCAGCTCTGCGTCGCCCGGCCGCACGAACTCCTCGATGAGCGCGGGGTTCACCTCCGCAGAGGCCCGCGCGCAGAACGGGCACTGCAGGTCGCCGTACTCGATGATCTGGACCTCGGAGTCGCCCAGCACGTTGCCGCTCTGGGGGATCCCCGCCAGGCGCTCGCTGACCTCGGCGACGCCGGCCAGCGAGGTCCCCTCGGCGCTGGTCCCCGTGCCGCTGCCGTCGTCGCCACCGCTGCATGCGCTCACGACGATGAGCGCCGCCATCACGACGGCCGCCGCGGCCACCGTGCGCACGATCCATCTCTTGCTCACCAGGGTCCTCCGTCCCGATTCTCATCGCGCGCCGCGTCCACGTCGCGCCGGGCCGAGGTTATCGTGCCTGGCCGCCCAACTCAGCCGCAGCCGGTCAGCCGCCGCGCGCGACGCGGGCCACGCGGGCGCCCACGGCGGCGGCCCTCGCGTGCTCGACGCCGGTCGCGGCGTAGGTGAGCAGCACCGCCACCGCGGGGCCGCGAGGCCCGTAGATGATCCCGGCACCGTGCCGGGCGGCGCGCAGCCAGCCGTTCTTTTGCGCCAGCGGGGCGCCGCCGGCGCCGCCGGCCAAGAGGCTGCGGTTGTCCCCACGCTGCTCCGACGACAGGAGCAAGCCCACGCCCAGCCGCGCCTGGTGCGGGCTGAGTCCGGTCTGACGCCGGGCCGCAGGGGCTCCGACGGCCGCGCCGTGGAGCGCGGCGAGCATGCTGCCCAGATCGCGTGCGGTGGTAACCCGCCGCGATACGCGCGGCGGCGGCGCATGCGCGGCGGCGGGGTGCCGCTGTGTGCCCACGATGTACGGGCCCGTGAAGGTGCTGGCGCGCGCGCCAAGCCGGCGCAGGCCCACCTC
>JAUVPZ010000157.1 GCA_030598395.1 Miltoncostaeaceae bacterium | reverse complement strand
TGCCAGCCACAACTTGCTCAAGCTCTGGCGCGCCGGGCCTGCTCGGCCCATAGCGGCGCTCCCGTAGCCGCAACTCATCGGGAGCTGACCCGCCCCGCGAACTGGCCGGTTTTCGTCCACCCCTTGCTGGCCGGCGCCGGACGGCGCCAGCCGGCTCACATCTCGACAAGCCCCACGCCTGAGCTTTGTGCAACACGCTCACACGGCGGGGTCTTCTTATGCCTTGTAGGCGGTCTCGTCGGTGAGCGAAGGCGCTGTGGCCCCGCTGTGGCCCCGGAGGGCCAGCCCACTCTCGATGATCGCAAGCTTGGCTCCCGTGGCGTCAAGCTCAGCCTGTATCTCCTCTTCCTCCTCCTCTGTCTTGACGAGGCTGCGCTCTAACCATGCCGGCGGGCGCAATCAGCAGGACCGGGATGATCTGGGCGGTAGCCCGCATAGAACTCGCTGGGCGTGTCCACGCGCGCGGATGGAAGCAGCGGACCCGGACAGCCAGGTTCTGCAAGTTCCACCAAGGCACTGGGGTGATCGACGAGGTCTCGTGCGCAGCCAGGCCGTAGCTCAGTCGACTGCGCCCTCGCGCGCGCCACGACCGCCCTCAGCTTGGGTTAGGTCCGTCTCACCGGGAGTCGGAGGGGTCGGGGCGCCTCGCGAGGGCTGGGGTGCGGAGTATGGGTTCCCCACCCGACTCGCACGCGAGGGGTCCAGAACCTCGCGCGGGCTGGCCGCCGGAGACCGAATCCCCACACGGTCTCCCGCACGGTCCCGGCGCCCCCGCACTGCGCCCAGATGCACTCAGTTGCGTTTTGGCGAATGCTGCCAATCCGGCCGCCCAGCCGAAGAACCCCCGCCGAAACGGGGCTCTCCGCAATGGGCGTTACTGGGCTTGAACCAGTGACCTCCGGCTTGTCGAGCCGGCGCTCTCCCAGCTGAGCTAAACGCCCCCGAGGAGCGCCGATTCTACCAGCGGTCCGCGCGCTCCCAGGTGGCTGGTACGGTCCGGCCGTGCCGGTCTCCAGCACCGCCCCCGTCGTCGTCGAGCGCCCGGCCGGGGAGCCCACCTACCAGGTGGGCATCGCTGGCGCGGGGCAGCTTGCCCGCATGACATGCCTGGCCGCCTGGCCCCTGGGGCTGCGCGTGGGGGTGCTGGGCGCCCCCGACGAGCCGGCGGCGCCCATGGCCGCGGGCCTGGTGGAGGGCCACTGGGACGACCCGCCCTCGGTGCGGGCGCTCGGGCGCGCCGCCGACGTGGTGACGCTCGAGAACGAGTTCGTCGAGGCGGAGGTGCTGGCCGAGGTGGAGGCCGCGGGCACGCCGGTGCGACCGGCCGCCGACGCCCTCGCGACGGTGCAGGACAAGCTCCTCCAGAAGGAGATGCTTCGCAACGCCGGCCTGCCGGTGTCTGAGTTCCTGCTCCTCGAGCATCCCGAGAAGATCGCCGCCGCCGGGCGTGACCTCGGGTGGCCGCTGGTGTTGAAGGCGCGCCGGCGGGGCTACGACGGCTACGGCAACGCCACCTGCGATGGGGCCGAGGAGGCCGCCGAGGCGCTTCGACGGCTGAACCTGGGCGACGGAGTCCTGGCCGAGCGCTACGTCCCCTTCGCCAAGGAGCTGGCGGCCATGATCGCGCGCTCTCCCGGCGGCGAGGTGGCCGCCTACCCGGTGGTGGAGACCGTGCAGCGCGATCACGTGTGTCACGTGGTGGTTGCCCCCGCGCCCATCCCCGAGCCGCTGCGGGCGCTGGCCCGCGAGGTGGCGCTGGCGGCGGCCGAGGCCGCGCAGGGGGTCGGCGTGACGGGTGTGGAGATGTTCCTGGGCCAGGACGGCGAGGTGCTGGTGAACGAGCTTGCGCCGCGCCCGCACAACAGCGGCCACTACACCATCGAGGCCTGCGAGACGAGCCAGTTCGAGAACCACCTGCGCGGCGTGCTGGGCCTGCCGCTGGGGCCGCCGCAGCTGCGCGCCCCCGCCGCGGCCATGGTGAACCTGCTGGGCAGCGCGCGCGGCCCGTCGCTGCCGAGGACGGCCGACGCACTCGCCGTCCCGGGTGCCCACCTGCACCTCTACGACAAGCTGGAGGTGCGACCGGGCCGCAAGATGGGCCACGTCACGGCACTGGGCGGCGACCCGGAGGCCGCGCTGCGTACGGCGCAGGCGGGCGCCGCGGCGGTGGGCCTGTGAGCGCGCCGCTGGTGGGCGTTGTGATGGGCAGCGACAGCGACCTGCCGGTGATGTCGGGCGCAGCCGAGGTGCTGTCGGAGCTGTCGGTGCCGCACGAGGTGCGGGTGCGCTCGGCCCATCGCACGCCCGACGACATGCTCGAGTACGCGCGCGGCGCGGCCGGCCGCGGGTTGCGGGTGCTGGTCGCCGGCGCGGGCGGGGCCGCACACCTTCCCGGCATGCTGGCCTCGGCGACCACGCTGCCCGTCATCGGCGTGCCCGTGCGCAGCTCGGCCCTGTCGGGGCTCGATTCGCTCCTGTCGATCGTGCAGATGCCGCGCGGGGTGCCGGTGGCCACCGTGGCCGTGGACGGGGCGCGCAACGCCGGCCTGCTGGCCGCGCAGATCCTGGCGCTGGCCGACTCGGAGCTCAGAGACCGCCTGGAGGCCGAGCGGGCCCGCATCGCCACGGTCGCCCGTGAGGCCGATCAGCGCGTCAGCGGCGGCGGCCCCTGAGCAGCGGCCTCAGGGCCGCGCCTGCCGTGAGCGGTTGACGGCCACCGACCGGGGCACGATGACCCGCCGCCGCAGCAGCGCGGGCCCGCGGCAGCGCCAGCCAGGCCGCGGCGCCATCGAGCGTGCTGGTGACCCGCGACTCTCGCGACGCAGATCCGCCAGGCGCTCCGCGCGCCCGGCGGCGGGCTGAGGTTACGAGGCCACCGGCTTGCCGATCGCCGCGCCCTTGCGTGCGCTGAACGCGTCGATCATGGCGTCGAGGTCGCTCAC
>JAUVPZ010000153.1 GCA_030598395.1 Miltoncostaeaceae bacterium | reverse complement strand
TGGCGAGGCGGTAGCGCCCCTGGTAGCGGCGCACGGCGGCCTCGGTCTTCTTGCCGTAGGTGTCCTGCACCTTGCCCTTGTAGACCTTCGCCAACTTGAGCCGCGCGTGCAGCGCCGCCACGTCCGCGCCGCGCGCACCCCGCACCAGGACTTCGCCGCCGAAGACCTCGGTGGTGTTCACGTTGACCACCGTGGTCTTGCGGGCCACGTTGCCCGCGGGGTCACGGGCCCACACCCTGATCGTGCTCGTGCCCTGCGGCAGCTCGCCCACCGCAAGGGCGAAGCGGCGCCCGTCGAGCTGGAGCACCGGCGTCTCGGCGCCAAGGGCGGCGGCATCGGCAACCTCGGCCGCACCGGCGCCGTCACGACCCTTCACCGCCGGGAAGGCCTTCCCGTTGACCGAGCCTCCGTAGACCAGCGCCCTCGGGTCGTCGCCCGGGACCGCACCGTAGAGGAGCGGCGTGTCGGTCTCGGTGAGCCGCGGACCGCCCGGCACGCCGTTGAGCGACAGCCGCGGCGCGGTGGTGTCGACCAGCACGCGCCGCCGGCGCCGGGTGGAGTTGCCGGCGTGGTCGATGGCGGTGATGGTGGCGTCTACGCGACCCTCGGGCAGCCGGGACCTGGTCTGCCAGCCGCGTCGCGGCCCCACCTGTGCCTGGGTCCGACCGCCCTCCCAGCTGACCACGACGCGGCTGCCGCGCTCGGCCACCCCGCGGAAACGGACGACTCGGCGGTTGGCCAGCGCTCTGGGCTCCGGCGAGGCGACGACCAGCGCAGGCTGCCTGGTGTCCACCGCGAACGTCCAGGAGCGGTCGACCGAGCGGCTGATGATGTTGCTGCTCTCGAAGCGCACCTGCACGGTGTGCCGGCCGTCGGCAAGACGCGGCGGCTGGTAGCGCACGACGTTCCCGTCCGAGCGGACGCGGTCGGTCACGTCCTCGCCGTCGACCGTGATGCTCAGATCGCCCAAGCGCTCCTCGTTCGAGATGCTGAAGGCGATGGTGGGCCGCGCCTCGTCGACGGCGCTGCCGGGTGTGGGGAGCGGTTGGTCGACCGTCACTCGGCCCATGAGTTGAACCAGGGCGAACGCCGCCACGGCGACCACCGCCACGGCGAGTAGCACCAGCGTGAACCACCCGCCCCGGTGGGTCCCAAGGATCGCTCTCACGTCACCTCGATCGAATCCCCTCGGCGAGCGATGCTACCAGCGCCCGGCCCCGCGCCCTGGCTCGCCCGCCCCGTCCGACCGCCACCGTTCCTCCCTGAATTTGCGCATGGAGCATCCAGCCGGAGCTCCCCTACCGAATACACACGGAATCCCCCTGGTGGGTTTCTCCGTGCGCGCGGCAGGCCCTGTTCGTCGATCAACCAGCTTCGGCGCGCCCTCGGCCCCGCGCCATCCGTATGGACGACTCGTAGACTCGGGCTGTGGGGCTGCCCACGAACCCGGAGATCGCCCATGACCTGAGGCTCCTGGGCGACCTGCTCGAGCTGGAGGGCGCGTCCCGCCACCGCGTGTTCGCCTACCGCCGCGCCGCCGCCCGGCTCAACGCCACCGTGGCGCCGGTGGCGCAGATGGCGCTCGACGGCACCGCCGCCGAGTTGCCCGACATCGGCGCCACGCTCCAGGCGAAGATCGCCGAGCGGGCGACCACGGGGCACATCGCCGCGCTCGAGGCGGCGCGCGCAAGGGTGCCCGAGGGGCTGGCCGCCGTGGCCCGGGTGCCCGGCCTTGGCCCGAAACGGGCCGTGGCCCTCTGGAGCGAGCTTGCCGTGGAGGATCTGGCCGGACTGCGCGCGGCCGCCGAGAGCGGTGGCCTTCGGACGGTTCGCGGCCTTGGCTCCGCCACCGAGCGCACGGTGCTCGAGGCGCTCTCGGCCCCGGCGGCGCCCACGGACACGCGCTGGCCGCTCGGCCGGGCGCTCCCGCTCGCCGAGGAGCTTGCAGCCGATCTCGCGGGCGTCGCGGGGGTGGAGCGCGTGGAGGTTGCGGGCAGCCTGCGGCGCGGCGTCGAGTCGGTGCGCGACCTTGACCTGGTGGCCGCCACCGAGGACTTGCGGGCGCTGGCGGCGTCGCTGGCCGAGCACCCCGCCGTCGCCGGGGCGCCCGTGGGCGCCCAGCGCCTGGTCGCGCCGCTGCACGGCGGTCCGCGCCTGGAGCTGGCGGCATGTCCGCCGGCGCGCTTCGGGAACCTGCTGCAACACGCCACCGGGTCGGCGTCGCACAACGTGCGGCTCCGGGAGCGCGCGACCCGCGCGGGCCTGTCGGTGTCGGAGCACGGCATCCGGGGGCCGGACGGAACGGCCCGGCACGCCGACGAGGCAGCCGTCTACGCCGCGCTCGGGCTGGACTGGATCCCGCCGGAGCTTCGCGAGGACCGTGGCGAGATCGCGCTGGCGGCGGCCGGCGAACTGCCGGCGCTGGTGAGCCGAGCCGATCTCCTGGGCGACCTGCACGTGCACACCGACTGGAGCGACGGCGCCGACTCGCCCTCGGCCATGGTCGAAGCCGCGGCCGTGCGCGGCCTCCAGTACGTGGCGATCAGCGACCACTCCCGCAGCCTCGCCATCGCCGGGGGCCTCAGCGTGGAGCGCCTCGGCCGCCAGCGCGACGCCATCCGCGCCGCGCAGGAGCGTCATCCCGGCGTCCAGGTGCGTCACGCGACCGAGGTCGACATCCTCGCCGACGGCACGCTGGACTTCCCGGACGAGGTGCTGGCCGGCCTCGACTGGGTGACCGCGTCGGTCCACAGCTCCTTCCGCGCCGGGCGGGCGCGCATGACCGAGCGGCTGGTGCGCGCCGCGGAACATCCCCTCGTCGACGCGATCGGCCACCCGACGGGGCGGATGCGCGACCGGCGGCCATCGTCCGACCTGGACCTCCCGCGCCTGTTCGAGGCCGCGGCGCGCGCCGGAACGTACCTGGAGATCAACGCCCAACCCCGCCGTCTGGACCTGGACGACGCGATGGCGCGCGCCGCTCTCGGGTCCGGTGCGCGCCTGGTGATCGGAAGCGACGCCCACAGCGCGGACGCCTTCGACCTGATCCGCTTCGGGGTGCTGGTGGCGC
>JAUVPZ010000036.1 GCA_030598395.1 Miltoncostaeaceae bacterium | reverse complement strand
GCACGGGTCGCTCGAGTCCGGTCCCCCGCTCCGAGTGCTCCAGCCGATCGGGCGCCGTCGCCGGTCCCGCCTCCGGCCCGCCGCGGTCGCGGCGGTCGCCATCCTGGCGCTGGTGGTGGGCGGCGTCGCCTGGGTCGGCAGCCGCACCTACGTGGTCGAGGCCGGGCCGGGCGATGAGGTGCGCGTGCTCCACGGGCTTCCGGTCAGCCTGGGGGGTCTTGACCTCGCGGTTCCCTGGCAGGACACCGGCGTGCCCGCCGGGGCGGTGCGCGGCGGCGAGCCCGGCGCACTCAGACGGCGCGCGCGCGGACAGGGCGAGGCCGTCGAGCTGGCGGCACGTCTGGTCTGGCGCTACCGGCTGCCGGACCTCACGGGCGGGAACGGCGATCCGCCGCCCGATCCCGGCCCGTGACCTCACCGCGTACGCGCGAACTCGGCTTCCTCATCCCGGCCGCGGCGCTCGGGCTCCTGGGCCTCGCCTCAGTCGCCACCGCCCGCGCCGACGAGTTCGATCTCGGTCCCCTGCCGGCCGCCCTCGGGGTCATCGCCGTGTTCGCCGTCATGCACGTGGCGCTGCGTCTGCGGGCGCCGGCCGCCGACCCGTACCTGCTTCCCACGGTAGGGCTCCTGACCGCGATCGGGCTCATCGAATTGCACCGCATCGACCCCGGGCTGGCCGAGGACCAGGCGATCTGGGTCACGGTGGGCGGTGCCGTCTTCCTGGCGGTGCTCGCCCTGATTCCAGACCACCACGTCCTGGAGCGCTACCGCTACCTCATCGGCATCGCGGGCGTGGCGCTGCTGGTGGCCACCATGATCTTCGGCACCACGATCAACGGGTCCAAGTTGTGGATCGAGGTCGGCGGAGGCCAGACCGTCCAGTTGGGCGAGCTGAGCAAGGTGCTGATCGTGATCTTCCTGGCGGGCTACCTGCGCGACAAGCGCGAGCTGCTGGCCATTCCCACCCGCCGGGTGCTGGGCGTGCCGGTGCCGCCCATGAGCGCGCTGGGGCCCGTGCTGGTGTTCCTCGTCGCGGCCCTGGTGCTGGTGGTGGCGCTGAACGACTTCGGCAGCGGGCTGCTGTTCTTCGGTGCCTTCCTGGCGATGCTCTACCTGGCCACCGGGCGCGTCGCCTACGTGGGCTTCGGACTGGCGCTGTTCGCCGCGGGCGCCGCGCTGGTCTACGCGGTCGTGCCGCGGATCCAGGATCGCGTGGGCGGCTGGCTGACCCCGTTCGACGACCCGGCGGGCCAGGGCTTTCAGCTGGTGCAGTCGCTCTACGCGCTGGCCGAGGGGGGCCTGCTCGGCCCCGGGCTCGGGCGTGGGTTCCTCATCACCGAGTCGGGCAACACGGTGATCCCGGCGCTCCAGACCGACTTCATGTTCTCGGCGGTCGCCGCCGAGCTGGGGTACATAGGGGGCCTTGGCCTCCTGCTCTGCTACCTGGTGATGATGCAGCGGGGCTTCGCCATCGCCATCGAGGCGACCGACGGCTTCAGCAAGCTGCTGGCGGGGGGGCTCACCGCCGTGCTGGCGCTCCAGGCGTTCCTGATCGTGGGCGGCGTCATCCGGCTGATTCCGCTCACCGGCGTGGCGCTTCCCTTCCTCAGCTACGGCGGCTCGTCGGTGGTGACGAACTTCGGGATCGTCGCACTGCTGCTGGTGGTGAGCAACCGCACGCGCATGCCGCGCAGAACGGGCGTCCAACGCGACCTGGCGCCCGATTGGGGGGTGGCCGATGGATAGATCGCTGCGCAACCTCTACATCACCCTCACGGCCGGCTTCGTGGCCCTGGCGCTGCTCCTGGGCTACTGGCAGGTGGTGGCGGCCGGCGGGCTGCAGGACCGGGCCGGCAACCCGCAGACCATCCAGCGCGAGCGCCTGGTCGACCGGGGGCGCATCCTGTCGGCCGACGGGAAGGTGCTCGCGGCCAGCCGGGCGCGCCGCATCCGCGGCCAGCGCGTGTTCGAGCGCGTCTACCCGCAGGCCGGGCTGGCGGCCCACCCGGTGGGGTACACGAGCGTGCAGGAGGGCAAGACCGGGCTCGAGAGCACCTGGAACCGCTTCCTCAGCGGGAGCTTCGGCACCGAGCCGTTGCTGCAACGACTGAACCTGCGCGAGCAGCGCGGCGCCGACGTGCACACCCACCTCGACACCCGGGTGCAGCAGGTGGCGGTGGACGCGCTGGCTGGGCAGCGCGGCGCCGTGGTGGCGCTGGATCCCCACACCGGCGGCGTGGTCGCCATGGCCAGCGCACCCACGTTCGACCCCAACGACGTGGCGCAGGACTTCGCCTCCATCCGCGCCCGGCCGGGCGCGCCACTGCTCAACCGCGCGTCCGGCGGCACTTATCCGCCGGGCTCGACCTTTAAGGTTGTCACGGCCACCGCCGCCCTCGAGAGTGGGCTCTACAACCCGGCGTCCCGGTTCGACGACACGGGCAGCTTCCGCAACACGGGGGGGCCCATCACCAACTTCGGGCGGCGGGTCTTCGGTCAACACACACTGCGCCAGGCGCTGACCAACTCGATCAACACCACCTTCGCGCGCATTGGCGCAACGCTGGGCGCCGCGCGGCTCGGGGCCACTATGAGCGCCTACGGCTTCGGCGAGCGCCCGCCGGTCGACCTGCCCGAGGGCGAGGTGGCCGTGTCCGGCCGCCGTCGTGACGGGCGCCTGCTGCGAAACGACCAGCCCGGCGAGGACGCGGCGCGCATCGCCATCGGGCAGGAGCGCCTCGTGGCCACCCCGCTCCAGATGGCGATGGTCGCGGCCGCCATCGCCAACGAGGGAACCGTGCTGGCGCCCCACCTGATGAGCCGCATCACCGACCGCGGGGGCTCGAACGTGCGCGAGCAGCAGCCGGAGGAGGTCGGCCAGGCGGCCAGCGCCCGCACGGCGCGCCAGCTCACGGAGATGATGCGCGGCGTGGTGGACGAGGGCACCGGCACCGCCGCGGCGCTCTCGGGCCTGTCGGTCGCGGGCAAGACCGGCACGGCCGAGACCGGCGACACCGGGCGCAACCAGGCCTGGTTCATCGGCTTCGCGCCGGCAGAAGCTCCCCAGATCGCCGTGGCGGTGGTCATCGAGGACACCACGAGCACCGGCGGCGGCGTGGCCGCACCGGTGGCGGGGGCGGTCATGAAGGCCGCGCTGGATCGGGAAGGGTGAGCGCCTGATGCCCATCCGGCCCGGCAGCGTGATCGGCGACCGCTACGAGCTCGGTGCCCAGCTGGGCACCGGCGGGATGGCGCGCGTCTATCTGGCGCACGACCGCGTTCTCGACCGCCAGGTCGCCGTGAAGGTGCTGTCCGAGAACTACGCCGCCGACCCCAGCTTCGTCGAGCGGTTCCGCCGCGAGGCGTCGGCGGCGGCGGGCCTCAACCATCCCAACATCGTGGCGGTCTACGACCGTGGCGAGGCCGACGGCAGCTACTACATCGTGATGGAGTACCTGCCCGGCCCCGACCTCAAGCAGGTCATCCGCCGCCGGGCCCCGCTGTCGCCGACCGTGGCGATCGACAACGCCCTCCAGATATTGGCCGCGCTGGGCGCGGCGCACCGGCGCGACGTGATCCACCGCGACGTCAAGCCGCAGAACGTGATGGTCGACGAGGACGGGAACCTGAAGGTGACCGACTTCGGCATCGCGCGGGCGGGCGAGGGCACGCAGATGACCGAGGCGGGCTCGGTGATCGGCACCGCGCAGTACCTGTCACCGGAGGGGGCGCGCGGCGAGGAGGTCACCGCCGCGAGCGACTGCTACTGCGTGGGCATCATCCTCTACGAGATGCTCACCGGCGGGGTGCCGTTCGACGGCGACCGCGCGGTGGCGGTGGCCATGAAGCAGGTCAACGAGCCGCCGGTTCCGCCGCGCGTGTACGAGCCCGACATCCCTCCGGCACTCGAGGCCGTGGTGCTGCGGGCGCTCGAGAAGCGCCCCTCCGACCGCTTCCGCACCGCCGAGGAGTTCTCGGAGGCCCTGCTCGCCGTGCGCGCGCAGCTGAGCGGCGGCGTCACCGCCCCCACCGCCGTGGCCGCAGCGGCGGCCGCCGGCACCACCGCCGCCACCCAGGTGCTGTCCGGCAACGGGGGCAACAGCGGGACGGGCGGCGCGGAGCCCCCCGACGACGAGCCGCCGCGACGGCCCTGGGGCTGGATCGTGCTGGGCGGCATGATCCTTGCGATAGTGATCGTGGTGGCCGCGCTGGCGCTCACGAGCGGCGGCGATGGCGGCGGCTCGGTGAGCGTGCCGGACGTGAGCGGGCAGACGGTGGAGGACGCCACAGCCGCACTGACCGGCGCAGGCCTGGAGACCCAGCTCGAGAGCGTGGACGACCCGGACGCGGAGCCGGGCACCGTCATCGACACCGACCCCGCCGCAGGGACGGAGGTGGAGCGCGGCTCCACGGTGACCCTGCGCGTTGGCGGCGGATCGAACGTCGAGGTCCCTGACGTGATCGGCCTGCGCGAGGCCGCGGCGCGCCGCACCCTGGAGGGCGCCGGCTTCGTGGTGCGCTCGCGAGACGAGGAGGACCCGCGGGTGGACCCGGGCCTCGTCGTCAGCCAGAACCCGCGCGCCGGAGACCAGGCGGCCTCGGGCAGCACGGTGACCATCGCCGTCAGCGCGGGCGCCGATCAGGTCCAGGTGCCCGACGTGCGTGGCCAGTCGCGCGGCTCGGCCGAGGCCACGCTGTCCGACGCCGGCCTGGGCGTGAGCGTGGCCGAGCAGGCCAGCCAGGCCACGGCCGGGACGGTCATCGGCCAGTCGCCGTCGCCCGGCACTACCGTGGACAGCGGCGCCACCGTCACCATCACGGTCGCGGTAGACCAGCCCATCGTCACGGTGCCCAACGTGGTCGGCAGCAGCGCCGACGCCGCGGTGGGGACCCTGAGCGGCGCGGGCCTGAACCCGGTCAGCGAGACCGCGTCCTCCAGCCAGCCGGCGGGCACGGTGCTGAGCCAGTCGCCGGCGGCGGGCACCGAGGTCTCGGGCGGGACGACCGTGGCGATCACCGTCAGCAGCGGCGGGTCGGGCTCGGGCGGAGCGACCACCGGCGGCAGCCAGCCGCCGCCGCCCACCACGACCGGCGGAGGCGGCGGCGGCACCACCACGGCCTCGGGCGGCAGCCAGCCCCCGCCGCCCGCCACCGACTCGAACCCCTCCGGAGAGCCCCTCCCGTGAGGCGCTCCGTGGCCGTCCTGATGGGGGGCCGCAGCAGTGAGCACGAGGTCTCGCTGACCTCCGCCGAGGCGGTCATCGGCGCACTCAACCCCGAGCGCTACGACGTGACCCCGGTGCTCATCGACGCCGGCGGCGCCTGGAGCGCCGGCGGCGAGGCGGTCGCGCTGGCACCCGGTCCCGACGGACGGTGCGAGCTCTTGTCGCGCCGCGGCGGTCCCGCCCGCGCGATCGACGTCGTCTTCCCCGTGCTGCATGGCCCGTTCGGCGAGGACGGCACCGTGCAGGGGCTCTGCGAGATGGCCGGCGCCGCCTACGTGGGGGCCGGGGTCACGGCGTCGGCGCTGGCGATGGACAAGGCGCTGTTCAAGGTGGTCATGCGCGAGTCGGGCATCCCCACGACGCCCGGCACCGTGGTGGAGGTGGCCGAGTGGCGCAGCCGGCCGCGCGACGTGTTCGGGCGAGTCGAGGCGGAGGCGGGCTACCCGGCATTCTGCAAGCCCGCCCGGCTGGGATCGAGCGTGGGCATCAGCCCCGTCCCCGGCCGCGACGAGTTGGCCGTGGCCCTCGAGCTGGCCCTGGGCCACGACCCCAAGGCGCTGGTGGAACGCGCCATCGAGGGCTGGGAGGTCGAGGTGGGCGTGCTGGGGAACGAGGAGCTCGTGATCTCGCCGGTGGGCGAGATCACGTACGACGCCCCGTGGTACGACTACGCCACCAAGTACGAGCCCGGCCGCATGCGCCTGGTGATCCCCGCCGGGGTCAGCCAGACCGCGGCGGAGCGGGCGCGCCAGCTTGCCGGGCGGGCCTTCCGCGCCATCGGCTGCGCCGGCATGGCACGGGTCGACTTCTTCGTGACCCCGGGCGACGAGGTGATCGTGAGCGAGCTCAACACGATCCCCGGCTTCACCCCCACCAGCGTCTACGCGAGCCTGATGGCAGCAGGCGGGGTCGGCTACGGCGGGTTGATCGAGCGGCTGGTCGAGCTGGGGCTCGAGCGCCTGGCCGCCTCAGAGGGGTTCCGCAACTGACGGCGCGGTCGGCCCGAACGGCCCGCGTGGGGCTGATCGCCGACAGCCACGTGGGCGAGTTCATCGACGCGCTGCCGGCCGGGGTGATGGAGGCGCTCGACGGCTGCGACGTGCTGCTCCACGCCGGCGATCTGTCGGTGCCATCGGTGCTGGACGAGCTTGGAGCGCTGGCGCCCACGCTCGCCGTGCGCGGCGACCACGACCGCCTCGGCGACCTGAATCTGCCCGACGCGCTCGTGACCTCGGTGGCGGGCCGGCGCATCGGCCTGGTGCACGGCACGCTGGGGAGCGTCGTGGACTTCGCGGTGGTGAGCGCCCACGTCGTCGCCGGCCGGCGCATCGCGTACGACGGCGACCTGCACGCCGGCCTCCTGCGGCGGGTCGGGACCGTGGACTGCCTGGTCTACGGGCACTGGCACGAGCCGCGCAGCGGTCGCGTCGGCGGGATCCTGTGCGTCTCGCCAGGGGCGGTGTGCCCCTGGGGCACGCTGGCGGGCGGGCGGACGCCGCGCCCCGGCCTGGCCGGGGTGGCCGACCGCGGCGTGCGCCGCTTCCGGCGTCAGCTCGGCGGCGTCGCCATGCAGCCCACGGTGGCGGTGCTGGAGGTGGGCAGCGCCGGCATCCGCCCGCGCTGGATCACCATTCCGGACGCCCCGGACTACCGACCGTCGGCACCGGCTGATTGGATGCCGCGCCGGTGAGCCTGCCGCCCACTTCACCACCCCCCGGCGCCACCGCCGCGCCCGCGCGCACCGACTGGTCCGAGCAGGGCCTCGGGTCGATGGTGCGAAGTGGAATCGGACTGTGTGCGCTGGGCTGCATCGTTGGGCTGTTCTCGGTCGGAAGCGCGCTCGCCGAGGGGCGGGAGCGCTTCGGCTTCGACGCGGTCACCCTGGACGTGCCACCCGGCATCATCGCGCTCGGGGTCGTGGGCTTCATCCTGCTCGTCGTCGCGGCGGCGCTTCCCTTCACCTGGGCTCACATCACCGGCATCGGGCTCGGCGCCGCCTGGGCCGGGTTCTGGGGCCTCGCCCTCTTCGCCGGCCGCATGAGCGAGACGTTCGCCGAGAACACCACACCCACGATCCAGGGCGGCGGCGCCGTGCTGCTGATCGCCTCGATCACCTGTCTGGCCGGGGTGGTCGTGGCGCTGGTCGGCCTGCGGACGTCGCCGCGCCCCGACCCGTCGGTCTTCGCCGACTCCGCTGGCCGCACCTCGGGCAAGTCGGTCACGGCGCTGGTGCTCGGCATCGGCAGCATCCTGTGGTTCGGCGCCGTGCTCGGAGCGCTCGCCGTCACCTTCGCCACGCTGGGCTGGCTCGACATCCGCGACTCCGACAATCGGATCCGCGGCAAGGGCCTGGCCATCGCGGGGCTGGTCTGCGGCATCGTCGGCTTCGTCCTCTGGACGGCCGGTGGGCTGGCGCTCGCGATCTTCGCCGAGAACGGCACATCCTCCTGACCGAGCGCCTTTTTCAGCTTGTAAGGGTTCCACGAGCCGCCGGTGGGCGAGGTTCACGATCCTCGCCGGCAACGTGATCCTCCACCCGATGTCGCGCTGCGCTCTTCCGATCGCTGCCGCGCTCGCGGCCATCGCGGGCGTCCCGGCGCTGGCGGCCGGACAGGGGCCGGTCATCCTGTACGCGCGGGGCGCGGCCGCCGAGGCGATCCATGACGCCGGCCTCACCACCGCCTATCGCCAGGGCCCGGCGCTCGACACCGCGCGCTGGCCGGGCAGCCACCGCCTCGGCAAGGTGGACGGCACGGCGTTGTCCGAGATGTCGGCCAGCGCGATGGCCGCGGCCCTGCGTGAGGGCTGGAGCCAGGAGAGTGCCGCGCTGGTGGGCGTCGACGAGATCCTCCCGGCCCACTGGAGCGCCGATGACGCACGCCGGCTTCGCACGGCGCTCGGCCTGCTGGGCCACGAGGCCGGGCGCGTGGTCTTCTACGCGGGCCCCTCGCTGGTGGAACAGGTGGGCCGCGCCGACCCGCGGCTGCCGCTGCCCAAGCGCCTGGCCGAGATCGTGGACGCGATCAGCCGCGGCCGCGCGACGTTCCTGCTGACCTTCCGCGGCAGCCTCCAGCCGTTCCCGCCACGGGAGATGGCGACCCATCCCACGCGCTGGATCGCGCGCTGGCCCGCGGGGCGGGGCACCCTGCACCTGCTGGTGGGCCCGGACGGCGGTCTTGGTCAGGCCGGGCTGTGGAACCGCGTGCGCTCCACGCCGGCCGGGCGTGCGCTCCTGAGCAACGGCCCCGGGGCGATCGGCCTGAGCACGCGCGGGGCGGGGCTGGCCTGGCTGGCGGCCTACCGGGCGCATCTGCGGGCGCCGACCGCGCCGCCGCCGGGCGGCGACGCCGCCGTGTCGCAGCCAGGCGGGCTGGGGCTGCGCGCCGTGCCGGGCGGGGTCGGGGTCACGATCGGGCGGCGCGGACGGGCTGTGCTCCGCCTGGTCCCGCGCAGACAGCGACGCGGGCGGGTGATCCGGGTGCTCGCCGGACCGACCCGGGGGAGCGTGCGCGTGTCCTTCCCGCCCGACGCCCGGCACGGGCGCTACACCGCGGTGGCCGTGCTGCAGGGCGACGGCCTGCGCGATGTTGCCCGCATCGCCGTGCGCGTGCTACGGCCGCGCCTGGGCCTGGTGACCCGCCGCGGGACATTGCGCATCACGGTCCCGCCCAAGACGCGCGCCGTGGTGCGCCTGGTGCGCCGCGGCGTGCGCACGCAGGTGATCGCGAAGCTGCGGGGGCCGCTGCGCCTGCGGGTGGTGCGCCTGCCGCGCGACCTGCGGCCGGGCGTCTACCGGGCGATCGCCGTCAGCGCGGGCCCGGCCGGGCGCGCGGTGGCCCGGGCGCGGATCCACGTGCGCCCCCGCGACTAGAAGCCGAGGCGGGCGCGCGGGTGGGCGCGGTCGAAGTCCTCGCGCAGGTGCGCAGCGGTGACGTGCGTGTAGACCTCGGTGGTCACCGGCGACGCGTGGCCCAGGTGCGCCTGGACGTAGCGGATGTCGACCCCCGCCTGGATCAGGTGCGTGCCACAGCTGTGCCGCAGCGCGTGGGGGAACACGCGGCGGCCGTCGCGCCGCAGGCCGGCCCGGTCGGCCGCGCGGGTGACGGCCCGCCACACGCCCGCCCGCCCCAGCCTCCGGCCGCGGGCCCCGAGGAACACGGCGTCGGCGTCGCGGTGGCGCGCCTGGTCGCGCCGGGGGTGCCGGTCGCGGCTGCGCAGCTCCGGACGCGCCGTCCGCAGGTACGCCTCGAGGGCGTCGAGCGCCGACCGCGGCACGGCGACGGCCCGCACCCGGCCGCCCTTGCCCACCACCCACACGTGGGGGTCGTCCGGCTCGTCCAGGTGGCACGCCGACAGGTCGAGCCCCGCCGCCTCGGCGGCGCGGAGCCCGCAGCCGTAGAGCAGCTCGATCAGGGCCACATCGCGGGCACCCAGCGGGCCGGGCGCCGCGGCCACACCCAGGAGCGTGCGCACCTCCGGCGGCGCGAGGGCCACCAGCTCGCGGCCCAGGCGCTCCTGGCCGCGCTCGGCCGAGGCGGCCGGGGGCCGCAGGTCCTCGACGGGGTTCGCCAGGGCCAGCAGACGCGACCACCAGCGGCAAAAGGCGCGTACGCCCGCCACGCGCCGACGCCGGCTGGCCAGGCGCCCGTCCAGCCCATCGCGCCAACCCTGCCACCACCCGAGGGGCAGCGAGGCGAGCGCCTCGGCCGCCGCCCGCGCGCCCGGGTCGTCCTCCACGCCGAACGGCAGCGCCCGCCCCACCGCGTCGTCGACGCCGAGCGCGTGGGCCAGTTGCCTGAGGTCGCGCGCGTACGCCGCGCGCGTGTTCGGGTTCTCGCGGCTGACCAGGAAGGCCGAGGCCAGACGCCAGTAGCCGGCGGCGTCCACGCTCATCCGCGCGGGTGCGCCCGGCGCAGCTGGGCCTGCATCGCGCGCGTGGTGACGCCCGTGTAGCGCTGAGTGGTCGCCAGGCTCGCGTGCCCCAGCACCTCCTGCACCACCCGCAGGTGGGCGCCCTCGCCGGTGCGACCGCCCTCCAGCAGGTGGGTGCCGGCCGCGTGGCGCAGCAGGTGCGGGCCGCCGCCGCGGCCGGCCCGGCGCAGCGCGCGGTTGACCACGCGGTACACGGCGCTGCCCTCCATCGGCCGGCCACTGCGCGTGGTGAAGACCGTGGACGCGGCGCGCTGGGCCCGCGCGGCCAGCACCGGCCGCCCGTCGCCGAGCCAGTCGCGCAGCGCCGCGACCGCCGGCTCGGTGAGCGGCACCGTTCGGGCCCGCCCCCCCTTTCCCACGACCCGAAGCGTCTCGTGCTCGAAGTCGAGGTGGGCCAGCTCGAGGTCACATGCCTCCTGGCGGCGCAGGCCACTGCCGTAGAGCACCTCCAGCAGCGCGCGGTCGCGCAGTGCCAGCGCCTGCGGGATCCGGCCCTCGACGCCCCGGGGCGCGCCGTCCACCGTCGCGGCCGCATCGCGCTGCGACAGGCGGGGCACCGGCGGCAGGGCCGCGCGCGGCCGCTCCACGAGGTCGGCCGGAGAGCGCCCGGGCGGGTGGTAGGGCTCCAGCCAGGTTCGCAGCGCCGTGAGCGCTCGGGCCTGTGTGGGTGGCGCCCAGCCGAGCCCCCGAAACGCCGCCACCAGGGCGCTCGGCGTGATCTGGTCGGGGCTCTGGAGACCGTTCGCTCCGAGCCAGCGCGCGACCTGGCGGGCGTCCTTCAGGTAGGCAGCCTGGCTGGCCGCCGACAGGCGGCGCGAGCGCCCGCCCTGGCGCGCCAGCCCCTCAGCGAGCTCGTCGAGCGACCGGCTCCATGCGTTCACCCTGAGGGGTTCGCCGTGCCCAGCAGCTGTACCTGCCCGACGCTCGCAGCGAAGCGGCCGTCGTCGTCGGGCACCAGCCTCGTGATCCACAGCACGAGCTCGTCGGCGGGCTCGTCCGCCTCGAGTGACACGACCTGCCCGACGCCCCTGAACGTGCCGCCGCCGAGGCGGGGTCGCAGCCCACCCGCGCCCTCGGGCCCGAGGACCTCGAACCGTGCGCCGGGTGTGGGCGAGTCGACCACCAGCTCGCGCGGATGGGCGGGGGCCGGGAGCCGCAGCAGCAGGCCGACGCCCGGCTTCAGGTTGCCGAAGTCGGCGGTGGCGTACCGCTCGGTGCGCCAGCTCTGCCCCGGCGGCGTGAGGGCCTGGGCCACCAGGTCGGGCCGCTCGCGGCCGTCGCCCTGGGGGTCGAAGTCCTGCACCTCGGCGATGGCTAGCGGCTCGCCGGTGCCGCCGCCGCCCGAGCCCAAGGGCCCGACCAGAAGCAGCACCACGAGCACCCCGGCCGCGGCGGCGGCCACGGCCGCCAGGATCCCCGCGACCCTGCGGCGACGGGGGCGGGCCACCCGCGCGGTGATCTCATCGTCGTCCTCGTCGACTGGCACCACCGCGGTGCCGCCCGTTCCGTCGTCGGCCAGGGCAGCCGCAAGCGCAGCGGCGCTGGGGAACCGGCGCGCGGGATGCTTGGCGCCACAGCGCAGCACCACCGCGGCGAGATGCGCGGGCACGCCGGGCACACGCTGCCTTGGGTCGGGAAGGGGCTCCTTCACCTGCTTCATCGCGAGCGCCAGGAAGCCGTCGCCGGTGAACGGCAGCTCGCCGGTGAGGCACTCCCAGAGAACGATGCCGAGGCTGTAGATGTCGGTGCGCGCGTCGACCTCGTGGCCCTCGGCCTGCTCGGGCGCGATGTAGTCGGCGCTTCCGACCAGCATGTCGGTCTGGGTGAGGCCACGCTCGCCCTCACCCTCCAGCAGGCGGGCGATGCCGAAGTCGGCCAGCTTGGCGTCGCCGCGCGGGGTCAGCAGCACGTTCTGCGACTTGATGTCGCGGTGCACCACGCCCTGGCCGTGCGCGTACTCGAGCGCGTCGGCGACCTGGCCGCACAGCCGTACCGCCTCGTCGGGCGGAAGCGGCCCCTCCCGCTGCAGCCGCTCCTTGAGCGTCTCGCCCTCGACCAGCTCGAGCACGAGGTAGGGCCCGGCCTCCTCCTCCCCCGCGTCGAGCAGGCGCACCAGATGAGGATGCGAGAGTCGCGCCACGACCCGAGCCTCGCGGCGGAACCGCTCGGCGAACTCCTCGTCGTCGGTGTGGCGCGCGTGGAGCACCTTGACCGCCACGACGCGGTCGAACTCCACGTCGGTGGCGCGCCACACGGCGGCCATGCCGCCCCGGCCGACCAGCTGCTCCAACCGGTAGCGGCCGCCGATCATGGCCTCGCTCACCGCGCCGGGCACGGCACCTCGCAGCCGGGGCTCCTCACCGCCCGAGGATAGCGCCGAACCCCCGGCGTTCCGTCGTGGGGTGTTGGCTACACTCACCGCGGTGTCGACCCCCCGCACCGTGCTCATCGTTGAGGACGACGAGGCCATCTCGGAGTCGGTCGCCTACCACCTCGACCGCGCCGGCTACCGCACGTTGCGCGCGGCCGACGGGGCCCAGGGGCTGCGCATCTGCCGCCAGCAGCGTCCCGACCTCGTGATCCTCGATCTCATGCTCCCCAACGTGGACGGCTGGCGGTTCACCGAGGAGCTGCGTCGCGAGGACTCCCGCGTGCCTGTCATCGTCTGCAGCGCCCGCACCAACGAGTACGACCGCGTCAACGGCCTGCGGCTGGGCGCCGACGACTACGTCACCAAGCCCTTCTCAATGAAGGAGCTGGTGGCCCGCGTGCACGCCCACCTGCGGCGGGCCGAGGCCCATCGCCGGCCCGAGGGCCGCAGCGCCGTCGAGCGCGACGGCCTCGTGCTCGACCCGGAGCAGATCCAGGCCTTCGTGGAGGGCCGGGCCGTGGGCCTCACCCCGCGCGAGTTCGAGGTGCTGTACGCGCTGGCGAGCGCGGCCGGCAAGCCCGTGCCGCGCGAGCGGCTCTACCGCGAGGTGTGGGGCTACGAGATGGTGCACGGCGACCGCTCGGTCGACGTCTTCGTGCGCAAGGTGCGTCAGAAGCTGGCCGCCGCGCGCCCGGATCGCGGCTACGTGCAGACGCACTACGGCGTGGGCTACCGGTTCGAGCCGGGCCCCGCCGACCCCGAGGGTTAGGGCGAACCACCCTCCTCGCTGCTGGCGCGGATGAGCCAGTAGGCGACCCCGCCCACCACGCCGCCCGCCAGCGGCGCCAGCACGAAGATCCAGACGTCGGTGAAGTTGTCGGCGATGATCGCGGGGGCCAGCGATCGAGCCGGGTTGAACGAGCCGCTCGTGAACGGGCCGATGACCAGTCCGGCGGTGAAGATGTAGCCGCCGATCGCCAGCGGCGCCAGCACCCCGTACCAGGGGGCCCGTGCATCGGTGGCCACCGCGCTGACGACCAGCAGGAACAGGAAGGTGCCGATCGCCTCGAGCAGGAACGTGCGCCCGTCGCTGACGGTCGCCGAGCTGACGAAGGCCTGCTTGGCCTCCTCCAGGTAGATGGCGCCGGCGACGGCCGCGGCGATGAGGCCGCCCAGGAGCTGTGCCGCCCAGTAGCCGACCACCTCGCGCGCCGGGAACCGCTGGCCCGCCGCCAGCCCGAGCGTGACGGCCGGGTTGAAGTGGCCGCCCGAGATGTGCCCGAAGGCGAAGATCATCAGCGCGAGGCCGAGGCCGAAGCCTGCGGCCACGCCGGCAGGGCCAAGGGCGCCCGGGAGGTCCACCGTGACCGCGATGCCGGTAAAACCGAGGAAGAAGAAGCCGAAGGTACCCACGAGCTCGGCGGCCAGACGACTGGGGTACGGTGCGTCCACGCGGCGGTGCCTCTCCGGTCCGGGGGCTGGTCGCGGGGCATCGTACATGCGCGCGCTGCGCGCTTGAGTGGCTCCCTGGGGGTGGGCTACCATCCCGGAGCTTCCGAACCGGGGGGATGCCCGAGCGGCCAAAGGGAGCGGTCTGTAAAACCGCCGGCACAGCCTACGGAGGTTCGAATCCTCCTCCCCCCACTCGTGGGCCTCCGTAGGAAGGGACGCGCCCAGTTAGCTCAGTTGGTAGAGCACTTCCATGGTAAGGAAGGGGTCAGCGGTTCGAGTCCGCTACTGGGCTTCAAGATCAGGCCAACCGGGGGCGGCGTAGCTCAGTTGGTTAGAGCAGCGGAATCATAATCCGCGTGTCGCAGGTTCGAGTCCTGCCGCCGCTACTTCACGAGAGCCCGCACCCACAGCGGGTTCTCGCCCTCATGGACCCGGAGCGGCCGGAAGGGTTGCGCCATGCCGGCCCGGCCCAGGCTCCGCGCGGGCCCCTGCGACACGAGGGCCGAGCCGCCGACCCAGCGGGTCGGGCCTCAGCAGCGGCCGCCGAGCAACTCCGGACAGCTGTCCTGGCCCGCGCCCCCAACCAGCAGGTCGAGCCCGGGGCCGCCGCGCAGCAGGTCGAGCCCGGGCCACCAGCGAGGCCATGGCGCGCCGGCCCGCCGCGCACGTCGTCGTTGCCCGCGCCACCGGCCACGATGTCCCTGCCGACCTGTCCGCGAAGGTCGTCGTTTGCCGGTCCGCCGGCCAGAAGGTCGGCGCCCACGCCGCCGCGGAGAAGATCGGGGCCGCGGCCGCCGCGCAGCGCGTCGCGGCCGCCGCCGCCACGGGCAACGTCGCGCCCCTTGCCGCCGCGAAAGCTGTCGGAGAGACGGCCGCCGACCATGCGATCGTTGCCCGGCCCACCGACCGCGATGACCCGCCCGCGGCCCGCCAGCACGCGGTCGTTCCCCCTTCCGAGACACACGAAGTCGCGGCCGCCGCCGCTGGTCACCAGGTCGTGGCCGGCGCGGGCCACGATCACGTCGTTGCCCGCGGTGCCCTCGATGCGGTCGTTGAGGGCGGTGCCGACGATGGTCGCACGGCGCCCCTGACAGGAGACGGCGGAGGCGGGCCTTCTGAGGCCGTTCGCCGCGGGTGACGTGGTGGTGGTTCCCGAAAGGGTCGCACTATCCGCCGAGCCCGCAGCGTTCTGCAGGTTCCAGCGGAAGTAGTAGGTCGTGCTGGGTGCGAGCCCTGTGACGGTGCGCGTCACCCCGGCCGCGTCCCTGCCCCCGCCGGCGTAGCCGGCGACCAGCGTGTTCAGGTTCGAGGGCTCGGTGCCGTACGACAGCCGGTAGTTGGTGGCCAGGCCGTTGGGGTCGACGGACGCGGTGGCGTTGAGCGTGGTGCTGGTGGCCTGGGCCGACGGGGCGCTCGTCACCGTGGGGGCCGCAACCGTTGTCTTGGCGTTCATGATGTCCAGGATCGCCTGGACCAGCGGTGGGACGTCGGCGAAGATGCTTGGGCTGACCAGGCACGACAGGTTGCCCCAACTGGTGACGCCACCCTGGATGAAGCTGTCGCCGAAGGGCGCGAACAGCGGCCCGCCGCTGTCGCCCTGGCAGGTGCCGTTGGGCACCGTCGAGTCCACGCTGGTGCACCCCATCACCGCCGCGACGTAGGCCGAGGGTGAGGTCCACTGGCCCACGTGGGTGGCGCAGTCGGCCGCCGGGGCCGGCCGCGGGGGGGCAGGCCGCGCCGGCGTGCGCAGCGAACGCGCACGGGGTTGGGCGGGACGGCGCGGCGGCGCGGCGG
>JAUVPZ010000006.1 GCA_030598395.1 Miltoncostaeaceae bacterium | reverse complement strand
GGTGGAAGCCGAGCCCGAGGTTGCCGAGCCCGAGCCCGAGGTCGCCGAGCCCGAGCCCGAGGTCGCCGAGCCCGAGCCCGAGGTTGCCGAGCCCGAGCCCGAGGTGGCCGAGGTGGAAGCCGAGGTCGAGGTGGAAGCCGAGGTCGAGGTCGTCGAGCCTGAGCCCGAGGTCGAGGCGCAGGTCGAGGTGGGCGAGCCCGAGGCTGAGGTCGATGCCCAGCCCGCCGACACCGAGCCCGAGGGCGACGCCGGCTGACCCCGCCCCCGCGCGGCCGCCCTGCCTCGGGCTGACGGGTGGCATCGGCGCGGGCAAGTCGGCGGCGCTCAGGGCCTTCGCGGCGTGCGGGGCGTCCACCCTGTCCAGCGACGAGGTAGTGCACAGGCTCTACCGGCAGCCGGAGGTGATCGCCGCGGTGGTGGACCGCTTCGGCCCGCAGGTGCTGGACGCGCGCGGCGCGGTCGACCGCGCGGCCCTGGGAGAGCACGCCTTCGCCCAGGCCGACGGTGCCGCCTTCCTCGAGGGGCTGATCCACCCGCGCGTTGGCGCCGAGCGCACGGCCTGGCAGGCCGTGCAGGCGTCCCAGCAGGCACCGCCGCCGCTGCTGGTCTGCGAGGTGCCGCTGCTGTTCGAGGCCGGCCTGGAAGACGTCTTCGACGCGGTCCTGGTCGTCACCGCCCCCGAGGACGTGCGACGGAGGCGGGCGGAGGCCCGCGGCCAGCCCTTCGCCGCGCGCAGCGGCCGCCAGATGGGCGAGGCGGAGAAGGTGGCCCGAGCCGACCGCGTCTACGTCAACGACGGATCGGTCGGCGGCCTCCGGGCATGGGTCGCCGAGCGATTCCAGGAGTACTCAGGTCGTCCCTGCGAAGGCGTCGGCTGAGCTCTCGGCCCCGTGGCTCAGATCGCCCCACACCGCCTTCTTCCTGGCCGATCCGGGCTGGCCGTTCGGTCGCCGCCTGCGCCCCGGGGCGTCAGCCGGCGCGGCCCTCGATGATCTCGATGCGGTAGTCGTCGGGGTCGCGCACGAAGCAGATGCGCGAGCCGCCGGGGTAGGCGGAGTAGGGCGGCTTCTCGGGGTGCACGTCCGCCTCGGCCAGGCGGGCCAGCTCGGCGTCCATGTCGGTCACCGAGATCGCGATGTGACCGTAACCCTCGCCGATCTCGTACGGTTCGGTGCGCCCGTCGTTGAGCGTCAGCTCCAGGCGGTCGCCGTCGCCAGGCAGGCCCAGGAAGATGATGGTGGCGGTGTCGCCGCCCACGCGCTTCCGGCCCCGCTCCTCGAACCCAAGGGTGCGGTAGAAGTCGAGCGAGCGCTCCTCGTCGAGCACGCGGATCATGGTGTGCAGCAACTCGACCGGCACGGACCCCCCCTCGCGGCGTGGACGCGCGTTGATTCTAGTGTCCGACCCCCCGCGCTGAGGGGGGAGAGGGTTCCAGGGACGAGCGGAGGCAGGCGGCAGTGGCCGACATCGAGCGAACGGTGACCATCGCGCGGGCGCCCGAGGAGGTGCGCGCCTTCGTGCTCGACCCGGCGGCTCAGACGCGCTGGCAGGCCAACCTGGCGGAGTTCGTAAAGACCACCGCGGGACCGCCCGGTCTGGGCACCCGCCAGCGCGGGGTGGTGTCGATCGCCGGCCGGCGCCTGCCGTGGCACGCCGAGATCGTGGAGTGGGACGACCGCGGCTACGTGGTGCAGAGCCTCGAGACGCAGCCGCCGTTCACCGTGCGCTGGACCTTTGCGCCCGTCGAGGGCGGCACCGAGGTCACCTTCCAGCAGAGCTCGCCGTCGCTTCGGGGGATCGCCGGGGCGGTGACGCGGGCAATCGTGGGCCGGATGACCGAGCGCGATCTCGGGGCGCTGCGGGCGCTGCTCGAAGGCAGGCGACCGCCCTCCCGACTACCCTCTCGAAGGTGAGCGTCGCCGCGTTTGCCCTGTCGTCCGACTACCGGCCGACCGGCGATCAGCCGCAGGCCATCGCCGAGATCGTCGCGGGGCTCGAACGCGGCGAGCGGGCGCAGACGTTGCTGGGCGTCACCGGCAGCGGCAAGACGTTCACGATGGCGAACATCATCGCCGGCTCCGGCCGGCCCGCCCTGGTGATCGCCCACAACAAGACGCTCGCCGCACAGCTGTGCAACGAGTTCCGCGAGTTCCTGCCCCGGGCGGCGGTCGAGTACTTCGTGAGCTACTACGACTACTACCAGCCCGAGGCCTACATCGCGTCCTCCGACACCTACATCGAGAAGGACGCCTCCATCAACGACGAGATCGACCGTCTGCGCCACGCCGCCACCGCCGCTCTCTTGGCGCGGCGCGACGTGGTCATCGTGGCCAGCGTCAGCTGCATCTACGGCGTGGGCTCGCCGGAGATCTACCGCGACCGGGTGGTGCTGCTGACGGTAGGGCAGGAGCAGGCGCGGGAGCACATCTTCCGCCGCCTGGTCGAGGTGCAGTACGAGCGCAACGACGCCGTGTTGGAGCGCGGCCGCTTCCGCGTGCGCGGCGACACGGTCGAGGTGCAGCCCGCCTACGCCGAGACGGCGTTCCGCGTGTCGATGTTCGGCGACGAGGTGGAGCGCATCACCGAGTTCCATCCCCTGACGGGCGAGGTGCGCGGCGAGCACCAACACCTGGCGATCTACCCGGCCACGCACTACGTGACGCCCCCCGAGACCATCGAGCGGGCCCTCGGCGACATCCGCGAGGAGCTCGAGGAGCAGTGCGCGCTGTTCATCGGGGGTGGCAAGCTGGTGGAGGCGCACCGGCTGCGCCAGCGCACCGAATACGACATGGAGATGATGCGCGAGCTGGGCTACTGCTCGGGCATCGAGAACTACTCGCGCATCCTCGACGCCCGGCGAGCCGGTCAGCCGCCGCACACGCTCCTCGACTTCTTCCCCCGGGACTTCCTTTGCTTCATCGACGAGTCGCACAACACGCTGGGCCAGCTGCGCGGCATGTACGAGGGCGACCGCTCGCGCAAGCTGGCCCTCATCGACGCCGGCTTCCGCCTGCCCTCGGCGCTCGACAACCGGCCGCTCCAGTTCCCCGAGTTCCTCGAGCGCGTCGACCAGCTGGTCTACGTGTCGGCCACGCCCGGCGAGTACGAGCGCTCCTCATCGGGGCAGGTGGTGGAGCAGATCATCCGGCCCACGGGCCTGGTGGACCCCCAGGTGGCGGTACGACCCACCCACGGCCAGATCGACGACCTCATCAACGAGCTGGCCGATCGCGCCGACCGAGACGAGCGCGCCCTGGTCACCACGCTCACCAAGCGCATGGCCGAGGATCTCACCGAGTACCTGGTCGAGGCCGGCGTGCGCGCCCGGTACCTGCACTCCGAGATCGAGACGCTCGATCGCATCCGCATCATCAGCGAGCTGCGCCTGGGCGAGTTCGACGTCCTGGTGGGCGTCAACCTGCTGCGCGAGGGCCTCGACCTGCCCGAGGTCAGCCTGGTGGCGATTCTGGACGCCGACAAGGAGGGGTTCCTGCGCGGCACCACCTCGCTCATCCAGACCATCGGCCGCGCATCCCGCAACGTGCGCGGCAGCGTGCTGATGTACGCCGACAAGGAGACCGAGGCCATGCGCACGGCCATCGCCGAGACCGAGCGTCGTCGCCAGATCCAGTTGGCCCACAACGCCGAGCAGGGCATCGAGCCCCAGACCATCCGCAAGGGCGTGTCCGACATCGTCCAGCTGCTGGGACTCGACGAGCAGGCCCCGACGCGTCGTGGCGGCCGCCGGGCCCCGCGCGAGGCTCCCGACGCGCCGCCCCAAGAGCTCCAGCGGCTCGTCGTGGAGCGGGAGTCAGAGATGTTCCAGGCGGCCGAGGAGCTGCGCTTCGAGGAGGCCGCGCGCCTGCGCGACGAGATCACGGGCCTGCGCCGCGCGCTCGACGGCGACGCGGCTGAGGAGGCCGATGACCGACCCAGGCGGGGGCGCGGCCGCTCCCGGGCTCGCACCGGCCCGGCGCCGGTGCCGCCCAAGTCGGAGCGTGTGGGGCGGCGGCGCTGATGGCACGTCTTCTGGAGGAGACCGACTTCCGTAGCCTGGCGGCGCCGGGCCTTGACGAGGACGACCTGTTGGCGGCCATGCAGGGTCTGCCCGGTCGGGGCGCATTGTGGGGCGAGGGCCGCCCGGACGCCTTCGATCCCGCCGAGCCACGGTGGGACCTCCAGCGCGACCGTCGCGTCAGGCACGCGCGCCTGCTGGCCAAGTGGGAGTCCCCCACGGGCGCCAGAGGGGGCACCGCCTAGCCGGAGGCTCCGCGCCGGCGGCGGCTCGGCGGCCGTCGCGCCGTCTGTCGACCCGCCTATCGTGGGCTCGATGAAGGGGGCCCTCCGCCAGCATCCGGCGTCCGGGCGCAAGGGTCGAGGCGCGTTCTTCACGCCGCGCGCGGCAGCTCGATTCATCGCGCGCTGGGCGGTGCGCAGCGCCTCCGATCGCCTGTTCGAGCCGGCGTGCGGCGAGGCTGTCTTCCTCCTGGAGGCCGCGCGTGCCCTCGGCGAGCTGGGTGCGGAAGGCGATCTGGCCGGGCGGCTGCGGGGCGTCGAGATGCATCCGCCGTCGGCCGAGCGCGCGCGTGCCCGATTGGCCAGCGTCGGGATCGCCGCGGCCGTCGATGCTGGCGACTTCTTCGACGAGGCGGCCGGGCCCCGCTACGACGCCGTGATCGGCAACCCGCCCTATGTCCGATACCAGTCGTTCCAGGGCGAGGCCCGCGCCAAGGCGCGGCGCATCGCGCTGTCGGCCGGCGTTCCGCTGACGGGGCTCGCCAGCTCGTGGGCGGCGTTCGTGGTGCACGCCGCCCAGCTGCTGCGGCCCGACGGCCGGCTGGGGCTCGTGCTGCCGGCCGAGCTGCTCACCGTCAACTACGCGGCCAGCGTCCGCCGCTTCCTGATGGACCGCTTCGCCAGCGTGCACCTGGTCACCTTCGAGGAGCTGGTATTCCCGGGCGTCAGCGAGGAGGTCGTGCTGCTGCTGGCCCAGGGCCAGGGGCCCACCGCGCGGATCGAGCTGAGCCAGGCGCGTGACCTCGACGACCTGGACGGCCTGGCGGCGTTCGCCTGGAGGCCCAGCGACCCCGACGACAAGTGGACGCCGGCGTTGCTCTCGGGCGAGGCCTTCGCCACCTACGCCGAGGCCGCGGCCGGCCCGGGCTTCGGCCGGTTGTCCGACTGGGGTCAGGTCGACCTCGGTGCGGTCACCGGCAACAACGGCTTCTTCGCGCTGTCGCGCGACGGGGCCCGGGAGCGCGGCATCCCGCTGCGAGAGCTGCGACCCATCGCGCCGCCGGGCTCGCGGCATTTGCCCGGCCCCGCGTTCACACGCCAGGACTGGGAGCGGCTGGCCGGTCACGGGCGCTCCGCGCTGCTGTTCCATCCTCCGGCCGCCCGGCCCTCGGTGGCGGCACGTCGCTACATCGCCGAAGGCGAGCGCACCGGGGTGGCCGAGGGCTACAAGTGCCGTCACCGCCGGCCGTGGTGGCGGGTGCCCGGCGTCCGCGAGCCTGATCTCTTCGTGACCTACATGAACCACGGTGCGCCGCGCCTGGTCCGCAATGCGGCCGGGGTGTCCTGCGTCAACTCGGTGCACGGCCTCACCCTGGCCGGGTTGGCCGCCGAGCTGGGCCCCGAGTTGCTGCCTTTCGCTGCGCTCAACAGCCTCACGCGCCTGGGCGCCGAGCTGGTGGGACGGGCCTACGGCGGCGGCCTGCTGAAAGTCGAGCCACGCGAGGCCGAGGCGTTGCCGGTGCCGTCGATCGACGTCGTGGCGGCCGCGGCCGAGCCGCTAGCCGCGCTGGCGATCGGGCCGGCCGGCGCGCCCGACGAGCTGGTGCATGCCGTGGACGAGGTGCTGTTGCGGCGGCACCTCGGGCTCAGCGCGGCCGAGCTGGCAAGCATCCGCCAGGCGCGAGAGATGCTCCACGGCCGCCGCCGCCGCCGTGCCCGCGGGAGGCGAGCATGAGCGTCGACGACGAGCTGCGCCTGGCCCTGGCGGGCCTGCCGCCGAAGCCGGACGACGACGCGCCCGCACCCCACAAGAAGCGCTACTCGGAACTGATGTCGCACGGCTTCGCCCTGTGCCTGGCGGCCGACATGCGTCGGCGCGGCATGGCGGGCACCCAGCCCGAGGAGGGCGTCGACGGCGTGGCCGGGGCCGAGCGGCGGATGTCCGGCGGGATTGGCGCCAAGCAGGTCGATGTCACCTGGGCCACCGAGGAGTCTGGCCTGTTGCTGGCGGCGTCGGTGAAGACCATCAACTTCCGCGACATCCGAAGCGGCAACTACCAGAAGAACCTGGCCAACCGCCGGGGCGACATGCTGTTCGAGGCGGTCACGCTGCACCGGCGCTTCCCGTTCGCGGTGCTGGGAGGGTTCCTGGTGCTCGACGAGGGCGCGCGGCACGACGCCACGCCACGCCGGCGCTCAACCTTCGACAACGCACACCGGCTGCTGCGCATGTTCGCCGGACGGGCCGACCCGGCCGGGCGGGAGGAGCAGTACGAGGCGCTCTTCGTGGTGCTGGTGGACCCCCGTGAGGCCCCGCCGTGGACCGAGGTGTACGCGGTGGGCGAGCCGGAGCGGGAGGTGGGCCTGGCCAGCGCGGTCGACCACCTGGCCGAGCTGGCGGCCGAGCGCAACCCGGACTTCTACGAGGCTGAGGCCGGCGCCCTTCGGGCCCTGCGCGGCTAGTGTCCCGAGTCAGCGTTTGACGGGCAGCTTCGTGGCTGCATCCCCTCGCCATGCGGTGTCCTCGGTCGCCCCGATATCGACCGATATCGGGCCTCCCTGCGTCCTTGCCTCGCTCGGGATTCGCGCCCGAAACATGCGACGAACTTCTGACTCAGGACACTAGCTGGCGCCGGGCGCGCCGCCCTGTCCGGGCGGCAGCCCGAGCGTCAGCCGGGCCCCTGCTGGCACGCGCACCCGGCCCCACTCCTCGCAGAACGTCCACACGAAGAAGGGCCCGCCCCCGACCGGGTCGGGGAAGAACCCCACCCCCGTGACGTCCAGGCCCTCGCCGACCTCGGGCCAGGTGACGAACAGCGACTGCTCGCCGTCCTCGTTCGCGCGCCAGCCGCACGACGCCAGCGGCACGCGCGCGTAGCCGCCTGCGGCGATCTCCTCCGCGCCGTCCATGAGGCCGAAGTGCACCGCGTCAGAGTGCCAGACGTCCGCCGCCGCCGCGCGCCGCGGCAGGACGCCGGGTCCGGGTTCGACACTAGACTGAGGGCCGTGGGCCGCTCGCCGCACTCGTCTGCCCCCGACGCGATCCACGTCGTCGGCGCGCGCGAGCACAACCTGCGCGACGTCACGGTCAGCATCCCGCGCGACCGGCTCACCGTGATCACCGGCCTGTCCGGCAGCGGCAAGTCCAGCCTCGCCTTCGACACGCTCTACGCGGAGGGGCAGCGGCGGTACGTCGAGAGCCTGTCGGCGTACGCTCGCCAGTTTCTGGGGCAGATGGACAAGCCCGACGTCGACCATATCGACGGGCTGTCGCCGGCCATCTCGATCGACCAGAAGACCACCAGCCGCAACCCGCGGTCCACGGTGGCCACCGTCACCGAGGTCTACGATCACCTGCGGCTGCTCTACGCCCGCATCGGCGAGCCCCACTGCCCCGAGTGCGGCCGGCCCATCGAGGGCCAGAGCGCCGAGCAGATCGCCGACCGCGTGCTCGACCTGCCCGAAGGCACCCGCTTCATGCTACTGGCGCCGGTGGTGCGCGACCGCAAGGGCGAGCACCGCGACGTGCTGGAGTCGATCCGCGTCGACGGCTTCAGCAGGGCGGCGGTCGACGGCGAGGTGCACCACATCGAGGAGGTGCCGCCGCTCGACCGCAACCAGAAGCACACCATCGAGGTGGTGGTCGACCGGCTGATCATGAAGCCGGATCTCCGCCGGCGGCTCACCGACGGCATCGAGACCGCGGCAGGGCTGTCCGACGGCCTCGTGCGGGTAGCCGAGGTGGGCGGCGACGAGCGCTCGTGGAGCTACTCGGAGCGCTTCGCTTGTCCCGACCACGGGGCGTCGCTGCCGGAACTGGCGCCGCGGGTCTTCTCGTTCAACTCGCCGCACGGCGCCTGCCAGGTGTGCACGGGCCTCGGGTTCATGTCGGAGGTCGACCCCGAGCTGGTCATCGACCCGGAGCGCTCCCTGACCGATGGCGCCATCCTGCCGTGGACCGATCGCACCACCGACTACTACGACCTGTTGCTCCACGCGGTGTGCGAGCGCGAGGGCATCGACGTGCAGCGCCCCTGGCGCCGCCTGGCGGCCAGCGACCGCAGGCTGCTGCTGGAGGGTGCCGGCCGGCGCGAGCGCATTCACATCGGCCGGCGGCGCAAGCGCAGCTCCTTCGGCTGGTTCGAGGGGGTGGTGCCGGCGCTCCGGCGCCAGCACGCCAACTCGATGTCGCAGGCCGTGCGCGACCACGTGGAGCAGTTCATGTCGCTGCGCCCGTGCCCGGGCTGCGGGGGCGCCCGCCTGCGCCCCGAGAGCCTCGCCGTCACCGTGGGCGGGCGCTCCATCCACTCGCTCTCCGAGCTGTCGGTGGCCGGGGCGCTGGACTTCTTCGACCACCTGGTGCTCACCGACACCCAGAGCCTCATCGGCGCCCGCGTCATCCAGGAGATCGCCGACCGCCTGCGGTTTCTCCACGACGTGGGCGTGGGCTACCTCACGCTCGAGCGCGCGGCCCGCACGCTGTCGGGCGGCGAGGCGCAGCGCATCCGGCTGGCCACCCAGATCGGCAGCGGCCTCATGGGCGTGCTCTACATCCTGGACGAGCCCTCCATCGGGCTGCACCAGCGCGACAACGCCCGCCTCATCGGCACCCTCATGCGGCTGCGCGACCAGGGCAACACGGTGCTGGTGGTCGAGCACGACGAGCAGATGATCCGCTCGGCCGACCACGTCGTGGACATGGGTCCGGGCGCCGGCCAGCATGGCGGCCGCGTGGTGGCCGACGGGCCGGTGGATACGATCGAAGCGACCGCCGCCTCGGTGACGGGCGCATACCTCTCGGGGCGTCGCGAGATCGAGCCGCCGCCGGCCCGCCGGCATGGCGCGGGGCACGTGCGCGTCGTGGGCGCTGCCGAGCACAACCTGCGGGGCATCGACGTCGACTTCCCGCTGGGCGCGTTCACCTGCGTCACCGGGGTGTCCGGTTCGGGGAAGAGCACGCTGGTCAACGACATCCTGCTGAAGGCCCTGTCGGGTCGCCTCAACCGCCGACCGCAGCGCCCCGGGCGCCACGACCACGTCGAGGGGATGGAGCAGCTGGACAAGGTGGTCTCCATCGACCAGTCGCCCATCGGGCGCACGCCGCGGTCCAATCCGGCCACCTACACCGGCCTGTTCGACCACATCCGCCAGCTGTTCGCCCGCACGCCCGACGCCCGCTCGCGCGGCTACCGCCCAGGGCGCTTCAGCTTCAACGTCCGGGGCGGCCGGTGCGAGGCCTGCAAGGGCGCGGGGACGATTCGCATCGAGATGCACTTCCTGCCGGACGTCTACGTCCCCTGCGAGGTGTGCGGCGGCCGTCGGTACAACCGCGAGACGCTGGCCGTGCGCTACCGGGGCCGCACGATCCACGACGTGCTCGAGATGACCGTCGAGGAGGCGCTGGAGCTGTTCGAGCCCGTGCCGAGGATCGCGCGGCGACTGCGCACGCTCTACGACGTGGGCCTCGAGTACGTTCACCTGGGCCAGGCGGCCACGACGCTCTCCGGCGGCGAGGCCCAGCGGGTGAAGCTGGCCACCGAGTTGTCGCGCGTGGCCACCGGCCGCACGCTCTACACGCTCGACGAGCCCACGACCGGCCTGCACTTCGCCGACGTCGAGAAGCTGCTGGCGGTGCTGCAGCGCCTGGTTGACGCGGGCAACACGGTGGTGGTGATCGAGCACAACCTCGACGTGGTGAAGTGCGCCGACTGGATCGTGGACCTCGGCCCCGAGGGCGGCGCCGCCGGCGGCGCGCTGGTGGCCGCCGGAACCCCCGAGCAGGTCGCTGCCGAGCCCGGATCGCACACCGGCGAGCACCTGCGAGCGGTGCTGGCCCGCCTGCGGCCCACGCCGGCCGCGCTGCCCGCGGCGGCCGCGGTGTGACCGATACCGCCGCGCCGCCGCAGTTCGGGGGCGAGATGGACGCACGTGGCCGCTTCATCCGGCAGGACAGCGCGTTCCGCGGGGTCGTGACCGCCGACGGCTCGTCGGGGCACCGGGCCGAACCGGGTCGCTACCACATCTACGTTTCGCACGCGTGCCCGTGGGCCCACCGCACGGTCATCGTCCGCCTCCTCAAGGGCCTGCAGGACGTGGTGTCGCTGTCGGCCGTCGACCCCATCCGGGACGGGCGCGGCTGGCGCTTCGGCCACGGCGACGGCTTCTCGCCCGACCCGGTGAACGGCTTCGCCTTCCTCAGCGAGGCCTACGCCGCCACCGACCCGGGCTTCCGCGGCCGCGTCACGGTGCCCGCGCTGTGGGACCGCGCCGAGGGTCGCATCGTCAACAACGAGTCCTCCGAGATCATCCGGATGCTCAACAGCGAGTTCGGCGAGTGGGGGGACGCGTCGCTGAACCTCTACCCGCCGGGCTTGCGCGACGAGATCGACGACGTCAACGCCCGCGTCTACCGCGACGTCAACGACGGCGTCTACCGCGCGGGGTTCGCCACGACCCAGGAGGCCTACGAGGACGCCGTCCTGGCCCTGTTCGCCGCCCTCGATTGGCTCGAGGAGCGCCTGCGCGGGCCCGAGTTCCTGGTGGGCGAGCGCATGACCGAGGCCGACTGGCGCCTGTTCCCGACGCTCGTGCGGTTCGACGCAGTCTACGTGGGGCACTTCAAGTGCAACCTGCGCCGGCTGGTGGACTACCCGGCGCTGTCGGAGTACACGCGGCGGCTGCTCGCCGTGCCGGGGGTGGCCGAGACCCTCAGAATGGATCACATCAAGTCCCACTACTACTTCACGCACCGGTCGATCAACCCCACCGGCATCGTGCCGCTGGGGCCGGCCGAGGACGTGACCGGGCGCGGCTGAGCGGGCCGTTGCTACCTTCGGCAGCGATGGCGGCGGTGAGCTTTCTCGATGGCCCGCACCTGGCGAGCGACGCCGGCGAGGCCAAACCCGACCCCCTCGGCGACGAGGCGCTCGACGCCTACTCGCGGGTCGTGGTCGACGTGGCCCGGCGCCTCGGACCCAGCGTGGCCAGCGTGCGCGTGGGCCGGAGGCGGGACCGGTCGGAGGGGGCGGGCAGCGCGGTGGTCATCGCGCCCGACGGCTATCTGCTGACCTCGGCGCACGTGGTGGACGGCGCCGAGAAGGCGCTGTCGGCGCGGTTGGCCGACGGGCGCGAGTTCGGGCTTGCCGTGGCCGGCGCCGACCGCCTGTCGGACCTGGCGGTACTGCGCGCCGAGTCGGGCGACCTCGAGGCCGCCCAGCTTGGCGACGCCAACCGCCTCGTCGTGGGCCAGATGGTCGTCGCCATCGGCAACCCGCTGGGCTTCTCGGGCTCGGTGACGGCCGGGGTCGTCTCGGCGCTGGGCCGCTCGCTCCCCGCAGGACAGGGCTCGGCGCGGCGCGTGGTCGACGACGTCATCCAGACCGATGCCGCCCTCAACCCCGGCAACTCCGGCGGCGCGCTGGCCGACAGCCGTGGTCGCGTGGTGGGCGTGAACACCGCGGTGGCGGGCGTGGGGCTCGGGCTGGCCGTCCCCATCAACGCCACCACGCGGGCGATCGTGGCCGCGCTGATCAGCGACGGCCGGGTGCGCCGGGCCTACGTCGGCATCGCCGGCGGGCCCCGTCCGCTGCCGCCGCGGCTGCGCGCCGAGTTGGGGCGCCAGGCCGCGGTCGAGGTCGCCGAGGTGCTGTCGGGCAGCCCCGCCGACCGTGCGGGCATGCGCGCGGAGGATCTGATCATCGACGTCGACGGCCGCGCGGTGGCCGACGTGGGCGACCTGCAGTCACTGAGGGTTGCCGCGCTGATCGGGCGTGAGGTGCCGGTGCAGGTGGTCCGCGCCGGGCGGCGGCTGACCCTGCTCCTCGTTCCGGATGAGCTGAACACCGAGTGACGCCCCACGAGCTCGAGCGGCTCTACGCGCTGCTGCGCGTGCCGAGCATCAGCGCGGAGCCCGCGCATGCGCCGGACCTGTCGTGCGCCGCGGAGCTGGTGGCCGACGAGGTCCGCCGCGCCGGCGGGGAGGCCGAGGTGCGCCCCACCGACCGCCATCCGCTGGTGCTGGGCGAGGTGCCCGCCTCCGACGGCGCCGCCGACGCGCCGCGGGTGATCGTCTACGGGCACTACGACGTGCAGCCGCCGGGCCCGGAGGATCGCTGGAGCAGTCCGCCCTTCGAGCCGGTCGAGCGCGACGGCAACCTCTACGCGCGCGGCGCCAGCGACGACAAGGGCAACCTGTTCATGCTCCTGGTCGGCGTACAGCGGCTGGCCGCCGCCGGCCGGTTGCCGGTGCGGGTCTCGGTCGTCGTCGACGGCGAGGAGGAGAGCGGCGGCGACTCGGCGGTGCGCCACATCGCCGCCGACGCCGAGCCGGCCGACGCGGCGCTGATCTTCGACATGCCGATGGTGGCCCCCGGCCGACCGGCCCTGTGCACGGGGCTGCGCGGGCTGGTCTACCGGCGGGTCACGGTGCGCGCCGCCGCCACCGACGCCCACAGCGGGCTCTACGGGGGAGCCGCCCTCAACGCCGCCGTGGCGCTCGGACGGATCCTGGAGGCGGTGACGCCGCGCGAGGGCCGGCTGCCCGATGCCCTCTACGTCGGCGTCGCCCCCGCGGGCCCGGAGGAGGTGGCTGCCTGGGCCGAGCTGCCGCGGGGCCAGCAGGCCCTCGACGAGGCCGGGTTGCGCCCGGCCGACCCCGGGGCGGCCGAGGGCTTCTACCTGCGCACGTTCGCCTCGCCGTCGCTCGACGTGCACGGCCTCGCCGCGGGCGATCCGGGCCTGGTGGCCACTGCGATCCCCGGGACGGCCACCGCGACGCTGTCGGTGCGCGTGGCGCCGGGTCAGGACGCCCTGCAGGTGGCCGCTGCGCTGGACCGACTGCTGGCGGACGCCGCGCCGGAGGGGGCCGAGGTCACCGTGGAGGACCTCGGCACCTTCGGCGCGGCGTACATCGACCCGCGGCAGCCCGCCATGGCGGCCGTGGCCGAGGGCCTGGAGCGGGCGTTGGGCGCGCGCCCGGTGCCCGTGCGCACCGGCGGCACGATCCCGGTGGTCGCGGCCCTGGCGCAGGCGGGCGTGCCCACCGCCCTCACCGGCTTCGGGCTGCCCGGCGACGCCATCCACGCGCCCGACGAGCACCTGCGCGTGGCGCACCTCGGGCTGGGCGCGCGCGCCGCGATCGAGGTCCTGACCTCGCTCGGGGGTCTGCGGCGGTAGGCTCCGGGGTCGGTCACGATCAGGGAGCGGGAATGACAGAGCTGTGGGGCGGCGAGACCGCCAAGGCGATCGACAACTTCCCGGTGTCGGGTGAGGCCGTCCCGGCGCCAATCGTGCGCTGGCTCGGGCGCATCAAGGCCGCGGCGGCGCGCACCAACGCCGAGCTTGGTCTGCTGGACCCGACGCTGGCAGTGAGCATCGCCCAGGCGGGCGACGCCGTGGCGGCCGGCGAGCACGACGACCAGTTCCCGGTCGACGTGTTCCAGACCGGCTCCGGCACCTCGTCGAACATGAACGCCAACGAGGTCATCGCCACGCTCGCCGGCGACGAGGCTCACGCCAACGACCACGTCAACATGGGCCAGAGCTCGAACGACGTGTTCCCGTCGGCGGTGCACCTGGCCGCCCTTCAGGAGATTGCCGAGCGGCTGCTGCCCGCGCTGGATCACCTGGGCGACGTGCTCGCCGCGAAGGCCGAGGAGTTCGCGCACGTGGTGAAGTCGGGCCGCACCCACCTGATGGACGCCGTGCCGGTGACGCTGGGTCAGGAGTTCTCGGGCTTCGCGGCGCAGGCGCGCCAGGGGCGGGCTCGCGTGGCCGACACGATGCCGCGCCTCGGCCAGATCCCGCTCGGAGGCACGGCAACCGGCACCGGCCTCAACACGCACGCCGAGTTCGCCGAGCGCGTTCGCGAGCGGATGGCGGCCGACACCGGCCTGGGCATCCACCCGCCTGCCGACCCGTTCGAGGCGCAGGGCAACCGCGACGGCCTCGTGGAGGCGTCGGGCGGCCTGAAGTCGGTCGCCGTCTCGCTGACCAAGATTGCCAACGACCTACGCTGGATGGGCAGCGGCCCTCGGGCCGGCCTGGGCGAGATCTTCCTGCCCGAGCTGCAGAAGGGCTCGTCGATCATGCCGGGCAAGGTCAACCCCGTGATCCCCGAGGTCGTGGTCCAGGTGTCGGCCCAGGTCATCGGCAACGACGTCGCGATCACCGCGGGCGGCATGCAGGGCAACTTCGAGCTCAACGTGATGATCCCCATGATGGGCCGCAACCTGCTCGAGTCGATCGCCCTGCTCAGCTCCGCCAGCCGTCTGCTGGCCGACAAGTGCGTTGCGGGCATCCGGGCCAACGAGGAGATGTGCAACCTCCACGCCGAGGCCACCCTCGCCACCGCGACTGCGCTGAACCCGCACATCGGCTACGACGCGGCGTCGGCGATCGTGAAGGAGGCCACAGCGTCGGGCCGAACGCTGCGCGAGGTCGCCCGCGAGCACGGCGTGGAGGAGGATCTGCTGCGCGAGGCGCTCAACCTCCACCTCATCGCCCAGGGGAGCTCGACCGAGGGCTGACCGGACGGCCCCGCCTGCCCCGGTGCCCTACCCGGCCTCCTCGGCCTCCTCGGCCTCGTCGGGCGGGGCGTCCGTCGCAACTCGCTCCACGCCCAGGTCGCCGGGGTCGAACCCTTCGGGCCATGCGGTGGCCTCGTCGACCTTCGCGCCGCGCAGCTCCGTGCCGTTGAGCTGGGCGTCGGCGAGCTGGACGCCGCGCAGGTCGGCGTGCCTGAGGTCGGCCTCGAACAGGTCGGCGCCGCGCAGGTCGGCCTCGCGCAGGTCGGCGTCGATCAGCGACGCCCAGCTGAGGTCGGTGCCGTTGAGCGTTGCACCGCGCAGGTCGGCGGTCATCAGCTTCGCCCGGAAGAGCGTGGCCTCGGTGAGGTCGGCCCTGCGGAGGTCGGCGCCCTGGAGCTCGGCGCCGATCAGGTTGGCGTGGGCCAGCTCGGCGCCAAACAGGCAGGCGTCGCGCAGGCTCGCCGAGCCGAGGTCGGCCCGCACCATGTGGGCGCCGGTGAGGTCGGCTTCGGGCAGCCTGGCCCCGGCCAGCGTAGCGCCGGAGAGATCGGCACCGGAGATGTCGCGCCCCGAGAGGTCCACAGATGCAAGATCCCGGTTGCGCAGGTCCGCACCGGGCGCGATGTCGGCATGGGCGTCGCCACCGGGCGGGGTCGGGTCCGCCATGGCCGAACCCTACCTGCACGACGCGCGGAGGGGCCCCCGGCTAGCCCGCTTTCCCGGCGCGCACCGCCTCCAGGTACTCGCCGGCAGCGCGAGCCGTGGCGCCGAAGACATCGGCCCGCGAGCGCATCCAGGCGGGAGGGTCGGGAAGGCCGCCCACCAGGTCGGTGGTCACCAGCACCTGGCCGTCGCACGTCGTGCCGCAGGCGATGCCGATGGTGGGGCACCCGACCTCGCCGGTGATGCGGGCCGCCAGGTCCTCCGGCATCGCCTCCGCCACGATGGCGAAGCAGCCCGCGGCGTCGAGCGCCCGGGCGCCCTCGGCGATGAGGTCGGCTGTCTCGGGCGTGGTGCCCTGCCGCCGGTAGGCGGCGGCGGTCTGGGGCAGCAGGCCCACGTGGCCCATCACGGGGATGCCGTCCGCCACCAGCGCCTCGACCTGGGGCACCAGCGGCCCCTCCAATTTGACGCTGTCGGCCCCGGCGGCCACGAGAGCCCGCCCGCTGGCCACGGCCTCGGACGCGTCGCGATAGGTGTCGACGGGAAGGTCGCCCACGATGTGCGTGTCCGGCGCGCCGTTGCGCACCGCGCGCGTGTGGTGCGCCATCATCTGGAGGGTCACCGCCCGGGTGGAGTCGTAGCCCAGCTCCACCTCACCCAGGCTGTCGCCGACGAGGATCATGTCGAGGCCGCTGCGCTCGAGCGCGAGAGCTGTGGGGAAGTCGTAGGCCGTCAGCGCGGCCAGCCGGGGCCCGCCCTTGCGCGCCCGCACGGCCCCGGCGGTCAGCCGGACCGGTCGCCTCCCTCCGCCAACGACGCCAGCAGCCCGTCGGCCACCTCGAGCCGGCGGTTGCGGCCGTCCACGTGCACCACGATGGGCTCGTAGCCGTCGAGCAGCTCCTCGGCGAAGGTGGCGTAGGAGAGCACGATCACGCGGTCGCCGGGCTGCGCCAGCCGGGCCGCCGCGCCGTTGAGACAGATCGTGCCCGCGCCGGGCGCGCCCTCGATGGCGTACGTCTCGAAGCGGGCCCCGTTGGCGATGTTCACCACGTGTACCTGCTCGTAGGGTCGGATGTCGGCCGCCGCCAGCAGCTCGGCGTCGACCGTGATGCTGCCCACGTAATCGAGGTCGGCCTCGGTCACGGTGGCGCGGTGGATCTTGCTCTTGAGCATCGTCCTGGTGCTCGGCGGCACGTCAGCCCTCCGGAGGGTCGGGATCGGGAGCGGGTGGTTGTCGATCAGGCGTACGGGGCCCACGCGTGCGGCCACGCAGAGCAGTGACGGGTCCGAGAGCCGGGCGCGCGCGGCAAAGGTGTCGGGGTGGACCACCTCGACGTACTCGGGCTCGCAGCGCGGCTCGCGGCGCAGGACCTCCTCGGCCGCGGCTCGCACGCGGGCAGCGTCGCGCTCACCCTCGGCCGCGAGCGCCTCGGCGGCGCTGATGGCGCGCCAGAGCACGGTGGCCGCGGCGAGCTCGTCCGGATCGAGGTGCGCGTTGCGGCTGCTCATCGCCAGGCCGCTGTCCTCGCGCGCCGTGGGCCCGACCACCAGCTCGATGTCGTCGAGATGCAGGTCGCGCACGAGGCGCCGGATGACCGCCACCTGCTGGGCGTCCTTCTGGCCGAAGACCGCGCGGTCCGGCCGGACCGCCAGCAGCAGCTTGGCCACCACCGTCGCCACGCCGTCGAAGTGGCCGGGTCGCGCCGCGCCCTCGAGGCCCGCCGCGGGCCCGCTCACCTCGATGCGGGTGGCGAAGCCCTCCGGGTAGACCTCGTCGACCTGCGGCGCGTAGACCACCTCCGCCCCGGCAGCTGCGGCCCTGGCCGCGTCGCCGTCGAGGTCCCGCGGGTAGCGCTCGAGGTCCGCGCCATCGTTGAATTGCGTCGGGTTCACGAACACGCTCACCACGACGGCGTGGCCGTCGGCCGCCGCCAGCCGGATCAGCGACAGGTGGCCGTCGTGCAGGGCGCCCATGGTGGGCACCAGGGCGACCGGGCGGCCCGTCTCGCGCAGTCGTGCGACCGCGTGGCGGACCGACTGGACGGTGGGGGCGATGAGCGGCGTGGTGGTCATGGCGACAGGCAGCGCCGCGCGGCCGGGGCCGGCGGCTGTCTCGGCGACGGGCTCCAGCTCCCCGAGGGATGCCGGGCGCAGGCCGGGACGCCCCGAATCATATCCGCACAGCGCGAGCGCGGGCAACGACCCTCGCTGCGGTCCGGCCGGACGTCCCGATAACGTGTCGCCATGTCGACGGGGCAGATCGCCGCGCTCGAGCAGTACCACCGCGACGAGGTGCTGGACTGCACGCGCTGCCCGCTCAGCGAGGCACGCACGCAGGTGGTGCCCGGCAACGGCGACCCCCACGCCGACCTGATGTTCGTCGGCGAGGCGCCCGGCTACCACGAGGACCGCCAGGGCCTCCCGTTCGTGGGCGCGGCCGGTCAGCTGCTCGACCAGCTGCTGGGCGGCATCGACCTGTCGCGCGACGACGTGTTCGTGGCCAACGTGCTCAAGTGCCGGCCGCCGGGCAACCGCGACCCGCTTCCGGCCGAGATCCGCTCGTGCGAGGCCCACCTGTTCCGGCAGGTGTCGCTCATCCGGCCGCGCGTGGTCTGCACGCTGGGCAACTTCGCCACCAAGCTGCTGTCCGGGCGGCCCGACGGAATCACCCGCGTGCACGGGCGCGAGCTGCCCATCCGGCTCGGCGAGCTGCCGGTGCTGCTGTACCCGCTGTTCCATCCGGCGGCCGTGCTGCGGGCGGGGGCCCTGCGCAGCGCGCTCGAGGCCGACTTCGCGCGCATCCCGAGCCTGCTGGCCGCCGATCCGGGCGCCCCTGCACCGGCTTCGCCCCGGCTCGAGGAGCCGACGCCGGCCGAGCCCGCGCCCGTCGCCGCGGGTGGTCCCACGCAGCTCGGCCTTTTTTAGCTCGCGCTGACGTTGTGACGGCCCAGCCCGACGTGGCGGTGGAGACCGCCGCGCCCGAGGAGACCGCGGCGCTGGGGGCGGCGCTGGCCGGGCTGCTGCGATCGGGGGACCTGGTGGAGTTGCGCGGTGAGCTGGGTGCGGGCAAGACCACCCTGGTGCGCGGGGCCGCCCGCGAGCTGGGCGTGGAGGGCACGCTCACCAGCCCCTCCTACACGGTTGCGCTGCGCTATGAGGGACGGGTTCCGGTCGCCCACCTCGACGGCTACCGGCTGGGGCGTGAGATCGAGCCGGAGGAGCTGGATTTGCTCCGGGCGGAGGCCGGCGAGTCCGCGGTGTCGTTCGTCGAGTGGCCGGAGGCGCTGGCCGGCCTGCTTCCCGAGGCGAGGGTGGTCATCTCGATCGAGCACATGGGCGGCGACCGGCGGTTGGTACGATTCGCCGCCCGCGAGCCCGCCGACCAGGCCCTGCTCACGCAGCTGATTGCCCACTCTCGCCCTCGACACCGCAACGGCGAGCCCGAGTCTGGCCCTCACGGAGGGGGCTGAGCCCCTCGCGGAGCTCGGCCTCTGGGCGCGCCCCGGAGCCGGCCGGCGGGTGCTTGAGGCGGTGCACGGGCTGTTGGCGAGCGTGGGCGTGGGGCGGGACGAGCTCGAGCGGATCGTGGTGGGCGTGGGCCCCGGTGGGTTCACCGGCCTGCGGATCGGCATCGCGACGGCGCTTGGGTTAGGCCAGGCGCTGCGCGTGCCGGTGCGCGGCGCGTCCAGTCTCGAGGCGCTGGCGCTCGGGCTCGCCGAGGTCGCGCCGCCCGGCGCCACGCTCGCGCCGGCGCTCGACGCCCGCCGCGGCGAGCTGTTCGTGGCCGCCTACCGCGCGCGCGGGGCGGGAGTGCTGCAGGAGCTGCTCGGCCCGCGGGCGCTGGCGCCCGAGGCGGCGGCCGACGCGCTGGCGGCGTTGGGCTCGCCCGATGCGCCGGTCGTGATCGGGGGCGACGGCGTCGCGGTCGCCGGCCCGGCGCTCGACGCGCCCCACCTGGTGCTGCTGCCCGCCGGCGCGGCCGCCGGCCGGGTGCGCGCAGCCGACCTGGTTCGCCGGGTGGAAGCCGGTGGCGAGCGGCCCGCGGTGCCGGTGTACGCCCGGCTTCCGGACGCCGAGGTCAATCGCCGCCGCGCGCTCGCCGCCGGCGGGGGCTAGTGTCCTGTCTCAGGAATACGTGGGCAGTTTCGCGGCTGCATCCCGTCGCGATGCGGTGTCCTCGGTCGGCCCGATATTCCCGATATCGGGCCTCCCTCAGTCCTTGCCTCGCTCGGGATTCGCGCGCGAAACATGCGACGAACCTCTGAGACAGGACACTAGGTGCTCCGCTCCAGAGGTTCCCTTGCGATCCGGCGGCTGCAAACCGTCGCGGATGCGGCGTCCTCGGCTCGGCCAACAGGGTCCGCTATTGGCCTCGCGTGCGTCCTTGCCCCGCTCCGTTTTCGCACGCCGAGTCGTCAAGTCACCTTCGGAACGGAGCACTAGCGATCCCCAGGGGACGGCAGCCGGTCGAGGAGGCGGCGGTGAAAGTGCGCGTGATGCGCCCGGGCGACGTGCGTCAGGTCGTGGTGATCGAGGCGGCCTCAGCCGCCACGCCCTGGACGCGGCGCATGTTCATGGCCGAGTTGGGCCGGGCGACGTCGCTCGATCTGGTGGTCGTGCGCGGCGCAGGGGTGCTGGGCTACGCAATGGTCACCCGGTACGCGGAGGTGTGGCACATCCTCAACCTGTGCATCGATCCGGCCCAGCGCGAGCGTGGTCTGGGCGGCTTGTTGCTGGACGAGCTGTTCCGTCGCGCGGATGTCTATGCAAACCTCGGTTACACGCTTGAAGTGAGGGTTTCAAACGAGAAGGCGATCCGCCTGTACAGGCGAAAAGGCTTCGTGGACCACGGCGTGCGACCGGGCTACTACTCCGACAACAGCGAGGACGCTCTGATCATGTGGCGTCGGGGTGGGCCCGAGGACCAGCGCGCCTGACCGGGAGAGCGGGCATCCGACTGATCCTCGCGATCGAGACATCGTGCGATGAGACCGCCGCCGCCGTGGTGGACGGCCCCGAGGTGCGCAGTTCGGTGGTGGCCAGCCAGGCCCGGCTGCACACGCCGTATGGCGGGGTGGTGCCCGAGGTGGCGGCGCGGCAGCACCTGGGAACCGTCAACGCGGTCGTCGACGAGGCGCTCGACGCCGCCGGGCTGGCCCTCGACGCCGTAGACGCCGTTGCGGTCACGCAACGCCCGGGGCTCATCGGAGCCCTGCTCGTGGGCGTGGCCACCGCCAAAGCGCTTGCGTACGGCGCAGGGAAGCCGCTGGTCATGGTCGACCACCTGCACGGGCACATCTGTGCGTCGTGGCTCGAGCCGCTGGCGCTCGATCCGCCCTTCGTGAGCCTGATCGCCTCCGGCGGGCACACCCGGCTGGATCTGGTGGACGACTACGCGGAGCCGCGCCTTCTGGGCAGCACCCTCGACGACGCCGCCGGAGAGGCCATCGACAAGGGCGCCCGCACCCTGGGGCTGGGCTACCCCGGCGGCCCGGCGCTGGAGCGCCTCGCCGCGGACGGCGATCGCAAGGCCTTCGAGTTCCCGGTCGGGCTGGCGGGCCGCACCGATGCCGACTTCTCGTTCGCCGGGGTCAAGACGGCGTTGCTCTACGCGGTGCGCGACCTGGGCGAGCAGGAGGTCGGGCGCCGTCGGGCCGATCTGGCAGCCTCGTACCAGGAGGCCGTCGTGCGGCCGTTGGCGCAGCGTCTCGTCGGCGCGGCGGTGGACGCCGGCGTTCCTGCCGTCGCGCTGGGCGGCGGGGTGGCCGCCAACGGCCGCCTGCGAGCCCTGACCGCCGAGTTCGCCGAGCCCGCCGGCGTGGCCGTCGCCGCTCCCGACCGGGCGCTGTGCACCGACAATGCGGCCATGATCGGCGCTGCAGCCCAGTTCACACCCCCGCTGTCCTGGCCCCGCTACGCGGGCGCCGACGCCATGGCCACCTCGCCGCCCGGCGGCATCGCAGCGTGAGGCGCCTCGCCGCGGCCGCCGGTCTCGCTGCCGCAGCCGCGGTGGTCGCGGGCCCGGCCGCAGTCGCGCAGTCCGACGGTCCCGATGACGTCGAGCGGCGCGAGGCCGCGCTGGACGCCGCAGCCGCGTGGGCCGGCACATTGGAGGCCCACCGCGCGCCCCAGGCCCCGGCGCCCGGGGAGACCGAGTCGGTCATCGTGCTGCTGCGCGGCGCGCCGGCGGTGTCGGTTGCGCCCGACCGCCGAGCCGCGGCGGCCGCCACGATCATGGCCCGCCAGCAGAAGGTGGAGTCGACGCTCGGCGACCTCGGCGCCACCGTGACGTTCCGCTATCGGGTGCTGGTCAACGGGCTCGGCCTTCGTCTGCCGACCGGGCGCGTCGCAGCGGTGGCCGAGCTGCCCGAGGTGGAGGCTGTGATTCCGGTGTCGTTCCTGGCCCCGGCCCAGATCGCCCCGGCCGCGGCCCCCACGCCGACGCCTCCGCAGGACCCCGCGGCGCCCCTCCCGGTGGTCGCGCCGGGTCCCCGGCCGGCGCACATCGCGATGATCGACGCCGGCATCGCAGCCGAGCACCCTGCGCTCGGCGGCGGCATCGGCCCCACCTATCCGGTGATCGGCGGCGCCGACCTGGTGGACGGCGATAACGACCCGGCCGCCAACCCCGGCGATCCGGATGGCGAGGCCCACGGCACGCAGATGGCCAGCCTGGTCCTGGGGTCGCCCGCGCTCGCCGACTTGCCGCCCGCCAGCGTCCCGAGGCTGTTGGCCTATCGCGTGGTGGCCCGCGAGCCCGTCGGAGGCCGGTTGCGCCCGCTGGCCCGCTCCGACCGGGTGCTGGCCGCGCTCGAGCGGGCGGTCGACCCCGACGGCGACGGCGATCCCCGGGACCGCGCCGAGGTCATCCTCCTGGGTCTGGCGGCGGGCTTCGACGGCGCGGGCGTCGACCCCGTGCGACAGGCCGTCGTCGCGGCCGACAGCACCGGCGCCACCGTGGTGGCGGCGGCGGGGAACGAGGGCCCCACGTTCGCGTCGCCGGGCAGCCTGGGCGGGCCGGCGGCGGCGCCCACCGCCATCGCCGTCGGCGGCGTGAGCGACCGCGCGCCCCGCACCGCGCGGCTTCGCGTGAATGTGGCGACCGCGCGCGCCACGCTCGGTCCGCTGCCGGCGATGGGGCCGCCGCCCGCCTTCGGGAGCGCGCGCCTTGCCTTCGTCGCCGGCCCCGACGGCCTGCTGGACGGTGCGCGGGCCGACCACTACCGCGGCCCGTCGGGCCAGAGCATCGTGGCCGGGGCGCTGGCGGTCGTGGCTCGCGGCGAGGGCAGCTTCCTCGAGGTGGCGACGTTGGCTGCCGAGGCGGGTGCGGTGGGAGTCGCCGTCTGGGACGGCGACGCGTCGGCAGCCTTCCCCGGAGTGTCCGGCGGCGCGCGGTGGCCGGTCCCCGTAGTGGGCCTGGGCCCCCGGCAGGGCGAGGCGCTGGCCCGGCTTGCCCGGGAGCAGCCCGATCTGACGGTGAGCCTGCGCCCCGATCCGCAGCCCCCCGCGGCCCCCGCCGTCGCCTCGTTCTCCTCCCAGGGGCCGACCGTGGCGGGACGGGCGAAGCCGGATCTGGTGGCGCCCGCAGTCGATCGGCAGACCGCCTACCCGCCAGTGGGCCCCGGCGCGCCGCCGCGCAGCGCCACCCTCACCGGGACCAGCGCGGCCGCGGCCGAGGTGGCCGCTCGCGCACTGCGCTTGCGCGCCGACCGCCCCGGGCTTGGGCCGCGAGCGGTGCACTCGCTGCTGGTTCAGGGCGCCGAGGGGCTGACCGGCGTCTCGGTCCTCGCGCAGGGCGCGGGCATCGTCGGGACGCCGGCCGCGGCGCCCGCCGTGTTCGACCCGCCGCTCGTGCCGGCGCGCCTCGCCGGCGACGGCACGGCGCTGCGCGTGGCCATCCATGACATCAGCGGCCGCGGTGGCACGTACCTGCTGCGACTGCGCAGGCCAGATGGCACCGCGCGCCCCCTGCGCCTGGTGCGCCTGCCCGCCGGCGGGAACGTCCAGGTGTCCGAGCGCGTCCAGGGCGAGGCCCGAGGGCGCCTCGAGCTGGGCTCGGCGGATGGCTCGCCCATGGCCTGGGCGCCCGTGGTGCCGTTGCGCGCGCCGGGACCCCCGCGCGACGCCCTGGGCGTGCCGAGGGTGGCGGTCACCGCACAGGTGGCCGAGGTCCAGGTCCGTCTGGGGGCGCGGGCCCGCTCCGACGGGAGTCTGGTCAACCAGACCCTCCACGGCGTGAGGCTGTGGCTGCTGCCGGACGGCGGCGGGCGGGCGCAGCCCATGGGCGGTGCCAAGCAGGAGGGCGACTGGGCCCCCGGCACCTACCGCTTTCTGGTGGCGCGCCGACTGGCCGACGGCGCGCCCGTCGCGGCCGGGCGCTACCGGGTGCTGGTGTCGGCGAAGGCGGCCGACGGCACGCGCGTGCAGCGCACGAGCGCACCCTTCGCCCTGCGCTGACCCGCCCCCCGGCCTTGCGCCTGACGCCCGCCGGACGTAGCTTGTGAGGGGATGTCACAAACTCGGACAGGTCGAGGGCCACGGTGGCGAACGACCGGCTGACCCTCGGGGTGGCCGCGCGCCTATCGCGCTACCTGCAGGTCCTCACCCAGGCCAAGCGTATGGGGAAGACCAGCATCAGCTCGCAGGCCATCTCCGAGTACACGAACGTGAACCCCACGCAGATCCGCCGCGACCTCTCGGGCTTCGGCAAGTTCGGCAAGCGCGGGGTGGGCTACGACATCGACTCGCTGATCGAGCAGATCCGCAAGATTCTGCGGACCTCCGGTCAGCACAGCATCGCGCTGTTCGGGGCCGGCAACCTGGGCCAGGCCATCGCGACCTCGGGGGTCTTCGCCGACCACGGTTTCCGGATCTCGGCCATCTTCGACGTGGACGCCGAGAAGGTCGGCACCAAGGTGGGCGACCTCAGCGTGCGGCACTACGACGAGGTGGCGCGAGTGGTCGTCGACGACGGCATCGAGGTTGGTGTCCTGGCGGTGCCCCGCGAGGCGGCCCAGGCGGTGGCCGACGACCTCGTCGCGGCGGGGGTGCGGATCATCTTCAACTACACCGACGCCCTGATCTCGGTGCCGAGCGACGTGACGGTGCACACCTCGAGCCCGGCCGTCGACCTGCTCCACGCACTCTACTTCTACCTCTCGTAGAGCGATCTTGGGGCGGGCTTCGCCGGGGACCGCGTTGTTACGTTGTTAAAGTTGGCTGAGGTGGCCCCGCAGGCACCGAACATCCTCGACGGCGTCCGCGAGCGCTTCGACGCCTCCGTCGACGGAACGGTGGGGCTCGAGGAGGAGTACCAGCTCCTCCACCCGGACACGCTTGCGCTCTCGAGCCGCTTCGAGGACGTCATGACCGAGGCCGAGGAGCCGCTGTCCCAGCGTCTGTGCGGCGAGCTGATCGCCAGCGAGATCGAGTACCGCACCATCAAGCACGACGGTTTTCCGACCGCGGCTCGGGAGCTGGTGGAGGGGCGCCTGGCCACGATTGCCCTGGCCGAGAGGCTGGGCACGCCGGTCGGCGTCGCCGGACTACACCCCTTCAGCCCCTGGTGGGAGCAGCGCATCATCGACACGCCCCACTACCGCCTGCGCGACCAGGAGCTGGGCTACATCGCCTGGACCAACAACAGCTGGTCGCTGCACGCGCACGTGGGTGTGCATGGCGCCGACCGGGCGGTCGCCATCTCGACGGCGCTGCGCAGCGTGCTGCCGGAGCTTCTGGCCCTGTCGGCCAACAGCCCGATCTTCATGGGGCGAGATACGCGGCTCGCGTCGGCGCGCACCAACGTCTTCACCAAGAGCTTCCCGCGCTGCGGGGTGCCCGACGCCTACCGTGACTGGAGCGAGTACGCCGCGTTCGTCGAGTTGCTCGAGCGCACCGGCTCCATCCAGGAGGGGCTTCAGATCTGGTGGAGCGTGCGCCCGGCGCACGACTTCGGCACCGTCGAGGTGCGGATCTGCGACGGGCAGACCGAGATGGTCGAGGCGCTGGCCCTGGCGGCGCTCATGGTGGCCTGCGTGATGGCGTTCGGCGCCGACTACGACGACGGCCGGCCGCTGCCGGCGCACCCGCGCGGTCTCATCGACGAGAACCTCTGGCGCGCCCAGCGCTACGGGGTACGGGGCCGGCTCATCGACCTCGGGCGGGGCGAGGAGCAGAGCACAGCCCGGGCGCTGGAGCGGCTGCTCGAGTGGACCGAGCCGCTGCACGCGCCACTGGGGCTCACGCCCTTCCTGGCGTCGATCCCCGGCACGGCCCGCCACGGCAACGGCGCGGTGCGCCAGGTGGCGCGCTTCGCCGAGCTGGCCGACCCGCGGGCCCTGCAGGCCGAGATCGTGGAGCGCACTCGCCGCAGCGCCGAGGAGGCGCTGGCGCTGGTGGGCGCGGTGGGGGCAGGCACGTGACCGAGCAGGGCACACCGCCGGCCGAGGAGGGCCAGGCGCCCACCCCGGAGCAGCTGGCCGCGGCCTTCGCGCACCAGCTGGGGCGCACGCCGGTGCGCGACGTGCTCCTGCAGACGATGGCAACATTCGCCGACATGGCCGGCATCCGGCTGGGCCTGGGCCCCGAGGGTGACGAGCGCCGCGACCTGGCCCAGGCGCGGCAGGCCATCGAGGTCCTGCGCGCGCTGGTCGACGTGGCCGAAGAGCAGATCGGCGCTGCGCAGGCGCGTCCCTTCCGCGAGCCGCTGGCCGCGCTCCAGCTCGCCTACGCTCGCGCAGCCGAGGGCGGAGCCGGCGGCGGTGGCCCGGGCGGGGGCGAGGGGGCGGAGAAGCCCGGAGCGCCGGACGCGGCGCCCGCCGACGAGGTCCGCAGCGACGCCGCCAGCCGTCTGTGGGTGCCACCGGGAACGCGGCGGGACTGACCGCTGGCCGACGCCGAGATCGGTCTGATCGGGGGATCGGGGTTCTACTCGTTCATGCCCGACGCCCAGGAGGTGGCGGTGGACACGCCATACGGCGCCCCGTCGGCGCGGGTGGTGCTGGCCGCGGTCGCCGGGCGGCGCGTCGCGTTCCTGCCGCGCCACGGCGTGCATCACGAGTACCCGCCGCACGTCATCAACTACCGGGCGAACATCTGGGCCCTGAAGGAGTTGGGGGTGCGCTGGGTCATCGGGCCCTGCGCGTCGGGGAGCCTCCAGCCGCACGTGGGCATCGGCGACTTCGTGGTGTGCGACCAGTTCGTCGACCGCACGAAGAGTCGCGCCGACACGTTCTACGACGGGCCGGTAGCCACCCACGTCAGCGCGGCCGACCCGTTCAGCCCGGTGTTGCGCGAGGTGCTGATCGACGGCTGCCGCGAGCTTGGCATCACGGTCCACGAGGCCGGGACCGTGGTGGTCATCGAGGGGCCGCGCTTCTCCACTCGCGCGGAGAGCCGTTGGTTCTCGTCGATGGGGTGGGAGGTCATCAACATGACCGCGTACCCCGAGGCGCACCTGGCCCGCGAGCTCGAGCTCTGTTACGCGAACGTGTCGCTGATCACCGACTACGACGTGGGCCTGGCGGGCCGGGAGGACGTGCGCGCGGTGACCGCCGAAGAGATCCTCCAGGTCCTCGTCGCCAACAACGAGCGCCTGCGGAACCTGGTGATGAAGGTCATCCCGAGGATTCCCGCCGACCCCGATCCCCACTGTGCCCAGGCGCTCTCGGGAGCTCGGATCTAGTACCCCGTCAGGAACGTTCGCCACGCTCCGCCGCGCTGCAAACCTCGGCGGATGCGGCGTCCTCGGTCGGGATTCGCGCCCGAAACATGCGACGAACCCCTGACTCGGGACGCTGAGCCAGGGACGATCGGCATGGCTTCCGGCATGCCGTCGGCGTCGCCGTGTGGTAGAAAGGCCGGCGGCCGCCGCCCGCCCGCGCGATCGGGGCAGTCGGCGTCGCCCTGGAGCGCCTGCCGCCGCCGGGGCCGTGGCCGGTTCGGCCGACACTGACTCCGGAGGGATCCTTGGCCGACTTCCTGTCGGACAACACACCATGGCTGGCCGTCGTCATCGGGCTCGTCGCGGTCGCATACAGCGTCGGCCTGACCGCGTACCTGCTCCGTAAGCCCACGGGCGACCAGCGGATGCGAGACATCGCAGCCGCCATCCAGGAGGGGGCGCAGGCCTACCTGACCCGCCAGTACACCATCATCGCGGCGGTCGCCGCGGTGATGTTCGTGGTGATCGGGGTCCTCGGGTACGCGGTCGACTCGACGCTGCTCGGCTGGAAGGCCGCCGCCGGCTTCCTGATCGGGGCAGTGGCGTCCGGCGCGACGGGCTTCATCGGCATGAACGTGTCGGTGCGGACCAACGTGCGCACGGCCGAGGCGGCCAAGGGTGGGCTCAAGCCCGCGCTGGGCGTCGCCTTTCGGGGCGGGGCGGTCACCGGCCTGCTCGTGGTGGGCTTGGGCCTGCTGTCGGTGGCCGGCTACTACCTGATCCTCGGGGCGGACGTCGATGACGTCAAGCCCCTGGTGGGCCTGGCGTTCGGCGGCAGCCTGATCAGCGTCTTTGCCCGTCTGGGCGGTGGCATCTTCACCAAGGGCGCCGACGTGGGCGCCGACCTCGTGGGCAAGCTCGAGGCCGGGATCCCCGAGGACGACCCGCGCAACCCCGCCGTCATCGCCGACAACGTGGGCGACAACGTGGGCGACTGCGCCGGCATGGCCGCCGACCTGTTCGAGACCTACGCGGTCACCACCGTGGCCGTGATGTTCCTCGGCTCGCTGTTCTTCACGACGGCCGCCGGGTTCGAGCAGACCAACGTGCTGCTGTACCCGCTGGCGCTGGGCGCCGTGTCGATCCTGGCGTCCATCATCGGCACCTGGTTCGTGCGGCTTGGCCCGGGCAACTCGGTGACGCTGGCGCTCTACACGGGCATGGGCGTGGCGGCGGTGCTCGCCGCGGCGGGTTTCCTGCCCGTGACCTACTGGCTCATGGACGGCGTGGACCAGGGTGCGACCCTCGCCGCGAACGGCGCGAACGTCGACTGGCTCAACTACTGGTTCGCCGCGCTGGTCGGCATCGCCGTCACGCTGGCGCTGGTGGCCATCACCGAGTACTTCACCGGCACGCTGTGGCCGCCGGTGAAGCAGATCGCCAGGGCGTCCGAGACCGGTCACGCCACGAACATCATCGCCGGCCTGGCGGTGGGCATGAAGGCGACCACGCTGCCGGTGATCGTCATCGCCGGCGCGATCGTCGCCACGTTCGAGCTGGCCGGCTTCTACGGCATCGGCGTCGCCGTGATGGCCATGCTGTCGCTCACGGGCGTCGTGGTGGCGCTGGACGCGTTCGGCCCCATCACCGACAACGCGGGCGGCATCGCTGAGATGGCGGAGCTTCCGGAGGACGTCCGGAACGTCACCGACCCTCTCGACGCGGTGGGCAACACCACCAAGGCCGTCACCAAGGGGTACGCCATCGGCTCGGCCGGTCTGGCCGCAGTGGTGCTGTTCGTCTCCTACTTCGAGGAGCTGAAGGAGGCGCTGGCGGAGGCCGGCAGCGAGGTCACCATCGACTTCGGCCTGTCCAACCCCTACGTGGTGGTCGGGCTGTTCATCGGTGGCCTCATGCCGTATCTGTTCGGCGCGCTGTCGATGCAGGCCGTGGGCCGCGCCGGGGGCCAGGTGGTCGAGGAGGTGCGCCGGCAGTTCCGCGAGAAGCCGGGGATCATGGCGGGCACCGAGCGTCCCGACTATGCACGCTGCGTGCGCATTGTGACGGTGTCGGCGCAGAAGCAGATGCTGATCCCGGCCGCGATCCCGATCGTGTTCCCGATCGTGACGGCGTTCATCTTCGGCCTCGACAACGGCAGGGTGATGCTGGGCGGCCTGCTCTTGGGCGTGATCGTCACGGGCATCTTCGTCGCCATCTCGATGACCTCGGGTGGCGGGGCGTGGGACAACGCCAAGAAGATGATCGAGGACGGCCACTATGGCGGAAAGGGCTCGGAGGCCCACAAGGCCTCGGTGACGGGCGACACGGTGGGTGACCCCTACAAGGACACCGCCGGCCCGGCCATCAACCCGATGATCAAGATCGCCAACATCATGGCGCTGCTGCTCATCCCGTTCCTGGTCTGACGCTCACGTGAGACGCCGGCCGGCCCCTGGTGGCCGGCCGGCCCGTGCCCTTCCCTTCGATGGCGTCGCATCGACTCCCTCGCGGGCGAAGCGTGAAGCCGCCTCGCGGCCAGCCCACCTTTCGTCGCGCGGGCCAGCTGAACCACCTGCTCGACACGGAGGGATGAGGGTTGGCGCTCCGCTAGAATTCCCGGGAGACCCCCGGGGGTTTGTCGTGATTTCCATCAGCGAGAAGAGCCGCTCGGCGGTGCTGGCCCTCACCGAGCTTGCGCGCCGCGGCGACGCGGCCCCCGTGCCCATCCTGGAGCTGGCCGAGTCGCGCGACATCCCGCTGCACTTCCTCGAGCAGCTGCTGGCCGGTCTTCGCCGCGCCGGCATCCTGCAGAGCCAGCGCGGCGTGAAGGGCGGCTACTCGTTCCGCCGCGACCCGGCCGAGGTCACCATCCTGGAGATCGTGGAGACGGTCGACGGCCGCATCCGCCTTGACGACGACGGCCCGCCGGTTGCCGGCGACTGGGTTTGGCGCGACGCCAGGTCGCGCCTGGCCGATCTGTTCGGCGAGCTGACCATCGCCGACATGGCCGAGCGCGAGGCGCGCGACGAGAGCGCGCCGATGTTCCACATTTGAAGTCAACCGCTGCTTTGCAGGGAAATTGTTCTGTCAGCGAGGGCGGTGGGCCAGCTCGGCCACAGCGTGGACCGTGAGGCCGCTAGCGAGCCACAGGGTGGCTGTGGTGTGCCTCAGGTCGTGAAGCGGCGGCAGCGGCTTTGAGAGCCCCGCAGAAGCCCTGACGCGCCCCCATGACCCCCCGCGGTCAAACGACGGGAACACCGGGGCACCGTTCTCGGGCCGTCCTGCGGCCAGGAGATACTCGCGCATACGAGCCGTGACGCCTGCGCCCAGCGGCACGGCCCTGGGGGCTCCCGATTTGGTGCCGCCCATGCGCCCGCGGTTGAGGTTGAGGCTCCGCGCGATGGTCACCCGCCGTTCCTCGAGCTGGAGGCCTCCGGCGCCCCGATCACCTCGTGCTCGCCCAAGCGCCGCGTGGTTTGGGCGTCGCCGGCCCTCTTTGAGCCCTCGCGGAAGGGCCCCATAGGCGTTCGCGTGTCTCAAGTACGAAGCCGGCCGGGTCGACCGGGGCGTCGCCGCGCTCGACTACCCGCGAGCGCCCGGACTCGGTGCCGGGGAAGCTGTGGTGGAGATTCGTTGTAGCTTGGCGCTAGTGTCCCGTCTCAGGAATACGTGGGCAGTTTCGCGGCTGCATCCCGTCGCCATGCGGTGTCCTCGGTCGGCCCGATATCCACCGATATCGGGCCTCCCTGCGGTCCTTGCCTCGCTCGGGATTCGCGCGCGAAACATGCGAAGAACTTCTGACTCGGGACACTAGATGAGGTCCTCGCAGTTGCGCGCGATCTCCGAGGTGCGGCAGAAGTCGCTGCCCGGGCCGCCGT